>NZ_PNCO02000001.1:2965000-3047500 GCF_005886105.2 Pseudoalteromonas galatheae
AAAATAATATTCGTCTGGCAAGACGAAAAGGGGAAGCGTTTTGGCAGCATTTGCTTCAGCAATGCCACAAGCCTAAATAGTCAAAAGGCTGGTTTAGCCAGCCTTTTCTTGTAAGATTTTGGAAGTATTACTTTTTCACCCAGCTGCCATTTACTTGAATATAATGACCTGATTGCGTTTTGTTATACGCTTTTTTAGCCGCTAAAGCCTCTACTTGCTCAAGCGTGATCCCGTTCTTTTTCGCTAATTGCTGGTATTTCTGTTTGCGCTTTTCATTCACTTCATCAACTAGCTGCTGTACGCCTTGACCACTTTTTACTACACCAAGATAGCCTGATGTAGTCTCACCAACCAAACCCTGTGATTTAGCATCGTCAATAGAAATTGCGAATGCGGCGAAGCTCATACTGAGCCCAATTATTAGGGTAGAGATTGCTTTAAGCTTCATAAATCCTCCTTAGAATAGCTCACTGTCTTCGCTGAATAAGTTGTCGAGTTCTTTATCCACCTTCACGCGGATCTCGTGATCTACTTTTACATTTAAGTTGATCGTTATGGGCTCTTTGGTTTCCACTTGCACCTTATGAGTACAAGCACTCAACACCAATAAAGCTGATATCACTAGCATCCATTTCATTCACTAACGCTCCTCTTTATTTAACGCATTTTCCACTTCGCGCGTGATCTCGTCGCTCAAGCGTAGGGCTCGTAATAAGGTAAACACATTTTCTGAGTGTGTATAGTTAAAGTTTACTGGTTGTTGTTGGAGTTTGTTAATTCCTGTAATTTTAACATCTAAGTCCAACCAGCCGTCTTCATTTAAATTTACGCCACTACTCAATTGCTCAATGGTCAACTCGTCAAGTACACCAATCACCGTTTGTAAGCTAGGTTGCTGCTCTTTTAACGCATTAATTGATGCATTGTTTTCAACCTTTAACAGCCCTTCACCAACATTATGGATATGACCAGATTCAATACGTACCCCAGATGAAGACACTTGTACTGGTAACTTGCCTGAGATCAGCCCTCTCAGCTCAACGCCTGCATCATGCCCAGAGGCGGCAATAAGATCTAAACTCAGTTTATCTAGCGATACTCGAACGACCTGCGGCGTTGGGACCAAACTAACTTCATCAACCCCCACGTTACCGGCAAAAACTTGTGCGTTAATATCTTTTAGTTTAGCCACGCCTGCTTCGCTGAGCAGTTGGCCTGTTATTGCTTGAACGATAACACCAGCTCTCAACTCTTCAACGCTCAGTGTGGTTGGCTTGAGTTGAATATCTGCTGAACTTAATAGACCAAAGACATCAATCGTTGCATTTTGAATAAGCCGTTCATTAAATAACGCAGATCCATTTTGAACGCTCCCGTCTAAGGTAAATATGCGCGTGGATAAATCCCCTTCGAGTATTGCATAGAAGTTACCATGGGTAACTTTTAAGTTCGGTAAAAGCGCGTCAATATATGGCTGAAGTTGAGTGAGCTGCTGCTTGGGCACGTGTAATTGTGCTGGATGTTTTAAGCTTGAATATTGATGCTCAAGCAACACCTTTACACCATCAATATTAATCACATGTGACGCCATCAATCCACGGCTTTGCTGCCCTTTGCTATCAATGCTTACGTTTTTCAAACTGAAATCGGCTAAGTTAACTTCTGCTACCTTGGTATCGCCAGACAGGGTTGAAAAGATTTCTCCTGTCGCGACTGAGCCTTGCCAGTGGAGCGTCTGCGCTAACTCATTTAGTTTGTAATTCTGCTGTTGTATTTGTGTACTGGTTAAGGTGAGGTTGATATCAAAATCGTGTGTAGGCTCAAGCACAACTCGCCCGCTCAACGCACTCTGTTTTGCTGTCACATTCTCAACACTCAGGTTTTGCAGTGTTGAATCAAGCGTTATCGCAAAACTCATTCCTTCAGGTAAGACTCTGTGTAGTAAATGCCCACTTTTGAGTTTTGGCACATCTAGCTGCGCATGTAAGTCAAGCGTCAAAGATGGATTATCAATCACCAAATCTGATGTCGATAACTGGGTTGAGAATATGCTCGGCTGAGCCTCAACTGTAATTAGCTCGGTTGGATCACCCAATATTTTGAAGCGGCTATTGAGCTCAAGGTTCTCAGCAATAACATCTTGCAGTGTAAGCTTTTGAAGGTCACTTGTGATTTCCCCGCTCATATCAACAAAATTTGGCCGCGCACTAAGCGCTCCCGCCAGTGTATGCGCGCCCCACTTTTCATCGGCAAATTCAAGGCGAATATCACCATTGACGAAAGGCTCAGTTAAGTCGACTGCCAACTCGTTCACTTCAAGCTGTAACGGTTTATCTTTACCTGTCACTTCAAGTAAATCTGTCGCGATTGAATCGGCAGAAATAGTAATTTCACTCGGTAAACGGAGCTGCCAAGTGGTCGGTAACAGTTTGTTATATTCAGAAGTAAGACAATTAAGCGTTGATTTCGCTGAAATCGGCTCGGCAAGTGCTATCTTCCCCTGCTGCGAGGCTAAATCATACCGCCCTGACACAGCACCAATATACGCAGCACTACCTTTACACTCATCCTGTTCGAGCGCCACTAAAGTCTCAAGTTCTAGCTCTGCGTCCATAGCTAGACCATCGAATTCAAGTTTGCTAGTTCCTGAAAGGGCTTGGATCTGAGGAGGTAACAAAGCACTGAGGTACTTGCCACTTAGGTCAATATTTGCAGCAATACGCTCTGGCTGCAACGTAACTTCTGCAGCAATGTCACCTGAAACTACAAATTGATTCAGTTCGGACTCCGAAATCGACACAACTAATGGCTTTGGTAATGGCTCGCCAGAAATAGACAGCTCAGCAACATGCATTTTGGGTCTGGTGATGTCGAGTGGCAACGCAAGGCGCTGTGGTTTAGTTGCACCTGACTTTTTGGGCGGAAGAAGTTGCATGTCCGCTTTTTCAATATTGACTTGTTGCATGCTGAGTTGTGCGTCATAAAGCTGGGCATTAAACGCATCTGTCTGCACACATGCTTTTGTAATATGGATACGATTGAAGCTCGACAAACGCCAGTCAAGACAACTGATCTGAAGTTCATTAACTGGTATAAAATGTTTAATGGCCCAGAGCGACAAAGGAACTCTGGCAAAGTAAACACCCACTAAAACACTGAGTATCAACACTAAGCTCCAAAGCCATTTTTTCATTCGTATCCCTAAAACATGATTGCTATTTCCCTTTCAGTGTACCCGATAGATAATTATCGAGCCATGAATAAAAAAGGCCACCGAAGTGACCTTTTTCAAATATATGTCGTGTTAGCCTACTAGCTTACGCGCATTGCGGAACATACGCATCCAAGGGCTATCTTCTTGCCACTCATCAGGGTGCCAAGAGTTTGCTACTGCTCTGAATACACGCTCAGGATGCGGCATCATCACAGTTGCACGGCCGTCTGTTGACGTCATGCCCGTAATACCAGCAGGAGAGCCATTCGGGTTAGCTGGGTACTGAGTGGTTGGATCACCGTAGTTATCAACAAACTTCACAGCAACTGAACCTGAATTCAGTGCAGTTTGTACCGCTGCTTCACTTGCAAACTCAGCATGACCTTCACCATGTGATACCGCGATTGGCATACGAGAGCCAGCCATACCATCAAAGAAGATTGACGGGCTTTGCTGTACTTCAACTAAGCTGAAACGCGCTTCAAAACGCTCTGACTTGTTCGTAACAAAACGTGGCCAGTTTTCCGTGCCAGGGATCAGCTCTTTTAATGTAGAAAGCATCTGACAACCATTACACACACCTAAGCTGAAGGTATCTTGGCGTTGGAAGAAACCTTGGAATTGCTCACGTGCTGAGTCATGGAATAGGATTGATTTAGCCCAGCCTTCACCAGCACCTAAAACGTCACCGTATGAGAAGCCACCACATGCCACTAGGCCTTTGAATTGCTCTAGCGTTAAGCGACCTTCAAGGATGTCACTCATATGTACGTCAATTGCCGCAAAGCCAGCACGGTTAAACGCTGCTGCCATTTCAATATGTGAGTTAACACCCTGTTCACGTAAGATAGCAACTTGCGGCTTCACCCCTTTTGCAATGTAAGGCGCTGCGATATCTTCGTTTAGATCAAAGCTTAGTTTAACGTTTAGGCCCGGATCTTTGTCATCGAACTTAGCATCAAACTCTTGCTTCGCGCAATCTGGGTTATCACGTAGTGCTTGCATCTGGTAAGTTGTCTCAGCCCAGATAGTGCGAAGCTCTGTGCGAGTATTTTCAAGTACTGCCTGACCGCCACGAGTAAAGATAACCTTGTCTTCACTGTTTAGCGTACCGATGCGATGTGCAATATCAGCAATACCGTGCTCAGCAAACACCGCTTCAACCGCAGCGATATCGTCATTGCGAACTTGCAATACTGCGCCAAGCTCTTCATTGAATAGCACTTCTAAGTCTGTACCTTGCAGCGCATCTAATTCAATGCTCACACCTGTGTGGCCTGCGAACGCCATTTCCGCAGCAGTGGTGAATAGACCACCGTCAGAGCGGTCGTGGTAAGCGATAAGCTTGCCAGACTCAACTAATGCTTGTACCGCATTGTAGAAGCCTTTTAACAGCTCAGGGCTGTCAACATCAGGTGTCTTGTCGCCAAGTTGCTTATACACTTGCGCTAAGCTTGACGCGCCAAGACGGTTTTGACCAGCACCTAAGTCAAGTAAGAATAGGCTGGTTTCACCCTTGTCTGTACGAAGCTCAGGCGTGACTGTTTTGCGAATATCTTCAACACGACCAAATGCAGTGATGATAAGTGATAATGGCGCAGTCACTGACTTTTCTTCGCCATTCTCATCCCACTGAGTCTTCATCGACATTGAGTCTTTACCAACTGGGATTGTAAGGCCTAATGCCGGACATAATTCTTCACCAACCGCTTTAACCGCTTCGTAAAGACCTGCATCTTCACCTGGGTGACCCGCAGCCGCCATCCAGTTTGCAGAAAGCTTAATGTTGTTGAGGCTACCGATATTAGCACCAGCGATATTAGTTAACGCTTCTGCTACTGCTAGACGAGCCGATGCTCCATAGTTAAGCAGTGCCGCTGGGGTACGCTCACCCATCGACATCGCTTCACCGTGGTAAGTATCGTAAGTTGCCGCCGTTACCGCACAGTTAGCGACTGGTACTTGCCAAGGGCCAACCATTTGGTCACGTGCGACCAAACCTGTTACGGTTCTGTCACCAATCGTGATAAGGAATGTTTTCTCAGCAATCGTTGGTAGGCGAAGTAAACGCTTAGCTGCATCTTCAAGCTCAATACCAGCAGTATCTAATGCTGTACCTACTACACGCTTTGACTCAACGTCACGATGCATTTTTGGTGGCTTGCCAAGTAATACGTCTAGTGGCAGGTCCACAGGATTATTATCAAAGTGGCTATCAGCGACTGTTAGGTGACGCTCTTCTGTCGCTTCACCAATTACTGCATATTGTGCGCGCTCACGCTTACAAATTGCTTCAAAGCGAGCAAAGTCTTCAGCTGCAACTGCCAATACATAACGCTCTTGCGACTCGTTACACCAGATTTCGTGTGGTGCCATGCCTGGTTCATCGTTCGGGATGTTACGCAGCTGGAATTTACCACCACGGCCACCGTCGTCGACAAGCTCAGGAAATGCATTTGATAAACCACCCGCGCCCACATCGTGAATAAACGCAATTGGGTTATCATCACCAAGCTGCCAACATTTGTCGATCACTTCCTGACAACGACGTTCCATTTCAGGGTTTTCACGCTGAACAGAAGCAAAGTCTAAATCTTCGTTTGATTGGCCAGATGCCATTGATGAAGCAGCCCCACCGCCAAGCCCGATGTTCATTGCAGGACCACCAAGTGCGATTAGCTTAGCACCTACAGGGATTGAGCCTTTTTGCACGTGATCTTCACGGATGTTACCTAAACCACCAGCGATCATGATTGGCTTGTGGTAACCACGTACTTCAGCGCCATTATGGCTTTCTACTTTTTCTTCGTAAGTTCGGAAGTAACCCAATAGATTTGGACGACCAAATTCGTTGTTAAATGCAGCGCCACCAAGTGGGCCATCAAGCATGATGTCTAGTGCATTAACAATGCGCCCTGGTTTACCAAAGTTAGTTTCCCAAGGTTGCTCAAAACCAGGAATACGAAGGTTAGAAACCGTGAAGCCAACTAAACCCGCTTTTGGCTTAGAACCACGACCGGTTGCACCTTCATCGCGGATCTCACCACCTGAACCTGTTGATGCGCCAGAAAATGGGGCAATCGCCGTTGGGTGGTTGTGCGTTTCCACTTTCATAAGAATGTGGATATCTTCCTCGTGGTAAGCGTATTCGCCGTCAGTATTTGGGAAGAAACGACCCGCTTTAGAGCCGGTCATTACCGCGGCGTTATCTTTATACGCCGAAAGTACGTTGTCGCTATTGGTTTCGTAGGTGTTTTTAATCATTTTAAACAGCGACTTAGGCTGTTCTACACCATCGATAGTCCAATCAGCGTTGAAAATTTTGTGACGACAGTGTTCAGAGTTTGCTTGAGCGAACATGAACAGTTCGATGTCATTAGGGTTACGGCCAAGCTTTTCAAAGCTTTCTACCAAGTAGTCGATTTCGTCATCAGCAAGTGCAAAGCCTTGCTCAACGTTCGCAACCGCGAGTGCTTCACGGCCACCGCCAAGAATATCCACTGAAGACATTGGGCGGGGCGTTTCCGTGCGGAATAATTTAGCTGCATCATCAAGCTCTGCATGAACAGATTCGGTCATGCGGTCATGAAGTAACTGTGCAACTTCTTCGAACTGAGCTTGTGTTAGTTCACCCTCAACATAATAAGCAATACCACGCTCAACACGGTGTACTTGCGTAAGACCACAGTTGTTTGCAATATCTGTCGCTTTAGAAGCCCAAGGAGAGATAGTTCCGATCCTTGGTGTTACCAAGATCAGTTTGCCCTCTGGCGTGTGCTCCGTAATAGTTGGTCCATACTTTAACAGGCTGTTGAGCTTAGTTAACTCAGCCTCTGAAAGCTCAGCCGTTAAGTCAGCAAAATGCATGAACTCGGCATAAACATTGGTAACTGGTAATTGAGCTGCAGCGCAGGTTTTAAGGATCTTTTGGACTTTGAAATCTGAAAGTGCAGGTGCACCACGTAGGATTAACATAGGTATTTTCATCCGGGGTTAAGGATTGAACGATATCTTTGGGCGCTCATTATAGTGGAAATAGCGCGCGGAATTAACACTAATTTGTCAAAACTAGAAAATATCATGCAAATCTATCATTACCTTAAGTTAATTCGGCTTTTGCAATTATGATTTTGCTGCGGTAAGTTGAGATTTCAAGCGCAAAAGAGAACCTAGGTCATGTTTAAATACGTCTTTATGTGCTTTGTTGCCATCTGTTTAGTTGGGTGCGACAAAGCCCCTCTTAATCAGTTGCAACATGTAAAACAAAATAAGGTATTACGTGTTGGCACGCTTGCGGGCCCGGGAAACTACTATCAAGGTACTACTGGAGAACAAGGGTTTGAATATGAACTGGCGAGTGAATTTGCCAATGAGCTTGGTGTTGAATTACACATCGTTCCTTACTTTAATCTAGATGAGTTATTTGCACGGCTAGATGCCGGAGACCTAGATATCGTTGCCTCCGCGGTGAGCTTTCACCCATCAAGAACAGCGAAATATCGTTTTGGCCCAACGTATAGAATGATCAGTCAAAAGCTCGTGTACAAACAAGGCAGAGAGTGGCCAAGAGACTTTGATGATATTAAAGCGCCAATTACAGTACTTGCACACAGCAATCATGTTATCGCGCTTGAAGAGGCTAAAACAAGCCATCCTCATTTGAGTTGGGAGGTTGTCTCAGATAAAGGTGAGGAAGAGCTGCTGCAGGCTATCATTGATGGAGAGATTGACTACACTATTACAGACTCACATTCACTGGCCCTATTTAGGCGCTACCACCCGACCGTCAGTATTGCGTTTTCAGTTACAAAAGATGAACATGTGGCGTGGATGATGCGTAACGAAAAAGACGATTCGTTATATGCATTGCTACCTGCATTTTTCGCTCGAGTACAACAAAACAACTTTCTGGCTACGCTTGAAGAGAAGTATTTTGGTCATATCGAAGAGTTTAATTATGTAAACACCTTAGCGTTTGTCGAAGCTGTACATAGCACCCTACCAACCTATCTCAAGTGGTTTAAAAGTTATTCGAAACAGCACAATATCGATTGGCGTCTACTTGCTGCGGTCAGCTATCAAGAATCGATGTGGGATCCCAGAGCTAAGTCTCCTACAGGGGTCCGCGGTATCATGATGTTAACGCAACCCACAGCTAAAAGAGTTGGCGTGACAAATCGTCTCAATGCCCAGCAAAATATTGAAGGTGGCGCCAAATACCTACGTATTTTATTTGACCGTATGCCTGAAGAAATACAGCAGCCCGATAGTACTTGGCTTGCCCTTGCTTCTTACAATGTGGGCTGGGGACATGTGCGAGATGCGCGTAGCATTACTGCAGATCAAGGAGGCGATCCGAATAACTGGGCAGACGTTAAAAAACGACTACCACTACTTACTAAAAAGCGCTACTATCGAAATACAAGATATGGATATGCTCGTGGTGATGTCGCGGTAACGTATGTAGATAATATCCGCCGCTATTATGATGCACTTGTGTGGTTGGAAGATAACGGTGCACTCCTACCTGACAGCAGTAAAGCCTCTTCGCAAACGACTCCTGTTGATAATCCAGACAAAGTCAGAGAAGTCGAAAAGCAACAGTAATTAATATTTACTAAGCTGGCTTGATAAATGCTTCAAAAGGTCATAAATCTGTCACAAGCATAGCGTATTTATACTAAATTAATATCTGGGGAGTTTCCCCAACTAATCTCTCACATTCGGAGGTTCTATGTTGAGAAGACGTCGGAATCATCAATTTAAACGTAACACTAAGTACACGTCGCCAAATCGTCGCCGTGTAATGATGAAAAATGCACATCGCAAAATGCTCCTGCGCCATCGTATTTTTGCGCTAATCCAAATGGAAGAGCAAAGGGATGCAAAAGCAGCCACAGCGGTAGTACAGCCCTAAGTACTACCGTTTTTCAATTTTTTTGCCGCTTTAATCTCTTGGCGTCTGCGCTTAAAAAATGCAGACAGCTTTTCGCCACATACTTCACTCAATACGCCCGATGTAACTTCTAATTGGTGGTTGAGCTTTTCATGCTGTAACAGGTTCATTATCGAACCAGCAGCGCCCGTTTTTGCGTCAGATGCCCCAAACACCACTCTGCTTAAGCGACTATGGACCAGTAAACCGGCACACATAGGACATGGCTCAAGCGTCACATATAAAGTGCAATCTATCAGCCGATAATTTTCAACGACTTTGCCAGCTTCTCGAATGGCAATCATTTCAGCGTGAGCCGAAGGATCATGACAGGTAATCGAACGGTTCCAACCCGCAGCTATCATTTCACCATCTTTCACTACAACAGCGCCGACAGGAATTTCGTTTTCGGCTTCAGCTTTGTCAGCAAAAGCTAACGCCACTTTCATCCAATATTGATCATCTTTTACTTCTGACATGGTAATTTTATTATCTTCCTCATCTAAAATGGAGTATATCACCTCCAGCAGAGCTCTGGTTAAGCTGCTATTCTTAAATAATCATAGTCACCAATACAGCTGCTTTTATAAGCAAACTCAGGATGTTACCAACATCTTTTTAATATTTTGCGGACATTATTGATAATTTTCGCAATTTTGCCGTGGCTCACAGGGTTGGATTTACGCTATAATTCGCCGCTTTTTTTATTTCGTAAGCTCAAAAACACACGGGTAGAATATGAAATTTCCGGGACGCCGTAGGCATAAACACTATTTTCCGGTGGAAGATAAAGATCCGCTTATTAACCAGTTACACGCTGATGATCGGCTAAAAAGGAGCTATATCTGTGGTATAGATCAAATCGTCGTTGATATCGAAGCGAAAGTGGATCAAGCTTTTCTTGATGAGTTCCACTTACAGCGTGGTATGTCACAAGTGATAGACAATGATGTCACCAACGCCCTTTATGATAGGCTAAAACGTGATGACATGATCGACTATGAATTTGCCGGCGGTACCATAGGTAACACCATGCACAACTATTCGGTGCTAGCAGATGATCGCTCAGTCCTACTTGGGGTGATGAGTGAAAACATAAAGATTGGCAGCTACGCCTATAAATTTTTATGTAACACCTCAAGCCGAGTGGATCTGGACTACTTGCAGCCAGTTGATGGTCCCATTGGTCGTTGCTTTACACTTATTGATGACAGTGGTGAGCGTACTTTTGCTATCAGCGCAGGATTAATGAACCACCTACGTCCTGAGTCTATTTGCCAAACGCTTATCGAAGAGTCCTCGGCATTAGTGATCAGCGCTTACTTGATGCGTACGAGTGGCGACGAAACCATGACACAAGCGACGATGCAGGCGGTTGAGTATGCCAATAATGCTGGCGTACCCGTTGTATTAACACTTGGCACTAAGTTCTTAATTGAACAAGACCCAAAATGGTGGGCTGACTTCGTTGCTAAACATGTTGATATCCTTGCGATGAACGAAGAAGAAGGGGAAGCGATAACAGGCTTTAGCGATCCACTTCTCGCCGCGGATAAAGCATTGGACTGGGTTGATATGGTCATTTGTACTGCGGGCCCCAAGGGGCTATTTATGGCGGGTTATGTTGATGACTGCTGCAAGCGTGTGACTGAATACCCATTGCTGCCTGGTGCTATTCCTGAATTTAATCGCTACGAATTCTCACGCGCAATGAAAAAAGCCCAGTGTGAGAACCCTATCAGAGCATACAGCCATACCGCTCCTTATATGGGTGGACCAGACATCATCAAGAATACTAATGGTGCAGGTGACTGCGCTCTTGCCGCTGTTCTGCATGATATTTGTGCCAATGAATACCATAAGCTGAATGTACCAAACTCAGCAAAACATGAACAAAGTGCAATTACTTATTCATCGCTGGCACAGATAAGTAAATATGCAAACCGTGCAAGCTATGAGGTACTCGTTCAGCATTCACCTAGGCTATCTAGAGGCCTACCTGAGCGTGAAGACTCACTAGAGCAATCATACTGGGAACAATAACGCTCCTTAGACCGTTTAAGATTGGTAAAAATAGCGACTTCGGTCGCTATTTTTATGTTCTATAACTTGGCTGGTATAAATACCTTGGCTTTAAAAAATAGCAGTACCAAGTTCGTTGGATAGATACTCTAATGCTGCAATCCCAGCCAAAGAATTACCAACTTTATCAAGTCCAGGTGACCATACCGAAATTGTAAAACGGTTAGGTACGATAGCGATTATCGCCCCTCCGACACCCGACTTACCAGGCATCCCTACTCGATAACCAAAGTCACCTGCGGCATCGTAAAGACCACTTGTAAATAACAGCGAGTTCATTTGCTTGGTTTGTTTTTTGGTAAGTATCCGCTGTTTTGATAAGTTGCAATATCCCTGACTAGACAGATACGAAAATGACTTCGCCAACTCAGTGGTATTCATTTCAATTGCGCAAAAATTGAAATATGACCACAATACGTCCTCAACTTCATTATTAAAATTACCAAATGACTTCATCAAATAAGCCATCGCCGCATTTCTGTACCTGTGATCATACTCAGACTGCGCCACAACCTTATTAATACACAGCTTGTCGTTACCAGACATCGCTCTATAGCTTTCTAGCATGGTATGAATTGGAGCGGATAAACGAGAGTAAAGTGCATCACAAGTTACAATAGCACCTGCATTTATAAAGGGGTTTCTTGGGATACCATTTTCGAACTCAAGCTGAGTTAACGAGTTAAAAGCAGTACCCGAAGGCTCCTTCCCTACCCGACTCCAAAGCTCGTCGCCATAGCGCTGTAACGCCAACGTCAATGTCATTACTTTAGATACTGATTGAATCGTAAATTTGGCTTCAGTATCTCCGGCACTATAAGTTTCGCCATCTACCGTATGCAGTGAAACAGAAAATTGTTCTAATGGCTGCTCAGCTAAAGCGGGAATATAGTTAGCAACTTTGCCTTCGCGTAACAACGGTTGAACTCGCTGCGCAGCCTGTTCTAAAATTTCTTGGTAATTTGGCATATGCTCGTAATTAAGGCTAGCTAGGATGATTGAGGAAGTGTATCAAAAAAGGCCCCGTAGGGCCTGATGTTTATCTGAAACTAAGATTATTTCAGCTCCATTTCCTGAATAATCTCGTGGGCAATAGGTGGCGTTGTACTCACCGGCTTCTGATGTTTATTGGCTTTTAACTGGCCTTTTCGGTGCTTCAACGCTGCATCGAGCTTTTTAGACGCTTTAGCAATAGCAGGATACATCACTTCGTCTTCACCTTTTACCGATATTCGGCTACCTGCGTAGTTTGTACTTATCTCCGTGTAAAATTGTTTGTGTTCTTTACTGACGATGATGTCTAGGGATAACAACGACGGGAAATGGTTAGCGATCTTGGCAAACTTTTCATGAACGTGGTTTTTAACAGCATCGGTTACATCTACGTGATGGCCAGATAAATTAATCTTCATATGCAATCCTTCTTTTGCGTTTACCCTTAACAATAGTATTGGCACGATTGCTCGATTTCTCAAGAGCCCTAGCAGAAATTTATTACAAAAATTGGAAGGAAGCTGACTCTAATCAAAAAATAGAGAGGTAGAAAAATTACACGCTAATTAGGATTGTTAGAAAACTCAGGCATAAAAAAAGCCCTAATAAGGGCTCTTTCATATTGCGTAAACTTTACAATTAAAGGCCTGCACGCTCTTTAATAACAGCAATCAATGCTGAACCACCGTGGTTTGATTCAGCCCATGCTAAATCTTTACCGTCTTCTAATGCGCTTTTTGGAATACTTTTAATAATGTATTCACCAGCATCACTTGCGTTGCTAGCAATAGCATGTCTTAGTAGGTTGTTACCGTTGCACTGGATTGCATCGTAAACATTACGCATTTTAAGGCGCGATGTTTTCAACACGTTACGAATGCGATTTTTATCGTCCGCAGCGATATATTCACATATAGAAAGCGCCAACTGATCGTTTGCACTTACTGGTTTGCTAAAAGAAAAAGCTGCAACAGCGATAGTAGCTGACAGTAGCACGGTAGTTAATTTCATTACACAGACCCTTTAATACTTTATTCGTAGCATATAACTGGCTATATTTTAGCAACCTAAACAATTGTTAGCAAGAAACTCATAGTTTTTTGTTCAGAGTTACGAATTTATAACTATGATTATTTCTTTCATCAGGTTCGTTACACTCAGTTTCAAGCACTTCCCATTCGGCAACTTGCTCGTAATCAGGAAATTGAGTATCCCCATCAACTTCTAAATCAATGAAGGTCAAATAGAGCCGCTGAGCATAAGGTAAGAATATGTCATAAATATGACCACCGCCAATTATCATAATTTCGTCACTATCTTCAACTGCACTCAGTGCGGCTTCAGGCGAAGTGACCACTTCTATACCCTCTTTAGTGTAGTCAAGGTTTCTGGATATCACTATGTTTCTGCGGCCCGGCAGCGGTCTACCAATAGACTCAAATGTTTTTCGGCCCATAATCACTGGCTTCCCTAGCGTAACCTTTTTGAAATGTTGAAGATCTGCAGGCAAGTGCCACGGCATATCGTTATCTTTTCCGATAACACGGTTATTTGCCATCGCAGCTATCATTGAAATTACCACAACGCACCTTTATAGTATTTTAGTATTAGTTTTTCACACACAATTAGCATGCAAGATGTTCGGTTAGTATATCATCTTCAACACAATTGCGGCGAGAATACTGAGTTGAAGTAATATACCGTTCAAATAGGCATAAAAAAGGCCCATATAATGGGCCTTTTAAAATAAACTCAATGCAGCTTAACGCTCGTAAATAACTTCAACATCGTAGTCGTCGTCATCCCAATCATCCCAGTCATCATCATCGCTCTTATCATTTTTAGTTGCATGTCTGTGGTATGTATCCCACTTAAATTCAACTTCTTCTTGCTGCTCTTCTTCGAATTTATCTTTTGGCATGCTTTCAAGAAGGTTCATGATATCAAAGCACAAAGGTTGCGTATTTAACTTGTTTGCAGCAGAGATCATATAAAAGTTTTCAGCGTCTAGCTCTTCAGCAATACGGGCGCACACTTCTTCTCTTTCTTCTTCAAGCAACAAATCCACTTTATTTAGCACTAACCAACGAGGCTTTTCTGCTAATTTAGGGCTATATTGATGCAGCTCGTTAATAATAGCGAAGCCATTCTCAACAGGATCACTACCATCAACCGGCATCACATCAATAATGTGCAATAACACTCGACAGCGCTCTAAGTGCTTTAAGAAACGAATGCCAAGGCCTGCACCGTCCGCAGCACCTTCAATTAGGCCTGGGATATCAGCAATTACAAATGACTTGCTCGCCTCAGGTCTTACAACGCCTAAATTAGGCACTAGCGTGGTAAATGGATAGTCAGCGACTTTCGGTTTGGCAGCAGATACACTGCGGATAAACGTAGATTTACCGGCATTTGGCAGACCTAACAAGCCGACGTCTGCAAGCAGCATTAATTCTAAGCGAAGGTTACGAATTTCACCTTGAGTACCTAGGGTTTTCTGTCTTGGTGCGCGATTAGTACTTGACTTAAAACGCGTATTACCAAGGCCATGATATCCACCTTTCGCTACGATCAGCTTTTGTCCATGCTTGGTTAAATCACCAAGGCATTCTTCGGTATCAACATCAGTAACACGAGTACCTACAGGCACTTTGAGTACCAAATCCTGGCCTTTCTTACCGGTGCAATTTCGGCCTTGACCATTAGTACCGCGTTCGGCTCGGTGAAAGCGTTCAAATTGATAGTCGATAAGCGTATTTAAGTTTTCATCAGCCTCAAGGAATACACTCCCGCCATCACCGCCATCACCTCCGTCTGGGCCACCATCTGGCACAAACTTTTCGCGGCGAAATGAAACGACACCACTGCCCCCATCTCCGGCTTCCGCTCTAATCTCTACTTCATCGACAAACTTCATGGTTTAAACTCTTTAACTCTGCCTGAATTCACTACATCATTATAGCAGCAGCGACAAATCGCTCCTAATACCAATTGTATTAATACGCCTTGATATAGCTAATTTGGTAATTGATGTGCTGAAAACAAAAAACCCCGCCTAAGCGGGGTTTTTTAGTATTTAATACCGATTACTCAGCAACGATGCTAACGTATTTACGGTTTAAAGGACCTTTCTGCTCAAAAACAACTTTACCGTCTGCTTTTGCGAAGATTGTGTGGTCTTTACCGATACCTGCGTTAGTACCTGCGTGGAAACGTGTACCACGTTGACGAACGATGATGTTACCCGCTAAAACTGACTCGCCACCAAAACGTTTAACACCTAAGCGTTTACTTTCTGAATCGCGACCGTTACGAGTACTACCAGCTGCCTTCTTATGTGCCATCTCTTTGTACCTCTAAAAATTAAGCGCTAATGCCAGTGATTTTAACTTCAGTGAACCACTGACGGTGGCCCATCTGCTTACGAGAATGCTTACGACGTCTAAACTTAACAATCTTAATCTTCTCGCCACGACCGTGAGATACAACTTCAGCTGTAATTTTACCACCGTTAACAAACGGTGCACCGATCTCGATCTTTTCACCATCAGCAATTAGAAGTACTGAATCAAATTCAACTGCTGCACCAGTCTCAACGTTTAGCTTTTCTAAACGAATTGTTTGACCTTCAGTCACACGGTGCTGTTTACCACCACTTTGGAAAACCGCGTACATAATTAACTCCGTCTGTGCGCCCTCAAATCGACGCAACTTAATATTCTTCAATAGGGCGCGAAGTTTACGCTAATGCGTATCTTGGCGCAAGAGTAAATTTGAAGAAAGTGAATAAAATTTAGCTCGTATGAGGGCAATCAAATATTTTCACCTATTCTAGTCAAAAAAATGTCAAAGCCAAGCTCTTTTTTTCTCTCAATTCATAAGACAGGAGGCGAACCTATGATTTACCTATTACAGTTCCAAGCGAGATTTCATCGTACCTATTTCACTCATTACGCAACCTTTAAAAGAACAAAAAGTAGACATAAAAACGTTTTTTTATAAGCAACTACGACAATTTATCGAGTCGATGATTTTTTTGTAGTACAATCGCCAAGTTTATTCATTTTCGGTTAATAGATTGGCTCGGAGCGCAATGGATATAAAAACTATCCAAAATTTGGTTGAGCAAGATATGCTTGACGTCAACCAACTTATACATCAACAAATGCAATCTGATGTTGCACTTGTAAAACAGCTAGGTTTATACATTGTAAATAGCGGAGGAAAACGTATCCGCCCAATGTTAGCCCTTTTGGCCGCGCGAGCATTAGGTTACGAAGGTGATAAGCATATCACGCTAGCGACAATTGTAGAGTTTATTCATACTGCAACCTTACTCCATGACGACGTGGTTGATGAGTCATTGATGCGCCGTGGAGAACCGACTGCAAATGCAGAGTTTGGAAACGCAGCAAGCGTATTGGTCGGTGATTTTATCTACACTCGCTCATTCCAGTTGATGGTCAGTTTGGGCAATATGGAAGTCATGCAGATTTTGGCCGATGCGACTAATATCATCGCTGAAGGCGAGGTGTTACAGTTAATGAACTGTAATGACCCAGATACAACTGAAAAGAGTTATATGCAGGTTATCTACAGCAAAACGGCAAAGCTATTCGAAGCTGCAACTTTGCTACCTGCAGTGGTGTTAGAGCAACCAGACGAAATTAAAACTGCACTTAAGCTTTACGGTATGCATTTAGGCACAGCCTTTCAACTTGTAGACGATATTCTTGACTACAGTGCTAACGCAGAGCTGCTAGGCAAGAATATTGGTGATGATCTCGCCGAGGGGAAACCTACGCTTCCGCTTATTTATGCAATGCAGCATGCAAATGCCCAACAGTCAGCTCAGATCAGAACAGCTATCGAAAGTGGTAATGGGCTTGATTATCTTGAAGATATTTTAGCAACATTGGCTGAAACTAAAGCGCTTGACTTCACAATGGCTAAAGCCCAAGAAGAAGCTCAAAAAGCAATTGCACAATTAAACGTTTTACCAGATTCAGTACATAAAGAGGCCCTAATAGGACTTGCTGAGCTTTCTGTTGATAGAGAGTACTAATCGAGTTTATTAGTTCTAAAAAGGTCGCTGATGCGACCTTTATTTTTCTTATTTTTCTGGTGGTCTGTAACCTTCAATTTCGACTTCTTTATCTTCAAATAAAAAGCCGACCATCTGCTCTTCAAGCATTTGCCTATGCTCAGGGTCCATCATGTTAAGATGCTTTTCGTTAATAAGCATGGTTTGCTTATGCTGCCATTGCTGCCAAGCTTCTTTGGAGATGTTATTAAATATGCGCTCACCAACTTCTCCTGGATACAGTTGAAAATCCAGTCCAGGCGCTTCCTTTTGTAACTTTTGACAAAATACCGTACGTGCCATGAGTATCTACCTCTTCAATTTTAATCGTGCACTCAATGAGAGTCAGCACCAGTGATAGTGTCAGTTTACCCTATTGCGGTTAATACTTTAACCAACTTTTTAGTCGGTGCAGCGAGCCCAACCTCTGGCGGGTTCCGAGTATCGAACCACAGCAGTTGCTGATCATGTACACAATCTGGCATGCTTTTTACTTCCACAACCACGGGAGTAATAGTTAACTCAAAATGCGTAAAAATATGCACAAAGGGTTCAAGTGTATTTGTACATTCAAGTTTAAGTTCTTGCTGCTTAATAAACGCGTCTAGTTCATTTCGCTCTGCAAACTCAAAAAAGCCGAATAACCCACCCCAAATTCCACTCGAAGGACGCTTCTCCATCAGCACTTTATCATCACATTTAATTATTAAGTGGTGAGCACGCTTTTTTGGTTTCTCTTTCTTAGGTTTGGGGTTAGGAAACTCTTTTACCCGGTTATTTTTGAACGCTGCGCACTCCTCAACTAGCGGACAAGTCTCACAACTTGGCCTGCTTCTGGTACATACGCCAGACCCTAAATCCATCATAGCCTGATTAAACGCTCTCACATCACCGCTTGGCGTGACGGCATCACTCAAAGACCATAACTGATTTTCGACCTTTTTTACTCCGTACCAGCCCTCAACCATATAAAACCTAGCTAGTACTCGCTTTACATTACCATCTAGTATTGGGTGGTGCTGGCCAAGCGCAAGGGAGAGTATTGCGCCAGCTGTTGAGCGGCCTATTCCTGGCAAATCTATAACGGCTTCTAATGTTTCTGGAAATTTGCCATGATATTTATCTCTGATCACTTTGGCGGCTTTGTGAAGGTTTCTCGCGCGAGCGTAATAACCTAAACCAGTCCAATGGTGTAGCACTTCATCTTCTGGCGCATCAGCCAGTTCAATTACCGTTGGGAAGCGCGTCATAAAGCGCTCAAAATAAGGAATAACTGTAGTTACTTGAGTCTGCTGTAACATCACCTCAGAAATCCATACTTTATACGGTGTTTTTCCGAGTTGCCACGGCAGTGTTTTTCTACCATGAAGGTGATACCAAGACACAACTTGCTCACCAAACCACTTAGCTTGTTGCTGGCTAACTTTCATAAACCTGACTAGTACTTACTACAAAAGCCGCCAGTGTAATCACAATTGCTTTAATAGTCACCACGTAAAATTTCACTCTATACTTGTTTATTACCAACTGAATGACGATAATGTGCGACCATTTTCACGAGCATAGAAATGACCATGAACGAATCAAGCAAAAGTGCGCTCGAACAGGCGCAGGAAGAAGGCAAGTACATCAGAAAAGTGCGTAGCTTTGTTAAGCGTGAAGGACGTCTTACTAAAGGCCAAGCAGCATCGCTAGAAAAATGCTGGCCAACGATGGGACTGGAGCACCAACAAGGCTTGCTGGACTTTACAGAAGTATTTGGTAACAGCAATGAAGTCGTTCTTGAGATTGGGTTTGGAATGGGTAAGTCGCTCGTTGAGATGGCAAAAAATAACCCACAACAAAACTTTATTGGCATAGAAGTGCACCGTCCAGGTGTAGGTGCTTGCTTGATGGACGCAGATGAACAGGGCATCACTAACTTACGTGTTTTTGAACATGATGCAGTTGAAATCTTAGCGGATTGTATCGCAGATGGCAGCCTTACTAAATTACAGCTATTCTTCCCTGATCCATGGCATAAAAAGCGTCACCACAAACGTCGCATTGTACAACTGGAATTTGCTGAGAAAATACGCCAAAAGCTTAAAGTAGGTGGCGTGTTCCATATGGCAACTGACTGGGAAAACTATGCCGAGCATATGCTTGAAGTGATGAGTGCAGCCCCTGGCTATAAAAACCAGTCGCAAAGCAATGACTATGTTCCTCGCCCAGATTTTAGACCACTTACTAAGTTTGAACAGCGAGGCCATCGTTTAGGTCATGGCGTTTGGGACTTAATGTTCGAGCGTATTAGCTAAACAACCCCGCTTTATTATGGAGCGGCTCAACAAGCTGCTTCATGCCCATCAGTCCATCTATTTGAGTACATTCACTAGGAGTTAGCGTTGCAGTTTACCAACCCAAGTTTATTACTACTTCGTAATGAAGAAGAGCTTATTGCCAACAATATTCTGGTTATTAACCATCAGCGCGATGGCTTCCTACATGAATTAAAAGCGCTCAATCCAAATTCGGCAATTCATGCTTTTAGTTTCGATTTTGCAGACCACCTGCACGCCGATAAAGTCAGCGATGTTAAGAGCTATGTAGATCATCAACTACCTCAACTACAGGACATTGATTTAGTTATTTATTATTACCCTAAGTCAAAACCCGAAGCGCAAATGGTATTTGATAATATCCGCCACTTGAGTACAGCTGAAACTAGGTTACTCGTTGTTGGCGAAAACAAAAGTGGGGTGAAAAGTGCGGAGAAACAACTTAAAGATCACGCCGCACACTGTTATAAATTAGAAAGCGCAAAGCACTGCATTTTATATGAATTTGATAGGCTTACTGCCAACCCAAGTTTTGATGTAAGCCATTATGTACAGACATTTTCGGTACGTATCGCCAAAACCGAGTTTACTGCCGCAAGTTTGCCCGGTGTATTTAATCATGGGAAGCTCGACGCAGGTACTCAACTATTACTAGAAAATGTCACCCTTCCCTATAAAGGTAAAGTGTTAGATTTTGGTTGCGGTGCAGGGCTTATTGCCTGCTACGCTTTATTGAACAGCCCAACACTTAAATTCACCTGTTTAGATGTCAATGCACTTGCGCTGTTTGCCACGCAGCAGACCCTAGCTTTAAACAACCTCAGTGCAACCTTGCTACTTAGCGATGGTTTGAGTGAATTGAGCGGTAAATTCAACCTTATTTTGAGCAACCCTCCATTTCATACCGGTCTTTCAACAAACTATGATATTGCAGAGCAATTTCTACATAACATCAAGCGTTACATGGATACCAAGTCTAATATTCAGCTGGTTGCCAATAGCTTCTTGAAGTATCCTCCGATTCTAGAAACTCATTTCGAACAATTCGAAGTTGTCACTAAAAACACTAAATTCGCCATCTACAAAGCGCAGTAGTTTACTCACACCAAGGTTTACTTGCTTATGTCAAGTAAACCTTAACGCAAACCTACCTTTTATCTTTTCATTTTCAAAGATTTGCTCTACTTTATTATAATGAGTTATTGGATCTCAAAAGCTCTGTGGCCATAGCTAAGGCTGATCATACAGCTGGAATAAGAATGAGTAAGCAATTAACAAAAACAAGCATAAGAAAAGTATTGATCAGCGCAGTGATGCTTGTAACCGCGCTGTGCCTCTCTTTATCCATATCTATTTCCACTTACCTCGATGTAAAAGAGCAAAAACAACTTATCATCAACAAAATAGAGATGATAGCCGACATCGTTGCTTTCAATTCTCAGATCACAATTTTGTTTGATGATAGAAAAACCGAGGATGCACGCCTTAAGTCTTTCCAAAATGTAGATATCATCAAAAATATCCATATTTATGCCATGGATGATGTAACTAATAGTCCGGTATTTTTCACCAGCTATAATGCTAGTCGTACACCTCCTGTGCCACTCAAAGTGAATCAAATAGAGGAATTAAAAACCCCGAAGGTCTCAGAAGATTACATAGAGTTAATTAAACCAGTGGTTTATGAAGGCAATATTGAAGGCTATGTTTATATTCGCGGGGGACTTGAGCGGCTTTCTAACTATATAAATAAAAAAATACTGGTAGATATTGCACTCACCTTATTTGTCCTTGTTCTTGTTCTACTCGTATCTAGGGGGATCCAAAAGCGCATCGCTACGCCAATTGAAGAACTTTCCTCACTACTGCAGGACGTTTCCAAAAATCATAATTATAGTGCCAGAGCGCCAGGTAGTAATATCTCAGAATTAAATGTACTGGCCAATAACTTAAATATTATGCTTGCGCGCACCGAAAACCAACTTGAGCGTCATAAAGCCGATAAGCAAGAAATAAAACAACTAAATCAGAGCTTAGAAGAAAAAGTGAATCAGCGCACGATTGCCCTACGAGAAGCCAATCAAGAATTACTAAACGCTTTAGAGCGAATGCATCAATACCAAAACCAAATCATTGAGAACGAAAAAATGGCCTCGCTGGGGCAAATGGTCGCAGGCGTTGCCCACGAGGTAAATACACCTATAGGTTTAGGGATCACAGGCTCAACATTGTTAAGAGATAAATTATCTGACATTAGAGAAGCTTTTCAAAATAAATCATTAACCTCAAAACAACTAGAGCGTTTTGTTAGTGATGGTATCGAAAATCTTGATCTCATCTACCGAAACCTAAATCGAGCAGCAGAGCTTGTTTCAAGCTTTAAACGACTGGCGGTAAGCCAAGATCTTGAAGTTAACTCTAAAATTGATTTATCGAACTTGATTACGGAAGTCGTTGCTTCAATGCGTGCAGACCTAGCGGCCAAAAACCCCGAAGTTACTATTGATTGCGACACAGAACTTGCAATTAATAGCAAAGCAGGCCCCTTACAGCAAGTTTTAGAACAATTGATTACAAACTCCCTGCTTCATGCTTTTAAAGATCAGATAAATAACACAATTTTTATTGCAGTCAGACAAAGCCTCGACCAACTCGTAATAGAATATACAGATAACGGCATGGGTGTGCCTAAAGCCATTAAAAAACGTATTTTTGACCCGTTCGTGACAACTCGACGCGGTGAAGGAGGCAGTGGCCTTGGTATGCATCTAGTCTATAATTTGGTTACTCAAGCACTTGGGGGCTCAATCACTTTGGATGAGGAGTTTAGCCAAGGCGCTAAGTTTATTATCACTCTCCCACTCTCAGGGAGCTTGTAATGAAACTAACGAGCTTAGCCTTGTTGCTTATTTTTATGCCTTTTATCGTTAATGCAAAATCACCGGATCAGGTTCGTTCAGCGTTTCTCTATCAAATGGCTAAATTTATCGAGTTTCCAGAAGAAGAAACAAAAAATAGCATTCAGTTTTGCTTTTATTCCATGGACTCAGGACCCGCATCTAACCTAAAAAGCGCAACAAATCTAAGCATTCGAAACAAGCCTATAGAGTTGCTTGAAGCGAAAAAAACATGGACTTACAGGGAACTTTCCAGCGCTTGTGATATCACATACATTGATGAAACAAATGAAACTGATATACTGTCTGCTTGGACCGATACAATAGAGTCAAACATGTTGACCGTGGGCGAAAGTATTGAGTTTTTAGAAAGAGGCGGGATTGCTTCTTTGGTCCAAGAAGGGAGCAAAATTCGACTGTATATAAATAAGCAAGCACTAGAAAAACAGTACTTCATCGTGCGCTCAAGGCTGCTTGCCGTATCCAAGTTTCATCCCAACTGATTTTACTTGTTAACAATTGGATAAGCTCCTATAATCGTAAATATTCGGATTTATTATATAAGTCCGGACACATTGTAAATTATATATTCCGAAAAGGTTAATTAATAATGCAAACGCCAGTCATTCTAATTGTAGAGGATGAAGACGTAACTCGACTGAACCTCGTTAGTTTATTTGAAGCGGAAGGTTACAAAGTAATCGAAGCCATTGATGGCGACGATATGCATGACAAGCTGACATCGAATGATGATGTAAACCTTGTAATCATGGATATCAACCTTCCTGGTAAAAATGGTTTAATCTTGGCACGTGAACTACGCCAGAAGAAAAACATCGGCCTTATTTTCTTAACAGGTCGTGACAATGATGTTGACCGCATTCTAGGTCTTGAGATTGGTGCTGATGATTACATCACAAAACCATTCAATCCACGTGAACTAACGATCCGTGCTCGCAACCTTATTTCTCGTACTGGCACTTCAGCAGAAGAGTCAACAATAGATAGCAACGGCGTTATTACTTTTAATGGTTGGGAATTAGATGAGAACAGTCGTTGTTTAACATCTCCAACTGGCGATTCAAAGCGCCTACCTAAAGGTGAATATCGTGCACTTCGTCTAATGTTAGATTCTCCAGGTCGTATTTTCAGCCGTGAACAACTTATCAAGCATATGACAGGCCGTGAACTTCGCGCGAATGACCGTACTGTTGACGTTACAATCCGTCGCATTCGTAAGCATTTCGAAACAGACAATAACACGCCAGAATTGATCAGCACAATTCACGGTGAAGGTTATCGTTTCATCGGTAAAATCGACGCTCAATAATCTCTTTTACTGATCTTCAGCGAGTTTTGCAATTAATGGATGAAGGGCTTTTTGCCCTTCTTCTATTTTTGCTTCTAACTCAGATATCCAATCCAACAGTATCTCTTTCTCTTTTCCATCTGACTCTAACTCCATTTTCTTTGCTTGTAATTGAGCTAATTGCAATCCTACTGAGCCAGCAGCCCCTTTAACTTTGTGCGCAACCGCAGCATATTCCTCGATATCAGTTTGAGCAACGGCGACTCTAAGCTCTTCGCAATATTTTGGGTTAAGTTTGGCAAATAAATCACAGCTTCTTTGGAACGCAGCAGCCCCCATCGACTCTACAAAATCGCAAATCGTCTCGATATCTAAATCCGCGTATTCAGGTTGAGAAAGCGCATCACGGATATCGATACTTTGCTTATTCTTCTGAGCTTCAATACCAAATAACTCAGCAAGCATCTTATCAAGTTTTGTTGTGTTTATAGGCTTGGCTAAGGCACCTTGGACATTAATCCCTTCTAGCTCTTGTTCAGCGCTTCTCACATTGGCAGTTAGAGCAACAATGGGTAGGTGATCAAAGTGGCTATCTGCTCTTACTTGGCGTGCGACTACGTCGCCATTAATATCTGGTAGCTGCATATCCAATAGAATAAGGTCTAAGTCATCCTCTGTCTCAACAAACGAGAGTGCATCCTCACCGGTTTCGGCCCAGATTACCTCGTGCCCTCTTTGCTCTAACAAGTTCGTTGCAATTTCTGCGTTAAGTGGCACATCTTCAACAAGCAAGATGTAGAGGCTTCTCCCTGCGTAGCTTTGTTCCTTTGGAGCTGTGCACAGCTGTAGCGGGATCTCCACATCAAAGCGACTACCTTTGCCTTGTTGACTTTGTACTGCAATCGTACCTTTCATGGCTTGAACTAGCGCCTTGGTTACTGCGAGTCCAATCCCGGAACCAATCGCATTACTTCCTGACGCATCAGGGGCTTTATAATACATCTCAAAAATTCGTTCTAGTTGTTCCACGGGTATCCCCATTCCCGTATCAATAACGCTAATTGTGAGCCAAGGACCATCCTCTCTATTCTCGCGACGGCATTCCAACGTTACATTGCCTCTGTGGGTAAATTTCACCGCATTATTAATTAAATTCCATAAAATCTGGCGAAGACGCGTAGGGTCAAGCAAAGCATAGACATCCAACAAGCCTGACCGATTTATCGTAAACTCCAGTCCTTTTTGATCGGCAATTAAACCTGCAAAGTTTACAACATCATTAATAAAGTCCGACACATTAATACTGTCGGTGGCAATATCTAGTTGTTCGCGGTCAATCTTATCGAGGTCAATAATGTCGTTAAAAATATTGCCAAGCGTCTCTGCACTTGAAAATACAGTATTACACCAGCTTTTTTGTTGAGCCGTTAGCTCAGTATCTAACATCATGCGTGTTAAACCGACAATGCCATTAAGTGGAGTACGTAATTCATGGCTTAAGGTAGCAATGAACTTACCTTTATCCTTATATGCCGTTTCCAGAGCTTGTTCAGCTTCTTTACGGCTAGTAATATCACGACCAAACGCCAATAGACCAATATACTCTCCATTATCATTAATAAATGGCAGTTTACGCATTTCAAACCATCGAGGCTCGCCTTTAACGGGGTATTCAACATCGAGAGTTAGGGGTTGTTGTGTCTTCGAAACCTGCTGATCCGTTTCAAGTACTTTAGGCAAATATTGGGTGGAGTAAATTTGCTCCACAGACTTGCCAATTAGCTCTTCACTGCTCTTCCCCATCACCATTTCAAACATTTTATTACAGCCCGCGAATACGCCGTTTTCATCACGGTAATAAAATAAGTCTGGTGAGGAGTCAACAATACTGCGTAATAACATTCCTTGTTGTGCTAACTCTAGCTGCGTCTTTTTACGTTCAGCGATTTCTTTTCTTAATTCATCAATCGCTCGGTGTTTGGCATGCAGGGCTATCTTTCGTTCATCAATTTCACTGTTTAAGCGATTGATGTTGTCCTTTAACGTTTGATTCAGCATTTTTTCCTGTTGGGTTGCAGAGTCTAGGTATGCTTTAGAAGAGTGAACCTCTCGCATCGCTGCGACTGAAATCATAATTAAGGCAGGAGAAATTACTGCGGTTAAGAAAAATAGCGCAGCAATATTTACAAGGTCAACTACGCCTAAGGCGACATAATAAAACATGCAAGATAGAATAACTGCAACAAAGAGCGTAAACGCATAAGCGATGGCGAATGCCCGCTTGTTACCATATTTCTCTACCAAGTTTGATAAAATTCGAGCCCACGAGCCAAACGAATTTTCTGTCATATTAATACTTCACCATTGTTAAACACTTGTCAGGCAAGTTTATGTGCTACCGCTTGAGCCTGTTAGAATTGCTTTTCAAGCCCTCAAAGTAAATATTATACAAAAGCCCTAGTAATAAGCGAGTATAGAAATTGCGGAGCCTCAACATTCACTCTATTACATGCACACTAAGCAAAGCGGTAGACAACAGTAATGAGACTCTGTATCTCTAAATGCACAAATCCGCTAATTTAGCGTGGATAGATTTAAGCGCATCATCCCAACTTAATCGGATTTCGTGTAATATGCCCGTTTTTTATGTTGTGAGAAAAGAGAGCGTCGATGCAAAATAACATGCCAGACATTGCGCACAGTGCTAGTGCGTTACAAACAGGAACTTTAGACTGGGTAGGCATGGGTAATATAGAGCTACCTTTAGTATTAGAAAGTAAAGGCCTAAATCAAGTTACTGTTACAGCCAAAGCCGATGCATTTGTTAATTTGCAAAAAGAAGACGCTAAAGGTATTCATATGTCACGCCTTTTTCTTGCTCTTGACACTCTTTCTTGTGAGCAAGTACTTACACCAAAAACTTTAAAACAGTTGTTAGATAACTTTTTAAGTACGCATAGCGACTTAAGTACAGGCGCAAAAGTTACACTACAGTTTGAGTTGCCAATCAGGCGCCCTTCACTTTTAAGTAAAAAGATGGGGTGGAAATCGTACCCAATTACCCTTGATGCAACTTTGATAAATGGTAGTTACAAACTCGAGCTAGCGCTTGACGTTGCTTACTCGTCGACTTGCCCCTGTTCAGCCGCTCTATCTCGTCAGCTCATCCAAAACGCTTTCCAGCAAGCTTTTGATGGTAAACAATTAGATTTCCACAGTGTACATGATTGGCTAGGCAGCACAGAAGGTATCGTAGCAACACCTCATTCCCAGCGCTCAATTGCAAATATCAAAGTTAAACTTAGAGATAATTGTGCTGAGTTTGAGATATTAGATCTGATAGAGTTGGTTGAAAACGAGCTAAAAACTCCTGTTCAAGCTGCAGTTAAACGAGAAGATGAACAAGAATTTGCGCGCCTCAACGGTCAAAACCTAATGTTTTGTGAAGATGCAGCGAGGAAGTTAAAAGCATTGCTAAACCAGCAAACTTATTTAGATTTCTACGTGAAAATCAACCATTACGAATCTCTTCACGCTCATGATGCTGTGGCTTATGCCGTGAAAGGGGTTGAAGACGGCTATCGCGTTTAATTATAGCGATAGATATTAGATCCGCTCCGTTGACGACTATTATTAATCAGAGCTAAATAGCTCTGATTAGCCTCCCCCATAAACAACCCTGTCGGTACTGTTTTACTTTCAATCGCCTATTCAACGGTGAGCACTGTTTAATTTTCGAATAAACTGCTCAACAAGTACCTCTTGGTTTTCTAAAGCCTGCTCTGTGTTTCTCATCGTTTCATGCGTTTTACGCGCGCTTTTCATAGATTCATCCGCAAGACCTGAAATTGTCACAGCATTAGCATTTAGCTCATTAGAAACACTCGACATCTCTTCTGCCGATGTCGCAATTTGATAGTTCAACCCTGATATTTCATTTACAATTGTATTGATTGTTTCAAGGCTCGCTTTAGTGCCCTCAGCCTTTACAACACACTCCGAAGAGCGCTCTACTCCACTTTGAATAGCTGAGACAGCTCTTTCTGCTCGTTGCCTCAGATCGGCAATAATGCTATTAATTTCGGCTGTCGAATCTTGCGTCCTTTGCGCAAGCGCTCTTACCTCATCAGCAACAACCGCAAACCCCCTACCCTGCTCACCAGCCCGTGCAGCCTCTATAGCGGCATTTAATGCGAGTAAATTAGTTTGCTCGGAGATCCCACGGATCACGTCGACAACCCCTTCAATGTTAACTGTTTGCGTATTAAGATCTTCTATATCTTTTTGCGTGCGCGATAGCTCTTCCGATAAGGCATAATTATTCTCCATATTGTCATCAACGGCTTTGTTGCCTTTAACAACGGACTCAAGCGCAGCTTCGGATTGCTGCGCTGCATTGTTAGTATTAGAAGCTATTTCACCAATCGACACTGACATCTGATTAATAGCCGTTGCTAAAGAGCCGGTTTGCGCTTGCTGTCGATTTAAAATATCAGAACTCGTTTTGCATTCTTGCATCGTTTTGGTTGCGTACTCAGAAACTGTGGCACTAGCATCTTTAACACGCCCAAGCACAGCCCGAAGCTCAGATTCTCTAACGAGTAAAGCAAGCTCAATAGATGCAACATCATTAACCTTATTAAGATACACTTTTTGCATCAGAGGGTTATTGTATACCTTCTTTGCTTTTTCACTGAGCGACCGCACTGGAGCAAGGCGAGAGTAAGTAGTAAATAAAACAACAAGAGTAAGCAGTGTTTCAGCGAGGTAATTCCAAGGTGGTGATAAAGTTGAAATCAGCATGGTTAAGGCATAGAAAACAAGGATTATTGCCATCATTTGAGCTGACAAAGACCAAGAGGCTCGAGTAAATTTACTTGGTGACACACCGTTATTTAAATCAGTGTAGATTTCCTCTGCACGGTTAACGACCTCACGGCTCGGCTTTGTCCTCACCGATTGATATTCGACAGTCTTACCTGCAGCATCTTTAATAGGAGTGACAAAAGCATTCACCCAATAGTGATCGCCATTCTTGCAGCGGTTTTTAACCATTCCCATCCAAGGTTTGCCCGCTTCGATATAATCCCATAAGTTCTTGAAAGCGGCTTTAGGCATTGTTGGGTGCCGAACGATATTATGGGGCTTCCCCTCTAATTCACTAAGTGAAAACCCTGCAACCTCACAAAACTGTGAATTTGCATACTTTATCTGACCTTTTACATTTGTCGTTGAAAGTAGATTGTAAGAACTTGGATAATCGTACTCTTTTCCTGTGTGATCAGCTCTACCTTTTGCCATAGCTCGCTCTCGATTAAAAAGGGCAATAAATTATTACTTTCCTAAAAATCGTAAGAAATTTCACTGGAAGGCCGGATTGGAGCATAGTGAAACATGATTTGATACCAACTTACTTAGTTAATTGCTCTATTTTGAAGAAGCAAGTACTAAGACAAGTTTGTATGAATATTTAACGAACAACAGAAAGTTAATATAAAAGCTAGCAGAGTTCTGAGCTTAAACAACTAAGAGAAGCAGAAATGAATATGATGAGAATAGAAAATGAAAAGTGAGTGGCGTCCCCTAGGGGATTCGAACCCCTGTTACCGCCGTGAAAGGGCGGTGTCCTAGGCCTCTAGACGAAGGGGACACAGATGTGTCACTAGGACTTTATTTAGCTGTTTATTCTCTTGCTAACCGAGTTACCTACCGAAGTAAGTGGCGTCCCCTAGGGGATTCGAACCCCTGTTACCGCCGTGAAAGGGCGGTGTCCTAGGCCTCTAGACGAAGGGGACACAGATGTGTCACTAGGACTTTATTTAGCTGTTTATTCTCTTGCTAACCGAGTTACCTACCGAAGTAAGTGGCGTCCCCTAGGGGATTCGAACCCCTGTTACCGCCGTGAAAGGGCGGTGTCCTAGGCCTCTAGACGAAGGGGACACAGATGTGTCACTAGGACTTTATTTAGCTGTTTATTCTCTTGCTAACCGAGTTACCTACCGAAGTAAGTGGCGTCCCCTAGGGGATTCGAACCCCTGTTACCGCCGTGAAAGGGCGGTGTCCTAGGCCTCTAGACGAAGGGGACACAGATGTGTCACTAGGACTTTATTTAGCTGTTTATTCTCTCGCTAACCGAGTTACCTACCGAAGTAAGTGGCGTCCCCTAGGGGATTCGAACCCCTGTTACCGCCGTGAAAGGGCGGTGTCCTAGGCCTCTAGACGAAGGGGACGCAGAAATTGTTTTGCAAATCATTGATTTGCAACTTCTGCGTTAGATGAGACCGAGCCTGCGAGGCAAATGGCCTTATCAAAAACAGAAAGTTTTTCTGTGTCACTAGGACTTTATTTAGCTGTTTATTCTCTTGCTAACCGAGTTACCTACCAAAGTAAGTGGCGTCCCCTAGGGGATTCGAACCCCTGTTACCGCCGTGAAAGGGCGGTGTCCTAGGCCTCTAGACGAAGGGGACACAATAATAAACAACTTCGCACTCGAGGCGTTGCCATTTGAATTATGTACTAGGACATATGCACTAACGATAAATTGGTGGAGCTAGACGGGATCGAACCGTCGACCTCTTGCATGCCATGCAAGCGCTCTCCCAGCTGAGCTATAGCCCCATAATAGTCAGACCTGAACTGCTAGCCTGTATCGCTGAGTGCGGGGCGCATTCTATGCAGGAGCAAAAATAAAGTCAACAACTTTTATGAAAGTTTTTTCTAACTGATTCATTTTAAATCAAGAAGCGTAGAATATAACCAAACGCCTCCCGTTTGCAAGCCTAACACCTTGAATTGGATTATTTATTACACAATTTAAAACGCATAGTTATCGCACCTCAGCCTTTTTGTTTTAAATCCAATTAGGTCAGAGTGATTTATGGCTCTTTTCTTTTTCTGCATGTTATCCAATCCCGCGTTATAGCATGCAAAGCTCAGCAACTTATTTTCCCCAAAATAAGGTGGCTTTTGGATCAAACATACAAGACCACTCTCTCCCTTCTATAATGAAGAACTTAAAGCGTTGAGCATAAAAACATCACACAGTATAGTTTTTTAAAGTTAAGTGTTGACTCTTTTCAAACTAAACCTATAATACCGCCCCACAACGGCAGACGTTGTAATACAAGTTGGGTTGTTAGCTCAGTTGGGAGAGCATCGCCCTTACAAGGCGAGGGTCACTGGTTCAAGTCCAGTACAACCCACCATAACTCTGTTCAAGAGTATAAATTGAAACACAATTTGGGTTGTTAGCTCAGTTGGGAGAGCATCGCCCTTACAAGGCGAGGGTCACTGGTTCAAGTCCAGTACAACCCACCACTTCTACTCTTAGATTAGAATTGGACATTAAACTCGATTCAAGAGTATAAATTGAAACACAATTTGGGTTGTTAGCTCAGTTGGGAGAGCATCGCCCTTACAAGGCGAGGGTCACTGGTTCAAGTCCAGTACAACCCACCACTTTATTTTCTAGATAGAGTGGCCTATGCCTAAACAAGGCTAAGATCTCAGATTCAAATCCAGTATAAGAAACCACTTCACTTTCAGTACAATCGTTATTACTTTTTACATACTCAAAAACCACATCAAACTGAATAAACTTAAACCTGCCATAAAGTCCATAGAAACAACCTCGTTTTTCTCATTTATTAACTAATTAGTTACTCTTCTCAGCCTCCCAAATTTTTGTTATACCCTTAACTATTTTGCCGCTAACCTCAGTAAATAGTTGGAATAAGCTAAATAGACTAACCTACTAAAAATGAGTTAATTTTTGTTTTCAAAACTACACCTAAGTACTAGACTAGAAGCAAAGCCATTGCCTAAAAATTGTTTCTATGTCAGCTCCATCTATTCAAAATGCCAAAATGTTAATCGTTGAAGATCAACCATTAGCATTGAGCTATATGAAACAATCTTTAGAACAGTTAGATTTCAGAAATTTAAAATTTGCAGAGAGTGCAGACAGTGCAAAAGAGCTTTGTACCATCAATAAGTTTGATCTCATCGTATGCTCTTTTGGTTTAGCAAAAAAGCAAAATGGCTATCAATTTTATGAAGAATTACGCTCCAAACAGTTAATTCGCTCAAGTACCGCTTTTATTTTTATTTCTTCTGAAACTAGCCCCGAGTTAGTCCATAGTATTATCGAACTCCAGCCCGATGACTTTTTAGTTAAGCCCTTTTCAATAAAAGAACTACAAAACCGTATAGAACGAGTTTTAAAGCGTAAACAGGCATTAAGACACATAAACTTGCTTGTAGACGATAAAAACTACTCAAAGGCCTTAAAAGCGCTAGATTTAGAACTAGATAACAAAGATCATAACTACACTTCCCTACTTCTAAAGCTAAAAGGAGAACTTCTACTCAGGCTCAATCAATTAGAGGAAGCAAAGTCTTTTTACAAATCGGTTTTGGCTCTGCAAAAGTTTACCTGGGCAAAGCTAGGCTTGGTCGAGGCGCTCATTACCAACAATGAAGATGTTATCGCTCAAAAGATGTTGAAAACTTTAATAGAGCGACCGGAAACTCGTCTTCCCGCGCTCGATTTATTGAGCAAACTCGAAATAAAGCTTAACCAATATGAGAATGCCCAACAATTGTTAGAGCAAGCAATTGAAATGGCGCCCAGAAATATAAATAGACAACAGTCACTTGGTCGAGTTGCGCAAATCAATCACGACTATGAGGCCAGCTATAAAGCACATAAAGATATAGCAAGTTTCGCGCGTTACTCGATCCATGACAAACCAGAGGTATATTTGAATGCAGCACGCGCTGGGATAGACTTTGCTCTGAGTACCGATCAATCAGACCAAGTCACTCGTCTCACAAGGCAAACGCAACAATACTTGAGTGATTTAAAACAGCAATTTCCAAATGCACAAACCCAAGCGCAAATCGATGTACTCAACGCCCGTGTCCATTATCTAAAAGATGAGCATAAAAAAGCGAAACAACTGCTCGAACAATTAGAAGATGAGCCCGTTATTCGCTCGGTAGATTCCACTTTAGACAAAGCAAAAGCACTACATGAAGTGGGATTAAACCACAAGGCTCAAGAGCTGTTTAGCCAAGTAATTGCACACTGTGAGCGCCACAACTCAAGCGCAGATCCCGTCACAATGCACTATCTATATCAGCAACAGCAAGAGAAAAAAGAGATCACCATGGGTCCTAGAGAGCTAAATAACCATGCGGTTACTCAGTTTAACAAAGGTCATTATGAAACCGCTTTAGAGGCATTCACTCAAGCGTTTAGAATTATGCCTAAAAACTCAGGGATAGCACTGAATTTGCTACAATGTATGAGTGATAGTTGCGCTAAGTCAGGGAGTACTTTTAATTCCAATTTAGCAAAGCGGTGTACTACCTTGCTAAATCAGTCTGAGTTGGACAGTGAACAGCAGATCCGCTTCGGTAAACTCAAAGCGAAACTAAGTGAAATGAAACTCGACTTTGAGTAATCGATTATTTTATCGCAATTGGGCTATTTCTTTTCCATTGCAAGAGCATTAACGCAATAACGCAGTCCACTTGGCTCAGGGCCATCAGGGAATACGTGACCTAAGTGGCTATCACACACGTTACAAGTGATTTCAACGCGCGTCATTCCATGGCTCTTATCGCTATGATAAGCCACCGCTTCCACTGCTGCAGGCTGTGTAAACGAGGGCCAACCAGAGCCACTATCAAACTTTTCTTCAGCATCAAATAACAACTCGCCACAGCATACGCAGTAGTATTTACCAGGTTCAAAAAGCTGACAACTTTGTGAACTAAACGGTCGCTCAGTCCCCTTTTTCCTAGTGATTATATAAGCTTCTGGAGCAAGTTCTGATTGCCATTGCTGGTCCGACTTTTCAACTCTGCGAGGAGCAACAGGATTACCATTTCTGGCAAAGTTTAGTATATCTAACCACTTTAACATCTCAATTCTCTCTCTTGTTTACTTCTGTCTTTTGCTCTTCAACAGGAAGTGGCCAATCACCAAAAAAGCAACTTAGATAGCGGCTTTTAATTAAATATAAAAGTACCCAACTCACCAACACAATTTGTACGGCAATATAAGGAGAAAAACTATAATGGGTTTTCCCAGCTTGCAGGATCAACCACGCTAAATCGAGTACCGCTGTTAATATAAGTGGCAAACGCATATAACGCCAGACGGCAGCGAGCTTTGGAGAGCTTGTTGGCCGCCTAAGAGAAAACACAACGGTTGGTATGAGCGCGATACAAGCGATCCCTGTCGCGACAAAAAAGTGAAACTTAGACTCAAAGAATAGTGACATCAAATCCAAGTCTGGGCGTCTTGCAAGCGCAGAAAACACCCAAATAAGTAGCGGGCGGAGCAACACGACCAGCGCTAAATTAAAAGCGATTGGCGTACGATAAACGCCATATTTATCCCAGTATTCAGGGCCGTATCGTGTTACTGATTTCATTTTACTACTCGTATTTGTTTAACAGTGCGATCAGCGCCTCTTCATCAAACACCTCAACACCTAACTCCTGTGCCTTAGTGAGCTTAGAGCCTGCTTTTTCGCCGGCATAAACCGCATCTGTATTTTTCGACACGCTACCTGCGACCTTAGCGCCAAGTGCTTGCAACCTCGCTTTAGCATCGTTGCGGTTCAGTTGGCTCAAGGTTCCAGTCAACACATAAGTTAGCCCAGCTAAAGGTTGTGCATCCTCTGACGGTGCAGCCACATCTTGCCAAGTTACACCCACTTCAATCAATGCAGTTACCACTTCTTGATTGTGCTGCTCGGCAAAAAAGCTATGAATATGCTGCGCAACAACAACACCAACATCACTTACTTGCTGTAGAGTATCAATGGAGGCGGCCATCACTTTTTCAAGCGTCAGGAAGTGATTTGCCAAGTTTTGTGCTGTCGCTTCCCCAACTTCTCTTATTCCAAGCGAATACAAAAATTTAGCTAACGTTGTTTGCTTTGCTTCTTCAAGCGCCGCAACCAAGTTTTTAGCAGACTTAGGCCCCATACGTTCAAGAGACTCAAAATGACCCTGCTTTAGAATAAACAGATCGGCAGGGGTTTTGATAAGCCCTCGCTCAACTAACTGCTCAACTATTTTGTCGCCAAGACCATCTATGTCGAGGGCCTTTCTCGATGCAAAGTGCTTAATTGCTTCTTTACGTTGTGCACGGCACACTAAACCGCCAGTACAACGCGCAACCGCTTCTCCTTCAACGCGTTCAACATGAGAATCACACACCGGGCAGGTATCTGGAAACTCAATCTCTTTGGCTTCATCTGGGCGCCTATCTAACACGACCTGAGTTACCTGAGGGATCACATCCCCAGCTCGGCGTACAATAACGGTATCACCAATCTTTACACCTAAACGCGCAATTTCATCACCATTATGAAGCGTGGCATTCGATACCGTAACACCACCAACAAAAACAGGCTCTAAACGTGCAACGGGCGTGATAGCCCCAGTACGGCCGACCTGAAACTCAACATCAAGCAGCTGAGTGATCTCTTCTTGTGCAGGGAACTTAAATGCAATCGCCCAGCGCGGCGCGCGAGCAACAAAACCAAGCTGCTCTTGCTGCGCTTTATCATTCACTTTGATCACAACGCCGTCAATTTCATAGGGAAGCTCAGCACGGCGCGTCATGATATCTTGATAATAAGCCAAAGCTTGCTGCGCATTATCGACAAGCTTTGTCTCAGGGCTCATTGGCAAGCCCCAACCTTGTAATTGCTGTAGCTGCGCATAATGTTCGTTGGCCAGCTCACCGCCTTCAACCAAGCCCATAGAATAAGCATAAAACATCAACGGACGCTTAGCGGTAATTTTCGAGTCTAATTGGCGCAGACTTCCCGCTGCCGCATTTCTTGGGTTTGCAAAGGTCTTATCACCTTTCGCTTGTGCCGTTTCATTTAGCTTAATGAAACCCGCAGTATCCATAAAGACTTCACCACGCACTTCTACTTCATGCGGAATATGTTCTCCACGTAGTTTCAGCGGAATATTGCGAATGGTTTTGACATTCTCAGTGATGTTTTCCCCAACTTGACCGTCTCCCCTTGTCGCCGCTTGAACCAGTACACCATCGCGATACAAAATAGATACGGCCAAGCCATCTAACTTTGGTTCACAGCAAAAAGTAACATCTTTACTTGTCAGTAGGCGCTCTTTTAAACGGCGATTAAATGCCGTAAATTCACTCTCGTCGAAGGCATTATCAAGCGACAACATAGGTACTCTGTGTGTTACTTGCTCAAACTTGCTAAGCGCTTCACCACCCACTTTCTGCGATGGGGAATCAGGACTTTGTAACTCAGGATGCTGCTGCTCAAGCGTCATCAACTGGCGCATCACACGATCATATTCCGCATCAGGCACACTTGGGTTATCTAAAACATAATATTGGTAATTGTAATCTTCGAGTTGCTGCCTAAGGGCTGCAACTTGGCTTTCAATGTTGTCTGACATTTAAACCTCTAAACGTAAAAAGCCACCAGCAAATGCCAGTGGCTTAAAAATGACTCTAAGTAGCGATTAAGCGGCGAATTCACGCACTTTTTCAACATAACCACGCACGGCTTCAACCGTTAACGGTTCGCGGTCTTTATCAAGTACAGTTGCGCCAAACTCTTCAGCTAGTTTTTTCGATGCACTGTGAAGCATATTAAATGCAGCCAAGTTATCGCCTTCACAAGGTAAGGTCATAAATAGGCTAATGCCAGCGGTGCTAAATTGCTCCATGTTATCGATATCAAACGTACCTGGGTTGTACATGTTTACCAATCTAAATAACACTGGACCGTTTCCAGACGGCTCTAAATGGCGATTAAAGAAGCCCTCATCAGAATATTTAAATCCAAGGCTTAACACGGCAGGCAATAGCCTTGAACCAGCCATTTTCAGGCCTTCAGGCATGTCAACATGAAGAATAATAAAGTCTTGTGGCTCTATTGCTTTCTTTTCAGGCTCAGCCTCTTCAGATCCACTGCTCTCGGTTTGCACCTCAGTTTCAGGCTCTTCCGTCGCTATAATGCCCTCAGTCGCAGGCTCATCATCCACCGCACTAAAGGTCATCTCTCCAATTTCAGGTTCGTCAGGCTCTTTATCGTGATTCGGCGTTTGCTCTTTGAGTTCATTGGGCTCCTTTTTTGAAGCTTTATCGCTGTTCTTCTTACGAACAGACCAAAGTCCATGTATGAGTAACCCGCCTATGACCAACGCACTGATCACGATTAATGCCCATCTTAACTCTGTGGCCATTGCTCACCTTTTTTGTTGTTATGCCTGTGCCATTTGCACCGCTTGTTCTATATCTACGGCAACCATGCGCGATACCCCGGGTTCTGCCATGGTTACCCCCGTCAGTCTACCCGCCATTTCCATAGCGACCTTATTATGACTGATATAAATAAATTGCACTGTTTGCGACATTTCTTCAACCAAACGACAAAATCGTCCTACGTTTGCGTCATCAAGCGGTGCATCTACTTCATCCAGCATACAGAATGGGGCTGGATTAAGCCTGAATATTGAGAACACCAATGATAATGCGGTCAGCGCTTTTTCTCCACCACTTAACAGATGAATTGTCGAGTTTTTCTTACCAGGCGGCCTTGCCATGATAGAAACACCACTTTCAAGCAGGTCATCGCTAGTCAATTCCAGGTACGCATTTCCCCCGCCAAACACTTTAGGAAATAACTCGGCTAAATCTTCATTCACTTGATTAAAGGTGGCACTGAAGCGGGTTTTGGTCTCTTTATCAATTTTTCTGATCACCGCTTCTAACGTTTCTAACGCATTAGTGAGATCGTCCAGCTGTGTATCTAAATAGGTTTTGCGCGCCTTCGCTTCTTCAAACTCTTCAATTGCGGCTAAGTTCACAGCCCCTAACTTACCAAGATCATTACTCACTCGACTCAAATTAGCTTGATACTGACCCAAGTTTGCATCCTCAGGTAATTGTGCCAGCTCCGCTTTTAGTGTCCGACCAAGCTCCTGTAAGGGTTCAAGTGCCGCTTGTGCTTTAATCATCAAGCTTTGCTCTTCAAGTTTCACTTGTTGCAAAGACTCATTGAGTTTACTCACTTCGCCTTGTGCATCTTTTAATGCCGCTTGTTTTTGGGAGAGGTTTTCCTTAGCTTGGTTGAGCGTATCCAACATCGTTTGCTTTTGCGCTTTGGCTTCTAGATGTTGGACGAGCAATAATTCTATGTCTTTATGCGCCTCCGCGAGCGGCTCTTCACAAAGCAAAATATCTGCTTGCGTTTGCTCGATGCGCTGGTTTATTTCATCGCGACGATGTTGCAAGTGTTCCAACTTAGAATTGCTGAGCTGTAGTTCACTTTCTGCCTGCTGCGATGCAAGTTTTGTAGTATGAACTAATTGCTGCGCGTCTTGTAATGCGGCGCGCCGAGATTGACTATGTTGTTTAAACTCGGCCAACTTAGCCTCGGCCAGTTGTTGTTTTTGTTGTACTTTCGCTAGCAACTCATCACGTTGTAATTGCTGTTCAGTATCAAGTTCAAGTTGTTCAATGACCTCGCTTCGTTCTTGAGCAATGGCATCAAGCTGTTCTTGAATTTTTTGTCCTTGCTCACGCCAAGCGCTCAGATTCTCATCCAGCATTTCAATTTTGGTTTTATGGCTGGCGATTGCTTGTGCTTTTTCGTGAACGCATTGCTGTGTTTCTAATAAGTCAGCTTGTGTGTCTTCAAGGGCAATACGCTTTTGTGCTACAACCTGCTCAGCCTCTTCGGCGAGTTGTTGCAAATGAGGAAGCTGAGTATGGCATGACTGCAATTGGGCATAGCGTTTTAATGCGCCACTCTCTTCATTGCTTTTCGCCTTGGCCTTAAAGTTATCCCCCACAATAATGCCACTGACCGTCACGCCGAGAAGGAATTGTTCACACGATTGAAAGTCTGTAGATTCAGCACATAATTTTATTTTAGTTAAAAAGCTGGGGAACAGTCCTGAGCTTATTTTTGTCGCGACGGAATCAACGGGAACTTCGAGTTCAATGGGCCATAGCGTATTCATTTCGCTTTGCTCAACGACTAAATGCGTCAACCCAAGCAGTGCCGCTTCCACGCATTCTTCATACCCTGACTCAACAACAAGTTGCGATAACATAGTCGCAGCAGAAGCCTCCGACGCTTCATCTGCCCAGCGTGATAACGCTTTTATTTCAGATTGCACTTCTTGTAGCGCCTGAAGCGCTTTTTGAGCATGAGTCTGCGCCTGTAAGATTTCTTCTTTATTGGTTTGCTCTTGGCCTTGCAACTTACCAGCTTGGCTTTGTAATTTGGCCATCGCTTGAACTAGCTGATGATGTGCATCCTGAGCTTCAATCAAGTCACTTTCCAACATAGATGCGTGATGCGTATCAGCCTGTTCCAGCAGCTCAGCCTGACGCTTATCTACGTGCAGTTTAGCTTGCTGTTGTTGCGCTAATTGGCTTGCCCCTTGCTGTACCTGAGCATGTATTTGTTGGTACTGCTTCTGTGCGCCACTATACTGCGCTTCTAACTGAGCCAGCTCTGTGTCACTTTGCTCATTTGTGAGTTGAATTTCTTCCAGTTGCAATAGCGCAATTTCAAGTCGTTCAGAAACTTCAGCGACTTTTTCTGCGCTGCTCGCCACATACTCGGCTTGCTCGTCTTGCGCCTCAATTACTTCTTGCTGTTGTGATTTCAGTATTTGAGACTGCTCAATTAGCAGACGCTTTTTATCTGTTAGATTGACTTTCTGTTGCTCAAGCGTTGCCAACTGGGTTTCAATTCGGTGCACGCTATGTTGTGCTTGCTCATAGCCATCATTGAAATGCTTAATTTCATGTTCTAGCGTTGCCAAAATGCTGTCATGGCCACTGTGAGCTTCATTAAAAAATGCTAATTTCTCATTGAGTTTGGCAATTTCTTTGGCTTTGATTGCCTGCTTTTGCTCAAGGCTTTGCCATTTTAAAATTGCTATCCACGACTTTAGGTCTCGCTCTTGCGACTTTAAAGACTTATATTCGCTCGCCTGTTGTGCTTGAAGTGCCAGTTTATCTAGCTGACTCTGTAGCTCTTGCCTAACATCGAGCAAACGCTCCATGTTTTCGCGGGTACTCTTGATGCGAGTTTGGGTTTCTCGTCGACGCTCTTTATATTTTGAAATTCCGGCGGCTTCTTCTAAAAAAACTCTTAACTCTTGCGGCTTACTTTCAATCAAGCGCGAGATCATTCCTTGCTCAATGATTGCGTAACTGCGAGGACCTAGGCCAGTACCTAAAAAGATATCTGTGATATCGCGCTTACGGCACTTACTACCATTTAAAAAATAAAGAGATTGGCCATCGCGCGTTACTAAGCGCTTAATGGCAATTTGATTACGATCTGCAAACGTGCCGGGCAACCGGCCTTGAGTATTATCAAAAATCAGTTCTACAGAAGCTTGCGAGATAGGTTTACGTTTGGTTGAACCATTAAAAATAACGTCTGTCATGGCATCGCCACGGAGGTTTTTCGCAGAGCTTTCTCCCAGCACCCAGCGAACCGCATCAATAACATTAGACTTACCACAGCCGTTTGGCCCAACCACACATGTCATCTGGTCAGGAAACGGGATCTTGGTTGGCTCTACGAAAGATTTAAAGCCGGCCAGTTTGATGCTACTCAGTCGCATAGCTTATTATTGTTGTTCGCGGTTACTTTTGAGAATAAGACAATTCATTAGTAAGATCTATGCGTTAGCAATGACAGCGTTTAATATTATCCAGAATGATCCCAGTAGCCATCGCCACATTTAATGACTCAGCACCACCAAACGCAGGAATAGTCACCTTTTTATTGATGTGAGCCGCTATGGTATCGCTAATACCATGAGACTCGCTGCCCATTACCAACACGGCATTACGACTAAATTGACACTGATGCACACTTTCACCACCAAGGAATGCACCATAGCACTCGCCTTGATATTGCTTTAAAAAGGCCTCAAGATCGGTTCTCACCACATTAACACGCACAAATGAGCCCATGGTGGCACTGATCACTTTAGGGTTAAATTGATCGGCGCAGTTTTCGCTCACCACAAGCTGCGTCAATCCATACCAATCAGCAAGACGAATAATGGTACCGAGATTACCTGGGTCTGAGACTCCATCTAATGCTAACACTAACCCAGCAGTATTAATTTCTTCTGCCGGCGGCATTGCAACGACCGCTATCGCTGCATTATTTGACACTAAAGTGCTCACCTTACTCAGCACTTCCTCTTCTGCTTCGACACAGGCAATATTAACGAGTTTGGATTTATACTTTGTCATGAACTCATTGGTCGCGAACAGCTGTTCAACGGCCAACCCAGCATCAACTAACTCAATCACATTCTTCTCGCCTTGTACCAAATACAGGCCATGTTGTTTGCGATATTTTTTTTGCCCTAAAGCACGAAGTAGTTTTTGTTGATTCTTGGAGATCATGTGCACCTCAAAAGTTGGATTTATCATTATACCTGTTCAGTATCAGATAAAAAGCGTTTCCACGAGGCATTAAGCTAAGAAATTATGTTATCTTGTGCCGAATGACACACAAGGCATAGAGGTAATCATGTCACCTGAGCTAACGCTTATTTTACTCAATTTTATTCTCCTTTTTGTGGCCTACGTATTCGTTTACCCAAAGTTAAAAGAGAAAAGCCTCGCCAGTATCAGCAAACAAGATTTATTGGTTACTGCGGTTTCTTTAGTCGTGTCTGGAAGTTTGTACTATGGCAAGGGTATCGAATTTTCGTTAGTGTTTTTTGAGAGTAACTGGGTGGTGTTTACGATTGTCGCATTTAGCGTGATTGAAATCCCATTTCTACTGTGGTTTAAGCGTCGCTATAACATGAAGTTTGGAGAGTAATAGAGAGGTAACTACGCCTCTCTATTCGCTTATCACTCAGCTCGCTTTTCGCGACCGAGTAACGCCATTGCGGCTTCTTTCACATCTTTTTGCTCATAAAGCACTTGATAGATCTGCTCAGTGATAGGCATTTCAATACCAGTGCGTTTGGCAAGTAGATAAACTTCTTTGGTATTACGATAGCCTTCAACCACTTGACCAATACTCGACATCGCCTCATCGACCGACTTTCCCGAGCCAAGCGCAAGACCAAAGCGGCGATTACGCGACTGGTTATCCGTACAAGTGAGAATCAGATCACCAAGCCCTGCCATACCCATAAAGGTTTCAGAGCGCGCGCCTAACGCACACCCTAAACGACAAAGTTCAGCGAGTCCTCGGGTGATAAGCGCCGTTCTGGCATTCGCACCAAAACCAAAGCCGTCAGACATGCCCGCGCCAATTGCGATAACGTTTTTAACTGCGCCACCGAGCTGAATACCAATAAAGTCTTCGTTGCTATAGACCCGAAACGAGCGGCCGCAATGTAACAGCTCTGCGAGCTCTTCACGAAATTTTGCACAAACCGAAGACACAGAAATAGCAGTGGGTAATCCCGCGGCCATTTCTTTTGCAAAAGTAGGTCCACTTAGCACCGCCAGCGGCACATCGTCACCTAACACATCCAGTGCAACTTCTTGCAATAGTCGCCCAGTATTTGGTTCAAGCCCCTTGGTTGCCCAAGCTACTTTTGCATTCTCAAGTAGCATAGGTTTAATCTTCTTCAAGGTGTCTGCAAACGCGTGACTTGGCACAACCACCAAAATACGCTCGCTAGACTTAACAGCCGTTTCTAAATCGGCCTCAAGTTCAAGCGTGTTTGGAAACTGGATGTCAGGAAGATAACGTTGGTTTTTGCGCTCAGCTGCTAGCGCCTCAACGTGTTCGCTATTGCGTCCCCACAGTGTCACTTGATGACCATTTCGGGCGAAACAAATAGCAAGGGCGGTGCCATAAGACCCCGCCCCTAATACAGTTACAGCTGATTTTGCTGTACTCATCAATTATGCGTCAGCAGTTTGCTCAGGCTGTGCTTGAGCCGCACGTTGCTGCATATACTGAGCGAATAATGCGTCAAAGTTAACTGGCGCAAGGTTTAACTGCGGGAAAGTACCACGGTTAACTAGACTAGCTACCGCTTCACGCGCATAAGGGAATAGGATGTTAGGGCAGAATGCGCCTAGCATGTGTGCCATTTGCATTTCTTCAAGATCTGCAATGGCAAAGATACCAGCTTGTTGGATTTCACATAGGAATGCAGTTTCTTCACCAATCGTTGCCGTTACTGTTAGTGCTAGAACAACTTCAAATACGTTTTCATCAAGCTTTGCTGAACGCGTGTCCATGTCTAGCTTAACTTCTGGTGTCCACTCTTTCTGGAAGATACCTGGTGAGTTTGGCGTTTCAAACGATACATCTTTAGTGTAGATACGTTGAATGTTGAACTGAGCGCCTTCTTGTTGTTGTTCTGCTGCTTGGTTTTGTTCTGCCATGATAATTTCCTAAATTCTGTTGTGATCCTGCTAAATTCTTAGCAGTCATTATAAAAAGTAAGCTGAGCTAAAGCTCAATCAATCTTATGCTTGTAATAGCTTATCGAGTTCGCCTTGCGCTTCAAGCGCCATCATATCGTCGCAACCACCAATATGGCGCTCAGCGATAAAGATTTGTGGAACGGTATAGCTACCGTTGGCTTTTTCGATCATCTCGTCACGAAGCTCAGGCTGTGCGCCAATATCATACTCTGTGTATGTGACACCTTTTGCATCTAATAATGCTTTTGCGCGATGACAAAATGGACAATAGTCTTTGGTATAAATTACGACTTGGCTCATCATAGACCTCAGTTATTTTCCGTTAGAGATTGGTAAACCCGCACTTTGCCATGCGCCAATACCACCTGATAATACGAACACTTGCCCGAATCCAGCTTTGTGCATGTTATCAGCAACAGCAGATGCCGTCATACCTGTGTTACAGACCAATATAATGGGCTTAGATTTATGTTTTTCAAGACCAGCAAAATCTTTTTGCTTGAGTTTTTCCGCACTCACCTGCTCAGAACCTGCAATGTGACCTTGGTTAAACTCTTTTGCTGCACGCATATCGAGTACCTGACCATCTTGGCGGTTAACTAGCATGGTTAGCTGCTGAGGATTAATTTGTCTAATTTTCGAAAACTTACTCTTAAACCAACTACTCACTAACATCGCGGCTAACACAACCCAAATGATGCTAAGTACCGGATGGTTACCTAAAAACGCAACGTATTGTTCCATTAATTTATCAACCAAAAATTATTAAACGATAAAGTGGCAGCAAGTATACCTGCTTTATTCTCGACAAAACAGACTTGTTCAACATGAGCAAATATCAATCTCAAAGTTGATAATTCATCACTGTGGGGCTGAATATTCATACAAAAAAAGGTATTCTACTTGTCAGCAACCAGAGCAAACTTATAGTGACGCTGCAAAGCTCGGCATTGTAGCGCTTGTTATAAGATTTCAACATCGTGCCTAATTCAGGATTTCAGGAGCGCAAATGACAGCTAAGAAAAAGCCATTGGTATTAATGATTTTAGACGGTTGGGGCTATCGCGAAGAAAGCGAGAGCAATGCTATTTTAGCAGCCAATACCCCAGTATTAGATGAACTATGGCGCTCTGCTCCGCACACCTTGATTTCAGGTTCAGGTCTTGATGTTGGTCTGCCTGATGGGCAAATGGGGAATTCCGAAGTTGGCCACGTTAACCTCGGCGCGGGGCGTGTGGTTTATCAAGACTTCACGCGGATCACTAAAGCGATTGATGATGGTGAGTTTGAGCACAACCCAGCTCTGGTTGAGAACATAGACAAAGCAGTAGCAAAAGGTAAAGCCGTTCACCTGATGGGATTATTGAGCCCAGGTGGCGTTCACAGTCATGAAGACCACATAGTTGCGGCAATTAAATTAGCAGCTGAGCGCGGTGCAACCGTTTATTTGCACGCATTTTTGGATGGCCGCGATACACCACCTCGCAGCGCACAGGCGTCAATTGAAAAAATGGAAGCTTTGATGCAGTCACTCAATTGTGGCCGACTAGCGTCTATTATTGGTCGCTACTATGCTATGGACCGTGACAATCGTTGGGACCGCGTCGAGTCTGCATACAACCTGATGGTAAGTGGCGACGCTGATTTTACTTATAGTAATGGCGTTGAAGCGCTACAAGCAGCTTACGCGCGTGATGAAAACGATGAGTTTGTTAAAGCATCGGTGATCACCGAAGAAGGGCAACCAGCCGCTACTATCAATGATGGCGATACGGTTATCTTTATGAACTTCCGTGCAGACCGAGCGCGCCAAATGACCCGTGCTTTTGTTGATGCTGACTTTAACGGCTTCGAAAAACGTAAAGCACCGGACCTAAGTGCGTTTGTTATGATGACTGAGTACGCTGCCGACATCAAAGCCCCTATCGCTTTTGCGCCTGAAGCATTGGTTAACGTGCTAGGTGAATGGCTAGCTAAGCACAACAAAACTCAGCTGCGTATTTCAGAAACGGAAAAATATGCTCATGTCACTTTCTTCTTTAGCGGCGGTCGCGAAGATCTCTTTGAAGGTGAAAAACGTGAACTCATTCCTTCTCCACAGGTTGCCACTTACGACTTACAGCCAGAGATGAACTCAGAAATGCTAACTGATAAGTTAGTTGAAGCAATTCATAGCGGTGAATTTGACGTGATTATCTGTAACTACCCAAATGGTGACATGGTTGGGCACTCTGGTGTATTCGAAGCTGCTGTAAAAGCATGTGAAGCCGTTGATAAGTGTATCGGTCGTGTTGTTGCTGCGCTAAAAGAAAGCGGTGGCGAAGCTCTTATTACCGCTGATCACGGCAATGCAGAGCAAATGCTTAACCCTAAAACAGGTCAAGCTCATACCGCTCACACCAGCGAGCCTGTACCATTTATTTATGTAGGTCGTGATGCAGAGCCACAAGCAGGAAAAGCACTAAGCGATGTTGCACCAACAATGCTGCATTTACTCGGTATGGAGCAGCCTAGCGAGATGACTGGCACTCCAATTATGCGTTTAAAATAACGGCCTGCCTGTATGCCGTTAAAAACGACATTTCACTATGCTGCACTTTTCGGTGCAGCGTTACTCATGGCAACAGCGCCCGCTGTTGCCAACGAATCTAGAACCAAACAAGACTTAAACGAAGTCCAGCAACAGCTTAAAGCTAGCCAACAAGCATTAGAAAAGCAGCGCGGTGAAATTAATCGTCACGAAGCGAAGCTCAAAGCCTTTGAACTTGATATTGCCAAAAGTGCCAAAGCAATCTCACTCACAGAAGTAGGGATCAAAGAAAACCAAACTGAGCAGGCTGAACTTAAAAAGCAAGAAAGCACGCTGCTAAACGACAAGAAAAAATTTGAAAAGATCCTCGCGGCTCAGCTAAAAAGTGCCTACATGACAGGCTCTCATGATTATTCCAGAATGTTACTTAATCAAGAGCATGCCACAAAGCTAGAGCGCACCATTGCCTATTATGATTACCTAAATAAAGCACGGATTAAACAGCTCGAACAACTGAAATCTATCGGCAAAGAATTGGCACAGACTCAAGCAGAGTTAGCACGAACACAAGCACGCTTAGAAGCGCTACAAAACCATCAGAACGAACGCTTGGAAGCGCTCAAAAAGGCGCAGCAAGAACGTCAAAACCAGCTTGCAAACCTAAATAACAAACTCAGTGAAACACGCTCTGCTATCGCATATTTAAAAGAAAATGAGCAAACCTTAATCCAAACCTTAGAAGAGCTTGCCAAGGCCCAGAGAGAAGCCGAAGTACGCTTAGATGGGTTAGCCAAACTCAAAGGCAAAATGAGTTTACCGACCAGAGGCCGAATTAAGCATAAATTCGGCCAAAGCAAGCATGCTGGAATGAATTGGAAGGGTGTTCTCATTGGTGCAAAAGAAGGTGCTGAAATTGCGAGTGTCGCTCCCGGTCAAGTCGTATATGCAGATTGGTTAAACGGCTTTGGCTGGGTTATTGTGCTCGACCATGGTCATGGTTTTATGAGCCTATATGGCCACGCACAAACGCTGCTTCGCGATGTTGGCGATCAAGTTCGCAGTGGTGAAGTGATCGCTTTGGTAGGACAAAGCGGCGGACAAAGAGATTCTGGTCTATACTTTGAGATACGGCATAAGGGAAGCGCTGTAGATCCGATAAAATGGTGCAGATCCAGTTAACTGAATAACCCGTGCTGCGCCTTGATGAGGAGCAGCACATGAATAGACAAACCCGGTTTTACGCGCTTGCAGCGCGCTATGTTGCATTATTAAGCTTCCTGCTTTTGTTAAGTTTTAGCGCTTTTAGTCACGCGTCGACACAAAAGTTTTCGGCTCAAGAAATCGATGAAATCCTGTATCATATTCACACCTATTACGTTGAAGACTTGCCTCTGAGCCGTTATAACGCAGGCAACCTGTCGAGCCTTTTTGATAATTTAGATCCCTACTCTAAATACCTCAACGAGGAAGACTTGGAATCCATCTTCAGTGCAGCAAATGGACGCTACACGGGGCTTGGTATCGAAGTCGAGGAACAAGATAATTACGTGATTATTTTAGATACTCTGCCCAATTCACCTGCGGATCAAGCCGGAATAGAGAGCGGTGATAAACTCCATGCAATCAATGGGGCTAATGTCGTGGGTAAATCGATAGAAGAAGTGTCTGCCCTACTCAAAGCTGCAAATAAAAATCTCATCAATTTAGTGGTATTAAGACAAGACGAGCTGGTTGCACTTGAGCTTAAACGTCAAGAGATAGTCATCGAAAGTGTCGCTAGTAAACTCTTAAATGACGGTACCGGTTTTTTAAGCGTCAACAGCTTTAATCACCACACCTATCATGATGTAGCAAGACAAATAAACCGACTACAAGTACAGTTAGGCAGTCCATTAAAAAAGCTGGTTATTGATTTACGTGACAATCCGGGTGGCACACTTAATAGTGCAGTGGCAATCTCAGATCTTTTTTTAGATAGTGGCACAATCGTCACAACCAAAGGTCGCTTCTATGACGCCAATCAGGCGTACATTGCAAAGCGAGGAGATATTTTAAATGGTGCGCCTATTTTGGTATTAATCAATAATCGTTCCGCTTCAGCGGCCGAGATCTTAGCCGCCGCACTTAAAGATAATAAACGTGCCTTAGTCGTTGGCTTACGCTCTTATGGTAAAGGCTCGGTTCAATCCTTGATCCCGATTGGCAATGGTACTACTGCATTAAAGTTAACGACAGCGAGATACTACACACCAGCAGGTACATCAATTGAAGGTAAAGGTATAGAGCCCGATGTATATTTTACCAAACAAGCGCTTTCCCTGCTCGATAAAAGCGCTATAATCACTGGTGAAGAATCAATCAAAACAACCGGTATTGAACAGCTAGCATCGCATTGGCCAAAGGCGCTGGCGTTAGTTCAATCACAGTAAATAAAAAGCGGTCCTGTAGGGCTGTAAACTATAATAATAATTTGTGTGCTAAAAAAAATAATCGGGATAATACTGGCGTGCATGACCTTTGCAGTGCCGGCAAAACAGTTTGCCATTGTTATAGACGACATTGGCAATCACCAACGTGACTTGGAGTTACTGTCTTTACCGGGTGGGATCACTTTTTCGATCCTGCCCCACACGCCTTTTTCTCAACAATTTGCCTTTGCAGCCAGCCGCCAACAACGCGAGCTTTTATTACATGTGCCAATGCAGGCACAAGACTCGGAAAAGGCGCTTGGTCCGGGCGCATTAACCACCGATATGGAAAAATGGCAGTTGCAAATGACACTTGGCAACGCGCTGTCGACGCTGCCCCAAGTTAAAGGCGTAAACAATCACATGGGCTCAGCACTAACCGAACAAATAGAGCCAATGAAATGGACTATGGAAATATTAAAAAAGCGCGGATTATACTTTTTAGATAGTCGCACCACTAGCCACAGCCAAGCCCAATATGCAGCCAACCTTTACGGCGTGAAAAACGTCGCTCGACAGGTCTTTCTAGACAATGACATATCCACAGAGGCACTTAACGAGCAGTGGCAGCATATGCTTAAACTACTTGATAATCATGAGCATGTGATTATTATTGCACACCCATATAAGGAAACTGCCGCATTTCTTGCAACCAAGTTAGCAGAACTTGAAAGTACTGATGCCAAACTGGTTCCGGTGTCTCAACTGATTGAACAAAAATACGTACGACTTGCAGAAATTGCAGAGCAACCTGCTATTTCCGGACAATTACGACTCCAAGAATAAAGGCTAACAATGATTATCATCAGACCGTTTCAAAGCGGCGAAGAAGCCGCGCTACACAAGCTTATGTTTGACACAATACGCTCGGTAAATATACAGCATTACTCCGATAAGCAAGTTAATGCATGGGCACATAGCGATATTGCCGAGAAAGGCTGGCAAGACCGATTAAGGAGCAATCAACCCCTTGTCGCCGTGCTAAATGGTAAAATTGTTGGCTTTGCCGATATCCAAGCCGACGGTCTTATTGATCACTTTTTTTGCCATGCCGAACATCAAGGCCAAGGCATAGGTAAAGCACTTATGCTCGCACTTTTAGAACACAGCAAAACAACCAACACAACGCGCTTATTTTCCCATGTTAGCAAAACGGCTAAACCTTTCTTTGAACATTTTGGTTTCCGAGTGATAAAGGAGCAACAAGTGAGCGTTCGTGGCGAAGTGTTAACCAATTACCTAATGGAAAAGGATATGCCCGCCTGCTAGCAAGCATACGGGCTACCTTCCCTAGTCAATGGGCGCAAACTGCGTTGGTAAAGCACTAAATTGCAAAGATGGATTTAGCTTCATCCACTTTTTCTTATTAGGGATTTGGATCTTAAACTCATCATCGGTTACAAACTTGTGGGTTTTACCTGTTGCATCCACAAACTGAATTGATGCAGGTTCGGTAAATGTAAACTCTAGTTCATCAAAGCTTGGAGCAAACCAAGACAAGCTACCAGCCATCAACTCAACAAAAGCGTCCATGTCTTCTAAAAGGATGAATAAATCGCGATACATAACCTGCTGCTTAGTCAACGGCGCTATATCCGTATTGACCATAATCGCAACGGCGTCTTTTTCTTGATTGATTACTAAGTTGACTTTATCTGCGCGTGACTGCGATAAAATAGGTAAATCAATATTGCCGTCTTTATCTATGATACCGTTGGCAATGATCTTGCCATCTTGCTCCAACCAAAGTTTAACATCCTCTAACGCGATATCAGGCTGCTTCACTTCCACTGTAAATTTAGACAAGATATATTGCGACTGCGCTTTGTTGACAATTAAATCTAGAATTTGATTAATTTCTCCATATTCAACACTTCGCTCTGCTGCAAAAACAGAATTACAAAGCAAGCTCACGACAGCACCTAACATCAACAATTTTTTCATTGGGTTATCCTTTTAATTTTTATATTTATAAGAAGCCCACTGCAAAAAATAGTTCAAAACTTGATCTCAATTCCATACATCCCGAACAGATCAGGCTAAACTCAAAATAAGCATATGGATTGAAAAGGAGTAACAGATGACCCAAACCGTAGCTGATTTAATGACCCCAGATCCTTTTGCAGTAATTGCTGAAAATACCTTGCAAGATGCGCATAATTTAATGAAAGAAAAAAACGTTCGTCACATCCCAGTAATTGACGAAGCGGGAGTCTTGGTTGGTATGCTCACGCAAAAAATTATGATCGCCAAGGTAATGGGGATAATGGCAACCTACGGCGCAAATGCGCTTGCAAGAAAAGAAAAGCAAACAAAAGTACGAGATATTATGGCGACCGATTTTGCGAGCGTGCGGCCGGGTCAATCATTACAAGATGTGGTGCGCTTTTTTGTCGATAATCGCCATGGCTGTATGCCTGTGGTGGACGAACAAAACAAATTGGTTGGAATACTGACTTCATCAGACTTTGTGCGGCTCGCAGCGGCACTATTGTCTTAAACGTGGTAATAAACCGAGTGTATTCCACGGAATACACTCAGCTAACCACATGATTACGCTTTTTCTTGAAGCGTTCTCGCTACGGTTCTCATGCCTAAGGTCGTTGCACCTGCAGCCCATTGACCACCTGCGCTATTTTGGAAAGAAGCTGCAAGGTCGATATGTACCCAACCTTGACCTTCGTTTGGTACAAAGCGAGATAGGAAGCCTGCAGCATTCGATGCACCACCAAAGCCGCCACCTTTTTGTGCTCGGCTGTTAGCTGTATCCGCATAAGGCGATGGACAGTTATTTTGGTGCCACTTTTCAAGAGGTAACGGCCACGCGGCTTCAAATTCGTCACTCGCGTACTGCTGTACATCGCCGACAAGTGCTTTATCTAAGCCAAATAGTGCATTGTACTCTTGACCTACCGCAACGAGCGCAGCGCCCGTTAACGTAGCAGCATCAATGATAAGCTCAGCGCCTGTTTCACCGGCAGCCATCAACCCATCAGCCAATACTAAACGTCCTTCAGCATCGGTATTCACGATTTCCACTGTGGTGCCATTTTTGTAGGTAAGAATATCACCTAACTTATAGGCATGGCCTGAGATAAGGTTCTCAGCACAACATAGGAACAACTTAACACGACGGTCAAAACCACGCTGAATAGCCAGCGCTAAACCAGCCGTTACGGTTGCCGCCCCGCCCATATCACACTTCATCGTAAGCATGCCTTCGCTTGGCTTAATCGAGTAACCACCTGAGTCAAACGTGATCCCTTTACCCACAAGTGCAGCGCTAACTGGAGCGTCATCATTACCCGTCGGATTGTAGTCAAGCTCAAGTAGTACTGGTGGACGCTCACTGCCGCGCCCGACTTCATGAATACCGATCCATTGCTGCTCTAACAACGCGTCGCCTTTAATGATTTGATAGCTAACATGCTCTGGTGCCAATGACTGAATAAACTCAGCCGCTTTCCCAGCAAGACTTTCAGGGTAAATGTCTTCGGCCGTACCGTTGATCATCTGACGCATCCATGTCGCCGACGCTTTTAGTGCATCAAGCTCTTTTAGATCTGATTGGTCGTTGTCAACAAACACCACACCATCTAATGCTTTTGGTGACACAAATCCTTGATAAAAAGCCCATTGAGATTCAGTACACCACAAGTCACCCTCTAGATGAACTTGCTTAATCCCTTGTTGTGCGATGCTACGAGCCGCTTTCTGAATATTCTTCAGCGTTTCGTCTTGTTGTAAATGGATAAAAGCACCGTCCTTTTCAAACGACAATGCAGCACCAGCAGATAAATACTCTGGTTTAGCGTCTTCACTCAGTCGTACAATAAATTTCTCTGACATTCTCTTTTCACTCTTGTGCTTGTAAGTGTGGTTAAGTGTACACTAGCCACTAAATACACCCAACCTAAAGCGACCAATGAAGTTTTCTAGGCAATTACAACAAGCAACCTTGCTCAAACGATATAAACGCTTTCTTGTCGACTTACGCGCCCCAAGTGGTGACGAATTCACCGTACACTGCGCCAATACTGGTAGAATGACCAATTGTGCAGACCCGGGATTTACAGCCTATTATTCCACCAGCGATAACCCTAAGCGAAAGTACATTCATTCGTTGGAGCTGACGCAAGATAATGATGGTCATTTTATTTGTGTAAATACAGCGGTGGCCAATAAAGTGTCTGTTGAGGCCATTGAGCAAGGAAGAATAACGCAATTGCAAGGCTACAAAACACTTCAAACTGAGGTGAAATATGGGGCTGAAAATAGCCGAATTGATATTTTGTTGAGCAACCTCGAAAATGGACAATCCTCGCAATTCTGCTACGTTGAAGTAAAGTCGGTGACGTTGCTCGAGCAACAGCAAGGTTTTTTCCCTGATGCTGAAACCTTAAGAGGTCAAAAACATCTTAGAGAATTAATCCACATTAAACAGCAAGGTCACCGTGCGGTATTACTGTTTGCCGCGCTCCATACAGGGATTAATTGCGTCAAACCAGCCAGTCATATAGATCAAAGATATGCAGCGTTAGTGAAAGAAGCAATTTCTCATGGGGTAGAAATCATTGCTTACCGAGCGCATATTGACGACAACCAAGTACAATTAATTGAAGAAATTCCTTTTGATTACGCTTGACTTTTTTCATGTCGCCCACATATAGCCGTGATAGTTTTCTCCCCCAAAATAGTTAAACATTGAAAAAGTGGCTGACATTTGCAGCAAAAAAGTGTTTGCTAAGGGGTAAAGATTTTGCTATTTATACCCGCCGGCGAAAGCTGGGGTTATGTATTAAGGATTTAGGAGAATGGTATGCCAGACCAGAAAAAACTAGGGTTATTGGCTCAAGCCGGTGTAGAACCTTATCAAGAAAAGCCAGGCGAAGAATACATGAATGAAGCACAACGTGCTCATTTCAAAGCGATATTAGAAGCATGGCGTGCCGATCTACGTAATGAAGTAGACCGTACTAAGACACACATGCAAGACGAAGCGGCAAACTTTCCTGATCCTGTGGACCGTGCAGCGCAAGAAGAAGAGTTTTCTCTTGAACTGCGTACTCGCGACCGCGAGCGTAAGCTAATCAAGAAAATTGAGAAAACACTTCAACTTATCGAAGATGATGACTTTGGCTTTTGTGAGTCGTGCGGTATTGAAATCGGCATTCGCCGTTTAGAAGCGCGTCCAACAGCTGATCTTTGCGTTGATTGTAAATCTCTCGCAGAAATCAAAGAAAAACAACAAGGCAGAGGATAATCTCAGCCCTGTGTCCCCAAGCTTAAAGCAAACTGGGAGCTATCGCGGTCGATTTGCTCCCTCGCCTTCCGGTCCACTTCATTTCGGCTCTCTTGTAGCCGCCCTGAGTAGCTATTTAGACGCAAAAGCTAATCAAGGTAAATGGCTCGTTCGCATCGAAGACATAGACACACCGCGTGTAGTTATGGGTGCTGCCGACAATATATTAACCACACTTGAAGCATACGGCCTTTACTGGGATGAAAAGGTTGTCTATCAATCACAGCGCCATGCCCTATACCAAGACTATTTGACGACACTAAAATCAGACTCCCTTGTGTATCCATGTCAATGTACAAGAAAGCAAATTAAAGCAATGGGTGGGTTTTATAACAATCATTGCCGAGCTTTAGCGCTAAGTTGGCAAGATAACGCTTTGCGCCTACAGCAGCGCTGTCCAGTTACTGAATTTAATGATGCAATACAAGGCACGGTTGTCATTCCCCCTGCAATTGCGCATGAAGATTACATCGTTAAACGCCGCGACGGCTTATTTGCTTATCAATTGGTGGTGGTAGTTGATGACATAGAGCAAAAGATTAGTCATATCGTACGTGGTGCTGACCTGCTAGAACCCACAGCAAGACAAATTAGTTTATTTCAACAACTCAACCAGCCACCACCTGAGTACGCTCACGTACCACTGGCTGTCGCAGAGCCCGGATTTAAGTTATCTAAGCAGAATCATGCGCCAGCTATTGATAACCACAATCCGCTACCAACCCTTTATGCCGCGCTGCGTTATTTGCATGTGCCGGTTGATTCTCTCCATAATTATCAAGACGTTGGCGCATTACTGACTCACGCTATTGATATTTTTAGTCTTGATCACGTTCCTAAAGTACAGGAAATTCAACTAGACTCTCTAGAAAATGGCGATTTTGCTTTTCGCCCACTGTTTTCAAGTACTTCAATTTAGTCTCATTTGAGTATATGATAGCGAGCCTTAAATGCGACCTGTTTTAAGACAAAAGCAGTGGTTCACAACGACTAGAATAGAAAACTTGATTGCTCAGGAGACGAGTTATTATTTCCAAGCTTGTAAACTTTTGCCGCCAGTTTGTAACTGGAAAAGGCGATGAGACGGTGAAAATGGCCAGCCCGACACCTGCGATAATTCCTCGCAGCGAGCATGGTATATCTCGTAAACAATTTAGCCCTAACGCTATCAAAGTGCTCTATCGCTTAAAAGACGGTGGCTATGATGCCTACCTAGTTGGTGGTTGTATCCGCGATATCATGCTAGGAATAGAGCCTAAAGACTTTGACGTCGTTACCAATGCAACACCTGAACAAATCAAAAAGCTCTTCCGTAACTGTCGCTTAATAGGTCGTCGTTTCCGCCTTGCGCACATTGTTTTTGGACGGGAAATTATTGAAGTTGCCACCATGCGTGGCCATCACCAAAGTGATGACTCTTGTGCCACGACAAGTCAAGCCAGCGAACACGGGCAGCTATTACGCGACAATGTCTACGGCAGTATTGAAGAAGATGCCGAGCGCCGCGACTTTACTATCAATGCGCTATATTATTCGATCAATGACTTTACTCTACGCGACTTTGCTGGTGGTGTTGCTGACATTAAAGCGCGTAAAATTGAGTTGATTGGCGACCCTGAAACTCGCTATCGCGAAGATCCGGTACGCATGCTCAGAGCCATCCGCTTTGCAACCAAACTAGATATGGAGATTGCTACCCCGACCCGCACTCCGATTAAAGCACTAGCGCCGTTACTTGGACATATTCCAGCTGCACGCTTGTTCGAAGAAACGCTAAAGCTATTTTTAAATGGTAAAGCGGAAGAAAATTTTCTTCAGATGCGTGAATACGGCTTATTTGCGCAGTTATTCCCAGCGCTCGATAAAATACTAGCACAGCCTGACAATGACTTTGAGCGTCGCTTTATTCAGCAAATGTTTGCCAATACGGATAGCCGTATCAATGCGGATAAAAAAGTAACCCCTGCATTTATCTATGCAGCGCTTTTATGGTTCCCTATTTTAGCTAAGAGCGAAGCGCTTGTGGCCGAAGGTATGAATGAATATGATGCCTTTATGCAAGCCATTAATCACGTCCTTGCTGAAAATGCTAAACATGTTGCGGTACCTAAACGCTTTACTTTAGGTGCCCGAGATATCTGGCATATTCAACAACGCCTAGATAAACGTTCAGGCCAGCGTGCATATCGCCTAAGCTTGCAGCCGAGATTCAAAGCCTCATATGATTTCCTATTATTGCGTGTTGAAAGTGGTGAGCAAGAGCAAGAAGAACTTGCAGCTTGGTGGACTGACTACCTCAAGAATGACGTCACCGGCCAAAAAGACATGGTTCGCAACTTAGGTAACCAAAGCAAACCTAAGCGTCGTTATAATAGACGTAAGCCAAAAAGAAAACCGAAAGAAGATTAAATGAATATTGCGTACATTGGATTGGGTGCAAACCTATCCGAGCCGATGGCACAAATACAGCGAGCACTCGATGTGCTCGCCGCCCATCCAGACCTCTCGCTTGTCCAGCACTCTAGCCTGTATGGCTCAAAACCTATGGGCCCTCAAGATCAACCTGATTATGTGAATGCCGTAGCAAAACTAGCAACATCATTAACAGCAGAGTCTTTACTCGATGTATTGCAACAAATAGAGCTTGAACATGGTCGTGTACGCAAAGCCGAGCGCTGGGGACCGCGCACGCTCGATTTAGATATTCTGCTTTTTAATACCGACACCATTCACAGTGATAGGCTTACGGTGCCACACTACGGCTTGAAAGAAAGAGAATTTGTCGTCTATCCACTATTAGAGATAGCGCCAGAACTCAAATTACCTGATGGCACTGAGCTTGGCTCTTTATCACAGCACTTACCACTTAACGGATTAGCAATCCTCTAATAAACCAATTCAAGGGGTTTACCATGGCAAAAATTTCCGTCTCAACACTTGCCAAAATGAAGCGTGAAGGAACAAAAATAACCGCTCTCACCGCTTACGATGCAAGTTTTGCAAAGTTATTTCACGACAATGGCGTAGATGTCATCTTAGTAGGTGATTCTCTGGGTATGGTTTTACAAGGTGGTGAAGACACTTTAGCCGTTACCACGGATGACATTGCCTATCATACCCGTTGTGTACGAGCTGGTAGTAAAGAGCTATTCGTTATCGCCGATATGCCTTTTATGAGCTACTCAGATCCACAGTCAGCCTGTCAGAATGCGGCTACCTTGATGCGCTCTGGTGCAAACATGGTAAAGCTGGAAGGTGGTGAATGGCTCTACGACAGCATTGCACTGCTTACCCAACAAGGGATCCCAGTTTGTGGCCATTTAGGGTTAACACCACAATCAGTGCACGTGTTTGGTGGCTTTAAAATTCAAGGTCGTGAAGAAGCACAGGCACAAAAGATGATAGCCGATGCACAAGCGTTAGAACGTGCTGGTGCACAAATGATCGTGATTGAATGTGTGCCTTCGGCATTGGCTAAACGCATTACCGATGCCGTGACAATTCCGGTTATTGGTATTGGCGCAGGTAAAGAGACCGATGGCCAAATTTTGGTTATGCATGACTTGGTTGGTATTTCCGCAGGCTATATTCCTAAATTTTCTAAGAACTTCCTGCTAGAAACTGGCAACATGCCAGATGCGGTGAAAAAGTTTTGTGCAGACGTGCAATCAGGTGACTTCCCGGGTCCTGATCACGAATTTAATTAAATTTGCGATGAGTGATGCTTATCGCTGAGTCTGATCCAAGCATTTTGTTTGGGTTGGTATTGTTATTATTAGTTAGAGTACAACATGCAATCAGTTACTGAGATTAAATCGTTACGAAGCCAGATTAAAGCTTGGCGCCAACAAGGGTTGAGCATTGCCTTCGTACCAACGATGGGCAACCTTCACCGTGGTCATTTTTCTTTAGTAGAAAAAGCGAAAACCCTAGCGGATAAAGTCGTTGTCAGTATCTTTGTAAATCCAATGCAATTTGGTGCGAACGAAGACCTCGACAGCTACCCACGTACGCTCGATCAAGATAAGCAGGGCCTTGCAGAATTAGAAACCGATATTGTGTTTACGCCTACCGTTGAGACCATATATCCTAACGGCCTAAATGCGCAAAGTTTTGTTGATGTACCAGGAGTATCAGAAGGACATTGTGGTGGCACACGCCCAGGACACTTTCGTGGCGTTGCAACGGTTGTCACTAAACTGTTTAACTTAGTACAACCTGATTTTGCCTGCTTTGGTGAAAAAGACTTTCAACAGCTACAGGTCATCAAAACAATGGTGAAAGACTTGTCTATTCCTGTTGAAGTGATTGGTGTTGCGACTCAAAGAGAAGTTTCTGGACTGGCGATGAGCTCACGTAATGGTTACCTCTCTGAATCTGAAAAAGATACTGCTAAAGTACTTTTTCAAGCGCTAAAAGCAGCAGCTGGCGCTATAGAGAATGGCGAAAAAGATTTTTCGAAGGTAACAAAAAATGCAACAGAAATGCTGCATAATGCCGGATTAAAGTTGGATTATTTTAACATTTGTCAAAAAGATAGCTTGAAACCTGCTACACTCGAAGATAATCAACTCGTCATTCTTGCCGCAGCTTTTCTCGGCAAAGTCAGACTGATTGATAATATTCAAGTCACGGTCTAAGGAATAATAATGAAAATTGCGTTCGCCTTATTAGTATTTTCTACCACCCTATTGGGGTGCAGTAACTCTATCTCACCTGAGTTGAACCAGTGTGCACAGCAGAATTATCAATGCGAACGCAGCTGTGAGATGCAAAACACACCAGAGACAATGTCTTTACAGATATGCACTGATAAATGTATTGAGCAGTATAATGCCTGCAAAGTACAGGCTGAAAAAATTACCGAGAGCAAACGATAGTTTGCTCTTATTTTAGCAACCAGCTCCCTTGCGATCCCTTTAAATACAAATACTTCCCAACTCCCACCATTATTTTTTATTCTCTCATTTGGAATATTTTGCGATATAATAAACTGGTCTGATGAGATAGACCTACAACACCAACTTAAGTTGGCTCACGACTTGATTTCTTAAACAATGCAAGCAGTGAGTACTAACTTTTCTTAATAACTTGTTATTTCTGGTTTTTATTCTAATCTCTAAGACAAAAGTAACACGATTGTTGAGCTCGGTATCAGCACTTTTAATGCGTGTTACAGACACGACTCTTTGCAAAGAAAATGGGAATCAATATGAAAAAGTCAGCAATTGCATTAGCGATAGCGCTTGGGGCAGTGAGTTTTCACAGCGCCGCTGAGATCAGAATTAATGGTTTTGCTTCCATTATTGGTGGCCAAACGCTAGATAGTGACGACACACTATATGGCTATGACAATGATTTTGATATGGAAAACCGTAGTTTATTCGCCCTACAACTTTCCGCCGATCTACAAGAAAGTCTAACTGCCACAGCACAGATCGTGGGCCGTGGTCAGAATGACTTTGATGCCGAGTTTGAATGGGCATACTTAACTTATGCGATTTCAGATGCTTCACAGATAAGCGCAGGTAAAATGCGTATACCATTCTATCGCTACTCTGACTTTTTAGATGTGGGCTATGCATACCGCTGGGTTAAACCACCTCAATCTGTATATAACCTAAGCTTTAGCACCTATAACGGATTGAGTTATATCCATAACTCAACATTAGGGGAGTGGGAAAGCACTGTACAGCTAGCATTAGGCAGCGTAGATGACGACATTGTTGCTATTACCTACTCAGATGAAGCTGAGTTAAACAACACAGTAGGCATAAACTGGACACTAAGCAGAGATTGGTTCAGTATGCGTGCGGCCTACTTTGCTACCGAAGCGAGCATTAGCGCAGCTAATAGCCCTGAACTATCGGGATTATTGGCAGGGTTGACTGGCTATGGGCTAACTGAACAAGCGGATGATATTGCTGTCGATAAAGATGATGCTTACTTTGCCGCGATTGGTATTGCTATCGACTACAACGATGTCTTGTTCGACGCAGAATACACCCAGTTTGAAGTGGATAACAGTATACTTGCTAAACAACAGCAGTATTACGCTTCACTCGGTTACCGTATTGATGCATGGACTGTCCACCTAACCTACGAACACAATGAAGACAAGAATGAGAACGACGAGTTTAACTCTGTCCCACTCACCATCACCGCTCCAAATGGCGTAACCATTCCCGTCACGGCCGATCCAACCAATCCAAATGCACCTTATTTAAGAACTCTTGTTAATGGTGCGCTTGCAGGCGCTCGTGCAGAGTCTGAAACATGGAGTATTGGTGCACGTTATGACTTCCATCCATCAGCAGCATTCAAAATTGAACTAAACCAATTCGATAACACGTTGACAGATCAAAAAGTTGAGCTGTTGAGCTTCGGTATCGATTTAGTATTCTAACGGAGGCTAATATGATTAAAAAAATACTGAGCTTAGGGCTACTGTTAGCCAGCCAGGTAGCTTTAGCAGATATTGCTGTTATCGTGAACTCAGCCAATGCATCTGCTGTTGATGACGGTACTATCAAAAAGTTATTCCTAGGTAAAAGCAAATCATTTGCCGATGGTAATAGTGCGACCCCTGTGAATCAGGATGGTAATGCTGTATTTGACGAGTTTAACGACAAAGTGATTGGTAAATCTAGCTCTCAGCTAAATGCCCATTGGTCTAAATTAGTATTCACTGGTAAGGGAACACCTCCGAAGAAGCTCGATAGCGATCAAGCGGTAATCGATTTTGTTTCGAGCAATGCAGACGCAATTGGTTATATTGACGCAAGCAAAGTAACCGATGCCGTCAAAGTGATAGGTAAATACTAGGGCCTTTGACCTTTGCTGTTTGATTTTTGTTCTTCTGAGTGGGTTTTGGTCGCGACGCTCGACTTGCCGTCTAGTGATCTAGGTAAAAGTTGAGCAACAATGAACAAAGCGTACTCAGGTGAAACCAAAGGGCAGCGCTTGATTGGTATTTTCACTGTGTGCTCGCCTGACTCACATAGAATGACTATGCTACGCAGGCTCTGCCTTGTATAAATACCAATCAAACTGCTGCAAAAGCAAACTTGAAAGATAAACAGACCCTAATATTCCTTATCAAATAAAAACAGCCACTTAATGTGGCTGTTTTTATTTATCGTTTAAAAATTAAAGCATTAGACTCTAAATTTTGAGGTTGCATCTTTCAAGTTATCGGACAATACATGAAGATTCTCAGCAACGTCTTGTACTTCATTCAACGCTTGCATTGTGTCTTGGAAAGACTGGTGCATAGATGTCACATTGTTTACCACCATCGCAGCTACCGAGGTCTGCTCTTCCGTTGCCGCAGCAATTTGACCATTCATGCTATTTATTGACAAGATTTGTGCTGCTATCTGCTCAATCGACTGTCCGGTTTGTGCTGCAGCTTCCGCGTTATTAATTGCCATACTGCTTGCACTTGTCATTGCTTTCACCGCTTGGTTTGCCGCTTCTGTTAACACATTTAAAAGTTCTCTTATCTCATTGGTCGACTTTGCTGTTCTTGAGGCTAATTCGCGGACTTCATCAGCAACCACAGCAAAACCTCGACCTTGCTCACCAGCACGAGCCGCCTCAATCGCAGCATTTAAAGCAAGTAAATTGGTTTGCTCTGCAATTGATGTGATCACATTTAAGATTTGCGTCACGTTCTGTGTATCATCAGCTAGCTTATTGATCGTCTCTGCTGCATGATTAATTTCTTCACTTAACGCTTGTGATTCGTTAACTGACACCTGAATTTGGCGCTTACTCTGCTCAACTTCTTGTTCGGCCAGCTGGGCAGCATCTGATGCCTGTGACGCCGAGTGAGAGATATCACCCACACTTAACCGCATTTCTTCCATAGATTGACGTACCACTTCCGCGTCATGCGTTTGTTGCTTAGTTGCCCCTTCAGCTTTTTCCATGCCCTGAACAAGACGGCTTGAGTCTTTCATCAAAGGCTCGACGACACTCATGACCTCGACAACCGCCCCTTTTAGTAAAGCAACAAACTCATTGAAGTTGATGGATACTTGGCCAATTTCATCGTGAGAGCGCACATTGAGCGTGGTGGACAAAGAACCCTGCCCTTGCGCTAGCAGTTTCAGATTTTGCGCCGCATCCTTAGCGGAGTTGCCAATACCTCTTGCAATCACAACCGCTAAGAAAACCAGAACAAGTAAAGAAATAACAGCCACAATCAGCATTATCGTGAGCGCATTTGCTGAACGTGCTTCAGTGTTTTGTAGCAGTTCGACAAAGCGGTCGTTCGCGTTTGCTTTCGCCTTGGTAAAATCTGCGACTAGGCCTTCGTAGATTTCAGTTTTCTTTTTGGCATCTTCTTGAATACGGGAAAAGTCAGCTGTACCATCAATCATTCCCCCTGCAATTTGTTGCGCAATTTTACCGTACTGCACAAGCTCGTCGCTATTATCTGAAGGCATAAAGCCGCTTTGTACCGACTCAATTTTTTGCAGGTTCGCTTGAATTTGCTGCTGATATTCTTTTGCTTTATCTAGCAACTCTGCATCCCCGAAGGTTACAGCTTGAGTGAATAGCTCATCTAAATTCTGCAGCTTATTTGCATTTTCTGTGGCGAGGTTAAGAATTTTATATGTCTGCTCCTCTAATTCATTTAATGCCCTTTGATTAGAGCTAATAGCGTTGTAATTAACAAACACGATAACCACAAAAGCGACAACCGCAACGAGCGTAATGGCGTGGATCTTTTTGGTAATACTAAGATCAGCAAAAGCAGTACCTAGACTCATATATACACCTTTTGAAGTAAGACGAGTTCATTATCGACTGATTTATTATAAATTTTAACTAAATATAGAATATTTCCAGCTTTTTTGCCGTTTTAGGATGAAGATTTAAACAAATTATTCAATCTGGGAACATGATGATGTAGTAACAAAAAATGCCGCTCAATGAGCGGCATCAATAACAACAAGTAATTAGCGAGTTGAATAATAGATTAGAGTAAACCTAACTTTTTCAATTCGCGTGTCGCCATTTCGCTAGAAAGAGGAACGTAACCATCTTTCTCAACGATCTTTTGACCTTCTTTAGACAATACCATCTTCAAGAATTCAGCTTCGATAGGTGCTAACTCTTTATTAGGGTGCTTGTTTACATATAGGTATAGGAAGCGAGACAGCGGGTATTTACCCTGTGCCACATTTTCTAATGTTGCATCAACGTAGTTCGTGCCTTTTTTCGCTAATGGCACTGTACGTACGCCTGAGGTTTTATAACCGATACCAGAGTAACCAATCGCATTCACTGAAGACGAGATAGACTGTACCACAGACGCAGAACCTGGCTGCTCGTTAACATTATTGCGGAAGTCGCCCTTACACAGTGCTTTTTTCTTGAAGTAACCATAAGTACCAGATACTGAGTTACGACCATAAAGCTGGATATCTTTTGCAGCCCAATCCCCCGTTAGACCAATGTCACTCCAGCGATTTGCTTGTGCTGATGCTCCACACTTGCGCGTTGAAGAGAAGATTGAATCAACCTGTTCAATTGTTAAGCCTTCGATTGGGTTATCTTTGTGTACAAATACTGCTAGGGCATCAATTGCGACACGAACTTCTGTCGGCTTATAACCGTAGCGCTTTTCAAAAGCCTCGATTTCTTTTGACTTCATCTTACGGCTCATTGGACCGAAGTTTGCCGTTGCTTCCGTTAGAGCTGGTGGCGCAGTTGAGGAACCAGCAGCCTGGATCTGGATGTTTACGTTAGGGTATATTCTTTTGTATTCTTCAGCCCAAAACGTCATCATATTGGCAAGCGTATCAGAACCTACAGAAGAGAAGTTTCCTGAGATACCGCTAGTTTTATTGTACTCTGGTAACTTTTCGTCTAAAGCAGATACTTGAGTAGAAACTAATGTAGTAATAGCCACACCCATTGCGGCAACTAAGCTTTTAAATTTCATTGGGGTCACTCCAGTTGTTGGTCCCAGTTATTTTACGCAGCTCATTGTGCAGCGATAAAATGACAATAAAATTACTCTTAAATTACACTTTTATGACTTTCATCATTTGTCATAAAAATTCGCTTTTGTTTTGGGAAAGCAAACCAAAAATGAGAACCTTCACCCACTTTACTTTCAATATGTAAAGCCGAGTCATGGCGAGACAATACGTGTTTAGTAATTGCCAAACCAAGGCCTGACCCGCCCGTTTTCCGACTACGCGCTTTATCCACACGGTAGAAACGTTCCGTTAGACGGTTTATATGTTCAGGCGCAATACCATCACCATTATCGACGACACTAAACGTCGGCAAGTCATTTTCTAAATACCAACGTACATGAATGTGCCCACCAGGCTTGGTATAATGGACAGCATTGAAAATTAAGTTCGAGAATGCGCTACGCAACTCATCCCCAGCTCCCTTGATATCCAAAGTCGCATCAATATCAAAAACGAGCTCATGACCTTTTTCCTGATTAAGTGACTTGGCTTCAGTATGAATAAGCTCAAGCATGGCAGGAATATTCACGGCTTTATCATTGTCTTGTTTTCTCGCCCCTTCAATTCGAGATAAAGAAAGAAGTTGATTTACCAGACTATCCATCCGTTTACACTGATCTATCATAGTGCCATGTGCCTTAGCCCACATCGCGGGAGGTGGCATATTATCGCTATCCATCATCTCTAGATAACCAGCCATAACGGTTAGCGGCGTCCTTAACTCATGAGATACGTTTGCGACAAAGTCTTTGCGCATCTGCTCCAATTGCTTTAGTCGACTAACATCACGCGCCACTAGCATAAGTTGTTCGGCATAAGGCATTACACGTATTTCGAGCACTTGCTCATGACCAAGCCCAGTCTCTAGCTCTAACGCTTCATCAAAACGATGTTCATGCATGTATTTTACAAATTTGGGATCTCGGATAAGGTTATCCAGCCTCTGCCCATGATCTGTAGGCCATTGCAAACCCAGCACTTTCAACGCTAGCTGATTACACCACACGATACTGAGATCTTGTTGCAGTACAACTACCGCATCTGGGATGGCTTCAGCCCCCTCTCGAAAGCGTCGGATCAGCTCAGCGAGTTCATTGCGCTTTTTACGATTACGTTGCTGAAGCTGATAGATCCCTTCAAATACTTGTTCCCAAGCGCCCTTACCTTCAGGTGGGTTAAAACTTCGCTGATTGAGTAACCAATCACTCAAGCGATAGAGTTGTTTGTAATGCCAAACTAATAAGACGAAAGCACCGATGAACATAAACAGAAAAGGTGCACTGACTAAATAGCCAATTAAGGCTAATGGTAAGAAATACAAAAACAGGCGTCTCGTTAACGCCTGTTTATCAATCACTCGATACATAGACTAAATCCACTTGGGAGCCAAATAATTTAGCTCCTCTTGGAATACTAATTACAGTTTACTCGAAAAGCGGTAACCTGCACCACGCACGGTTTGCACTAAGCGATCATGACCGAGCGGTGCGATAGCTTTTCGTAGGCGACGGATATGAACGTCTACTGTGCGGTCTTCAACGTACACGTTAGTACCCCATACGTGATCTAATAACTGTTCACGGCTATAAACTCGTTCAGGGTGTGTCATGAAGAAATGTAATAAACGAAACTCTGTCGGCCCCATATCCAATTCGGTGCCCGCAGATGTAACTCGGTGAGAGATTGGATCCAGACGTAATCCGTGCACCTCTATCGCTTCTTCCAGCGACGTAGGTGAAACTCGACGCATAACCGCTTTGATCCGAGCCATGAGCTCTTTAGGAGAGAAAGGTTTTGTCACATAATCGTCCGCACCAACCTCTAATCCTTTAACTTTGTCTTCCTCTTCACCTCTTGCCGTTAGCATGATGATTGGGATCTGACGGGTGTATTCACTTTGCTTAAACTTTTTAGCAATTTGAATACCACTACCTCCTGGCAGCATCCAATCTAGCAGCACCATATCGGGATAAGGTTCTACCATAGCAGCTACTGCTGAGTCATAGTCTTCAGCTTCAATTGCTTGAAAACCATTTTGCTCTAGTACGAACACCAACATTTCTCTGATAGGTGCTTCATCATCAACTACAAGTACTTTACGTGACATTCCCAATGTTCTCTCGTTACCGACGTTGTTGATGTCATTATTATGACTAACTGTGACATTTTTATGAAAGTGTAACGTGTAAACGCAAAACAAGCCAAAAAAAATCTCTTTTTTGGCTACACAGGGAATACCTTACTTATTTATAATCAACTGATTTTAAATATATTTTATGCTAAAACGTTTATCTTAAAATAGTGTTTTCGAAATATGGACTACGACCTCCGAGTCGCACTACAAAAGCTACGCTGCAATTCACCGCAAAATCAGTATGCTTTTTGTAAATAGGCATACGTCTTTGTAAATTAAAAGTCATATCTCAATGTGACCGCCATCGTGTTATGATCTTCGTTGTTATCCAATGAAAATTTTGAATACCAAAGATACATACGAGCTTGTTTACTCAAACTTTTTTCCACACCTACTGAAGCTGCATTGCCAGAGTCTTTCAGCTTACCGGCAGCCCCATCCGAGTCTTGATACTGGGCAAGTAAGGTATATGACTCAATCTGGTAAGCAGCGCTCACCATGAAACTATCTACTTCCTCATCGCTATCTATCGCTTCATTCTGTTGATACATACCACCGAGCTTAAAGTCCCCCAGCTTTCCTTGTACCGTCACGCGATTAATATCTTGCCCAGCGACTTTATTGTCATGGGCAACAGCAACATATACATTGGTTTTTTTGAGTTTGCTATCACCGTAACTTGCCGACAAAGATAGTCCATCTTCGCCGTTTTGCTTGCTGTTGTCTTCGGCAATGTAACTCACCGTAAATTGTAAATGATTAATAGCCGGAGTCGTATATTGCACAGTGTCACCAAGGCGATTTTCACCAACAAAGAACGAATTAATATCACCAGAAAAGTCATTCATTAAGTCCACTTTACCTTGCGACTTTTTCATCGGTGTATCATCACGGCCGATCAGGAGCTGACCATAACTCCCTTTAACCCCAAGATACTGAGAGCGAGCTGTAAGGTTATCACCTGACTTACCATCTTTGTCTTGATCTGTGATCTCGACTTGGAATTCATATTTATAAAAGACCTCAAGCCCGTCCTGCAGCTTTGTCGACCCCTTTAACCCCATACGAGAGTTATAGCTTTCAATTGAAGTATCGCTGTCACCATCTTTATCAGAATTTTGCACCCCGACATGAGCTCTACCGTATAGAGATACAGCTTCGTTTGCATAACTACAAACACTCACAGAGCAAAGGCTTAGGGCAACAAATGGTAGGTATTTCATTTTCATCTTTGATCACCTTGGATAGTATTTGGGCGCAGTACAACAAGGTTTGAGATGCTGAGGCCAGACAGAGAGGCCGTAGCGAACAGATCTCGTATTTTTAAAGTTAGACACTTTTAGCTGGAGATCAAGGAACGAACTTCGGGATCAGTATTTTATTAACTGATAGGGATCATCTATAATCAGGATCAGATTTTTACTAACAAGATCGACCCAGAGATCATTTTCTTACTAACTAATTGCAGCTCAATGTCGGATCGGGTTGGTATAAGAATGATCTAAGAGAGGCTAACTTATTGATCTGATGTTTTGAAATATGTCTACTTAGTCAAACAATGATCTTTGTTAGTAAAGATCTGATCCCTATTTACCTCGCTAGTAATACCAGTTGTATTAAGTAAATGATCTATCTTGAAGCGGGGAAATAGCTTTAGTAGCAAGGCAAAAATTTTGCTATTTAGTTGTTCTAAATGAGAAGTTTTTAACGAAGCTAATATGCTATTTCACCCTTCAAATTGATTAGAGAATTAATTCAATTGGTATAAAATGGCGATCTAAGTATATTTTCACCCAGTAAGCCCTAGGTTTCTAATCAAGGATCAAATACAAAAAAGCCTCTATTTCAGAGGCTTTTTGAAGTATCAAAGTGCAGTGCACAATTTTACTTAGTCAAATTTTGATCCGGTAAGTTATTTCACTTTAGGATCTAACTCACCTGTTAGATATCTCAAGTGCATATCATCAAGTGAAATTGGTTTGATCTTAGCAGCTTGGCCTGCTGTACCGAACGCTTCATAACGCGCAACACAGATCTCAGTCATTGCTTTCGTTGCTTCCGCTAAGAATTTGCGTGGATCGAAATTGCTTGGGTTTTGCGCAAGGTGGCGACGAATCGCACCTGTTGATGCTAAACGCAGATCGGTATCGATATTGACTTTACGAACACCGAATTTAATACCTTCAACAATTTGCTCAACCGGTACACCGTAAGTCTCAGGGATTTCGCCACCAAATTCATTGATGATTGCTAACCAGTCCTGCGGCACTGAAGACGAACCATGCATTACTAAGTGAGTATCAGGAATACGAGCGTGGATTTCTTTGATGCGGTTAATTGCTAAGATATCGCCCGTTGGTGGACGAGTAAACTTATAAGCACCGTGTGATGTACCACATGCAATAGCAAGCGCATCTACATTGGTTTTCTTGACGAAATCTGCTGCTTCTTCCGGATCTGTCAGTAGCTGATCTTCTGTTAATTTACCTTCAGCGCCAATACCGTCCTCTTCACCAGCTTCACCGGTTTCTAGAGAACCAAGCACACCTAGCTCACCCTCAACAGACACGCCACAGGCGTGCGCCATTTCAACAGTACGACGAGTAACGTCCACATTATACTCGTAGCTTGAAGGCGTTTTACCGTCTTCCATTAGAGAGCCGTCCATCATGACTGATGAGAAACCAAGTTGAATAGAGCGCTGACATACAGCAGGTGAAGTACCATGATCTTGGTGCATTACAACTGGAATATGAGGCCATTCTTCTACAGCCGCTAAAATCATGTGGCGAATAAATGGTGCACCAGCATATTTGCGTGCACCAGCAGAGCCTTGCACGATAACCGGACTATTTGTCTTGTCCGCAGCTTCCATGATCGCACGCATTTGCTCTTGGTTATTCACGTTAAATGCCGGAACGCCATAACCATGCTCAGCTGCATGATCGAGAAGTTGACGCATACTGATTAAAGCCATATTGCTTTTCTCCAATTGTTGATAGCCACCGCTATCGGTTTGAACGGATAATATGTTTACACCAGCCTACACTGATGAGGTTAACCACTTTATTTATTGGCTAACCGGACGCTACGCGTCGTCAAGCAAACATCAAGTATGTGAGAGAGTGATGTTTACCTGATATTAAGAGGCAGCTTAACGCTACCTCAATCAATTTTAGTCTCTAGCTCGCTGCTCAAGCATAGCGACCGCAGGAAGTGTTTTGCCTTCTAAGAATTCAAGGAAAGCACCACCACCTGTAGAAATATAAGAGATATCTTGCTCAACACCATACTTATCGATAGCAGCTAACGTATCGCCACCGCCAGCAATTGAGAATGCTGACGACTTAGCGATGGCATTGGCAATCGCTTCAGTACCATTACCAAATTGGTCAAATTCAAATACGCCCACAGGGCCATTCCAAACCACAGTGCCAGCACTCGCAATGATCTCTGCAAGTTGAGTTGCAGTATCAGGACCGATGTCGAAGATCATGTCTTCGTCTGAAACTTCGCTTACATCTTTAATCGTCGCAACTGCAGATTCTGAAAACTCATTACCTACAACCACATCAGTCGGAACAGGAATATCGCCGTCATTCGCTCTGGCAGCAGCCACTAGCTTGTTCGCTTCAGGGATCAAATCCGCTTCGTACAGCGACTTACCAACAGGGTTACCTGCTGCAGCAATGAAAGTATTAGCAATACCGCCACCAGTCACGAGTTGGTCAACAACCTTAGACAATGAATCAAGCACGGTTAGTTTAGTTGATACTTTAGAGCCGCCAACGATGGCCACCAAAGGACGAGCTGGGTTATCTAGTGCTTTACCAAGCGCGTCGAGTTCAGCTGCAAGCAATGGACCTGCACATGCCACCTCTGCGTACAAGCCAACACCATGTGTTGAAGCCTGTGCGCGGTGCGCAGTACCAAAGGCATCCATCACGTAGACATCACAAAGCGCTGCCAGTTTTTTCGCGAGTACTTCATCGTCTTTCTTCTCGCCAACGTTAAAACGCACGTTTTCGAATACGATAACTTCATTGTCTTGTACATCCACGCCGTCTAGATAGTCAGTCACTAAACGTACATCTTGAGATAACGCATCATTAAGATAATCCACAACCGGCTGCATGGAGTATTGTGCATCATATTCTCCCTCGGTTGGACGACCAAGGTGAGACATCACCATCACTTTAGCACCTTTTTCTAGCGCTAATTTGATACTAGGTAGTGCAGCACGGATCCGCGCGTCCGACGCGACTTTGCCATCTTTAATTGGCACATTTAGGTCTTCGCGGATCAACACACGCTTGCCGTTTAAATCTAAATCCGCCATCTTAATGACTGACATTGGACATCTCCTTAAAGAACGATACATTTTGTTATCTACAAGGCAGCAATCGTTTGCTACCTCGGTTTGAATTATTGTTTTAATTTTGTGCAGACAATTTGATTATAACAGCGTCTGAAACAAATGATTAGCCACGCATCATCACGCAAGCGGTATCAAGCATACGATTAGCAAAACCCCACTCGTTATCACACCAAACTAGCAGCTTAACTAAGCGCTTGTGACTCACTCGAGTTTGCGTACCATCGATAATACAAGAATGTGGATCGTGATTAAAATCAACCGACACTAGCGGCTCTTCAGTGTAGCTCAGTACCCCTTCTAAACGACCACCAGCGGCCTGTTTTAGAACCGAGTTTACCGCATCAATTGTGACATTTTCATTGAGCGTCACACTCAGATCCATCGCCGTAACATTGATTGTTGGCACCCGTACCGCGATCGCCTCAAAACGACCTTGGAACTTAGGTAAAATACGCTCAATACCGCGAGCAAGCTTAGTATCAACAGGGATGATGGATTGGCTTGCCGCGCGCGTGCGCCGTAAATCACTGTGATAAGCATCAATCACTTGTTGATCATGCATAGAAGCGTGAATAGTCGTAATAGCGCCAGACTCAACACCAAACTTATCGTCTAGCACTTTAATTACCGGAACAATACAGTTCGTTGTGCATGAGCCGTTAGACACAATTGTGTGCTCAGGTGACAGTATCTCTTCGTTGATACCAAAGATCACCGTCGCATCAACATCAGCATCCGCGGGATGTGAAAATAATACTTTCTTTGCCCCTGCCTGAATATGCGCAAGTGCGTGCTGACGAGAATGATAGACGCCTGTGCAATCAAGCACCACATCAACATCTAGCGCGCGCCAAGGCAGGTGACTTGGATCCGGCTCTGAAAATAACTGGATCTTATCCTCAGCTACTTCCAAAAAAGATTCTGTTAACGAAACTGGAAAAGCAAAACGCCCATGTGAGGTATCGTATTTTAGAAGATGCGCGATCCCTTTAGGATCCGCCAACTCATTGATGGCTACAATTTGTATTTCGTGGTGACGACCCGACTCATAGAGTGCTCTTACGATATTACGCCCTATTCGACCAAAGCCATTAATTGCAAGCTTGATTGTCATTAAATTGAAAATCCATGAAGTCGCAAGTACGAAAGTTCCCCTTCGTTTTGATGGCGCTATTGTAATCGACCTGAATGAAATGTGTAAGGGGCTAGGGAAATTTTTTAATGCTAATTGCATTTAATTAAATAAGCTAATTTAACGCGGGAAAATTTCTTGATAATCAGACAAAAAACTTCTACTTATTTGTTATAAATGGAAAAATTCTAACACCGCTCGCATGATAGTTAACTCTTCAAATTGATTGAGGAGTTAACTTAATTAGTAATACTCAAGTTAAATCCGCAATTTTACATTTACCGCCAGCACAAATGGCCTGAGATTGCGCCAACAGTAGCTCCGCTGTCGCTAAAGCATCGCTAAGCGCATCATGCAATTGATGAGGAGGTAAACCATAACGCATTCTACAAGCGTTTAGGGTTAATGCATCTTGCGCCAACGGATAGCCTTGCTTTAATACACGACGCTTGTCTATCTGCATAGTATCTAATAGCAAGGCAGGTCTTACATTTAGTTCAAAGCGCTGAAATGCTGCCTTAAGAAACGCCCAATCCATCTGTACATTATGACATACCAACACTTTACCGTGGAGCGCGCGCTGAAGCGCCAGCAACAAAGTTTGTAAGGATTCACCCTCAGCCAATCGACTACTACTAATACCGTGGAAAACTGGACTTTGTGCAAGCGATTGCACCTCACTGTTCAAATGATACTGCGCATCTTTCACTCGGATCCGCATATTTTTAATCGGCAACCAACCAGCCGACACAATTTCATGGCGCTTAGGATCAAGCCCGGTGAGCTCAAGATCTAGCACCACTAACTCGGCTTGCGCAAACGGCAGATGTTTATAGCGCCACTTAGCAATAGAGTGAGAAAACCAATTCATTGCTTATAAACTCCCTCGAGCAAACTTAAACGCACTCGCCTGCTGTGCTTGTTTTACTAAATAAAATGCTTCTTTGAGTTGATGCCGTTCTAGAGAAGAGAGGTTTTCTGGGTTAATACAATTTCCTGGTAATCCTTCACGGTTGATTTGAGTCTTTAGCCGCAATTGTGTTAAGAACCGCCAACAGTCTTTTAAATTGTCGATATCCGACTTAGCAAGTAATGGGCTTTTAGTCAGTGTCTCTAGGCGCTCTAATGTGTTAGCCCTTGCAACCCCAACCTTTAGCGCATACAACCTAACCACATCGTTGATAATAGCAACCCCACGTTTTTTAAGATCTAAATACTTATGTTTGCTCTTGTCTTTTTCCAGTTTAAATTGTTGAAAGATCCCGATCGGTACCGAATTTGCGTTGATGTCTGTCGCCATTGCCGCATAAAACAGCTCGTTTCGACTGATCTGATCCAAAGATTGGCGAAGGGTCGCATAGAGATCGCTGGCGCCATCAATAAAACGCATATCAAAGTAGATCTTGCAATTAAGCATCGCTTTTGGCGTAGGAGACAAGATCCAATTGCTAAATTTGGCGGTCCACTGGGCAACTGTGCCACGGCAATCTATATTACTAGCCATGATATTTCCCGGGCAAGATTGAATACCGCACTCGTTGAGTTGCTCACAGACAAACGCGCCTAAAGCAGCAAAGTAACTGCGATCGTTTTCGCTGATATTGTCTGGTAGCAATAAACCATTGTCCTGATCTGAATGTAAGGTCTGCTCTTCCCGTGCCTGAGAGCCAAAACAGATCCACGCAAAGCGGCAAGGCGCGGCGCCATGTTGCTGTTGATATAAATAGATTAATCTTGATGTTAGTGCATCAGTGAGGCCGCTTAGTAGTTTGCCAATCAATGAAATATCTTCGATATGATAGGAAAATTGGCGTAATAGATCCGGGATCTCCTGAGCACAGCTTTTGATAGCCAAAAGGTTTTGTGCTTTGTAGATCCTGCCGATAAGCTGCACTGGATCACTTTTTTGCTGTCTCAGCAGATCGGTGCTGGTCAGCATGCCCAGTGGTTTATATGCTTCATTTAACACAGGCAAATGATGAATATTGTGCTTAAGCATTAAATGCAGGGCCGAAAACACACGGTTGTTTTCAAAAATATGTTTTGGCTTTTCCGTCATGATCTCAGCAAGTGGAGCACTGGGATCTTTGTCTTGCGCTAGAACTCGATTGCGCAGATCTCTATCCGTCACAACACCAACCAAGCGCGCTTGCTCCGTGACCATAATTGATGAAACACGATGCTGGCTCATCAATTTGGCAGCGTCACGAATACTCGCTGTTGGCGCGATAGTAACCGCATCTTTAGTCATTAGTTCAGATATTTTCCGCTCTGACCAAGTTTCGCTCTGCTGTTTATAACGAGAAGAAAGTAGTCGGTTAGCATGTGCTCTAACAAAGTATTGTTCAAACGATTTGTATTCTCGACGTAAAAAGTCAAAGTTCTGCTCATTGAGAATATAGACCAAACCATCTTTTTGAACTTCGATGCGATTTTGAATGGCATCACCAGTTAATAAAGAAGGATAACCAAAGTAGTCTCCCTCACTCATACGACCAATGACTTCGTCTTTAGCTGAGATCAGATCAACCACACCAGAGCGCAGCAAATATAGATTTGGCTTGCCATCTTGAAGCCAATCTTGTTGATTCGTCTGACTAAGATAAATAATTTCGATGTGTTTAGAAAAGTAGTTGGCAGCCGCTTCGGGCAATTCAGAAAACGGGGCTTGTTTATAAACAAATTGAAAGACATCTTGAATTTCTGGCGTCATACCTAACTGTCCTTTTAATCGTCTACAATTTTGCACTATCAAAAACAAATTTGCCCAGCACGCTGGCTGGGCAAATTCGATTAGCATTGCTTAGTGTGCGTGAGCAGCGCTAGATCCTTTCGGATTACGGATCCCATCAACCATCACTTTGACTTCTTCAGGTGTATCCGCAGTCACCTTCATAACCAGTGCAGCTACAACGAAGTTCACTAGCATACCTACAATACCGATCCCCTCAGGAGAAATCCCAAACAACCAGTTTGCAGGGGCATTTAGCTCAGGGCTGACAAACTTAAAGTAAATAATATAAGCCGCAGTGAAACCTATACCCGTTACCATGCCGGCAATCGCACCTTCTTTATTCATGCGCTTAGAGAATATCCCCATGATAATTGCAGGGAAGAAACTCGCCGCAGCCAATCCGAAGGCAAATGCAACTACCGATGCAACAAACCCTGGCGGGTTTATGCCAAAATATGCTGAGATCCCAATCGCTACCATCGCAGCTAAACGCGCAGCCAGCAATTCTTGTTTATCATTGATATCCGGCTTAATGGTACGCTTCAGCAAGTCATGTGATACCGATGTTGAAATAACCAATAGCAAGCCAGCGGTTGTCGATAGCGCCGCAGCAATACCACCTGCAGCGACCAATGCAATCACCCATGCAGGTAGATTCGCAATTTCTGGATTTGCTAATACCATAATATCGCGGTCGATCTTCACCTCGTTTGCACTTGCTGGATCATCAATCTTGCCCGCAGAGTACTGCATTTTGCCATCACCATTCTTATCGTTGAACACGATTAGGCCTGTTCTTTCCCAGTTTTTCACCCACTGTGGTGCTTTTTCATAAACCGTACCACTACCATCTTTACCGTTAATCGTGTCGATCATATTCACACGAGCGAACGATGCAACAGCCGGTGCTGTTGTATACACGATAGCGATAAATACTAAAGTCCAAGCGGCTGAAATACGTGTGTCTTTTACTCTAGGAACGGTAAAGAAGCGAACGATTACATGTGGTAGGCCAGCAGTACCAACCATAAGTGCAGCGGTAATCGCAAACACATCAACCATACTCTTAGAGCCTTCGGTGTACTGCGCAAAACCGAGCTCGGTACTAAGTCCATCTAGCTTGTCGAGTAGATAAGTGCCCGAACCATCAGCCAACGTTGCGCCAAAACCGGTTTGTGGTAGCAAATGGCCTGTCATCATCAGTGAAATGAAAATAGCAGGAACTAAATAAGCAAAGACAAGTACACAATATTGAGCGACCTGCGTATAAGTGATCCCCTTCATACCGCCAAGTACCGCGTAGAAGAATACAATCACCATTCCGATGTAAACGCCCGTTTCGATATCCACTTCGAGGAAACGAGAAAACACCACACCAACACCACGCATTTGACCAGCAATATAGGTAAAACAGATGAAGATAGCACACAAAATCGCAACCACACGTGCAACCTGAGAATAGTAACGATCACCGATAAAATCAGGTACCGTGAACTTACCAAATTTACGCAAATAAGGTGCTAAACACAGAGCAAGTAATACATAACCGCCAGTCCACCCCATAAGGTAAACACCGCCGTCGTAACCAGCGAAGGAAATAATCCCCGCCATTGAAATAAAGGACGCTGCACTCATCCAATCTGCAGCAGTTGCCATACCGTTTGCAACAGGAGGTACGCCGCCGCCAGCAACATAGAATTCATTCGTGGACCCAGCTCTCGCCCAGATAGCGATACCGATATAGAGCGCAAAACTAAGGCCGACGATAATAAAAGTTAAAATTTGAACATCCATCGATTAGCCCCTCACTCGTCCACGCCGTATTTTTTGTCTAATGCATTCATTTTTGAAACGTAGACAAAAATTAACGCAACAAAAGTATAAATTGCGCCTTGCTGAGAAAACCAAAATCCGAGTTTAAATCCAAAAAAACGAACTTCGTTGAGCACATCAACTAACAGAATGCCAAATCCAAATGAGACGACAAACCAAATAGCGAGTAGCTTAAACATCAAGGCGAGATTTTCTGACCAATATGCTTTCGCTTGTTCTTCACTTTTAAAAGCCATTTTAAATCTCCTATCACCCGCTCCAACATAGAGCAAGTTGTGTTAATAGACCTTAATGAGAGTAGCAACGGCTTGGTAAGTTGAAATTGAGACCTTAGTCGTAACGGCAAGTTAACGTTTACGTAAACTGCAGGTGTATAGTATTCATAAGAATTAAAAAGTCTTTACAAACAAAAGGATAAGTCAAAGCAGGTTGGATGAAGATGTATTTTCAATGAGTAGATACGACAGTAAGACATTAGTCTAACTTGAATGGTGAATGAACGCCCTTACTTACCAAATAAAAACCTAACACTTTGATTGTTAATAAGATTAAAAGCTCAAATAAAATTATACAGTAAACTAGACTATGGGTGCCATTTGTTTGCTAAAGTATGACGGTATAAACAACAAAAACTATAACAAACACTATGACTGCCATTTTACTCCTCGTTGCCGCTGCTTATATTGGTGTACTTTTTTGGCTCGCCAACTGGGGAGATAAAACGACCCCCCGCGCACTCAAAATTAGTCATCATCCGTTTGTTTATGCTTTTTCCTTGGGGATTTATTGTACTTCTTGGACTTACTACGGTTCGGTAGGTACTGCGGCCACCAGTAGCTGGCATTACTTCCCCATTCTTTTAGGCCCCATTTTACTGTTTTTGTTCGGTCAGGGGTTTTTACGTAAACTCATATTGGTCAGTAAAAAGCAGAATATCACCACCATTGCTGACTTCATTTCAGCACGATACGGTAAACGCCAAACTACGGCCGTCATGGTAACGATGATAGCCCTATTGGCTACCATTCCGTATATTGCACTTCAGCTCAAAGCCTTGAGTAGTAGCTTCTTGTTATTACAGCAGGACGAGCAAGTGTCTGGCACTGCGCTCGCATTAGCTGGCACTTTAATCATGGCATTATTTGCGATTTTCTTTGGCACAAGAAAGGTGGATGTGACTGAGTATCGCTCAGGGTTGATGTTGGCTGTTGCTTTTGAGTCTATCGTTAAACTGCTCGCGCTCGGTATTGTAGCCGTGCTTGCATGGCAATCCTTAACTCAGGTTCCCGACTCATTTGAAGCATTGAGCGAACATTGGCAATCCTTTGACTTCTTTAACTTCAATTTTGTTGGACAAACGCTCATGGCAGCGGCTGCCATCGTCTGTTTGCCACGACAATTTCACGTTGTGGTGGTAGATAACCACAACACTTCACACTTAAAAACCGCACGCTGGGCATTTACACTTTACCTGTTATTGATAGCGGCCATGATCATCCCGATCGCTACCGCCGCTATCCATCCCGACATTGGCTATGGTGCCGCACCAGATAGTTTCGTACTCGCTTTACCTATTATGATGGAGCATCCAATCCTCGCTACATTTGTATTTATCGGCGGTTTATCAGCGGCAACGGCCATGATAGTCGTTGCAACACTGACACTCAGTACAATGTTATCAAACGATGTAGTATTGCCTTTGTTGTTCAAGCGTAAATTTAAAAAGAACATTCTAAACAGCAGTTTTAAGAGTCAAATACTCTTAGTTCGGCGCTTTGTTATCGCCGCAATCTTATTACTTTCATATATGTACCAACAATGGTTTGGCCATGGTGAGGCACTCGCGAATATGGGATTAGTCGCCTTCTCATTAGTTACTCAGCTACTGCCTGCGATTGTCGGTGGGCTTTATTGGCGCAAAGGCCATGCGTATGGTGTATATGCCGGACTCATCGCGGGCTTTATCTGTTGGATGCTATTTCTTATGTTTCCAATTTTGGAAGCCGGTGGATTACTTGATTATGAAATGCGTCAGACCCTTATCACCCGAGGAACTTTACTTGCACTGCTCGCTAACATTAGCTGCTATATTAGCTTCTCTATCGGTGCACAGGAGCGCCTAATCGACCGTATTCAGGCTGCAGCATTCGTAAACCCTAAAGATCAGGCTGCACTATCTAAACGCTTGAATAAACAAGTTCGTGCTACCGTGTATGACTTTAAAGTGTTGCTACAAACCTTCTTGGGGGTTCAGCGCAGTCAGCAATTGCTTGGGCACTATGCTCAAAATAATATTTTAGAAGATAATGACGCGTACCCAGCTCCTGAATTTATCTCATTCTGTGAGCGTGCACTCACGGGAGTGCTCGGAGCTTCATCAGCCCAAGCTCTGATCCGTACCGTATCCTCTGGTCGCCAAATGGCATTTGAAGAGGTAGTTAACTTTTTTGATGAAACCACACAAGCACTGCAGTTCAACCAAAACCTACTTTATACCTCATTAGAAAATTTAAGCCATGGAATTTCGGTTGTTGATAAAGATCTAAAACTTGTTGCATGGAACAGGCGTTATCACGAGATGTTCGCCTACCCAGACGGTTTCTTAGAAGTTGGACAACCGATAGAGGAAGTGATCCGCTTTAACGCCGAACGCGGTGAATGCGGGCCTGGTGAAATTGATAAACACGTCGATAAACGAGTTCAACATCTGAAAAATGGTACTCCTCACCACTTTATTCGCCACCGTCGTGATGGCCAAGTATTTGAGATGACGGGAAACCCGCTGCCTGAAGGCGGATTTGTGACGAGTTTTTCAGATATTACCACACATATTGCGACGCAAAACGCACTGGAAGAAATCAATATGGATCTAGAGAACCGTATTGAGGCCAGAACCCAAGAGATCCGCACCATTAACATGGATCTTAAAGCGGAAATAGCCAATCGTCACGAAACAGAGCAGGCACTAATGGCCGCTAAAAAAGAAGCAGAACAAGCAAATGAGAGTAAAACCCGCTTCTTAGCGCTTGCCAGTCATGATATTTTGCAACCACTCAATGCCGCACGTCTGTACCTAGCAGCGATTGATAGCAACAATTTAATAAGTAAAGATCAGGGTAACTTTGAAAAACTCACCGATAGCCTAGACTCTACTGTACACCTGATGAGTGCGCTTTTGGATATTGCAAAACTTGAGCAAGGTGCAATGAAGCCCACTCCTAGGCACTTCAACATTGACGATATCTTACTACCACTGGCAAATGAGTATGCCATCATTTCAAAAGAGAAAGGTCTCGAACTTAAGGTGAGAAGCTCCCACAGCATTGTACACAGCGACACCACTTACCTGCGCCGGATCATTCAAAATCTGGTTTCCAATGCCGTTAAATATACCGACAGTGGCAAAGTGCTTATCGCCTGTCGACGCCGTAAACATAGTTTGAGGCTTGAAGTATGGGATACCGGCCCTGGTATTTCAAACCATGAGCAAAATAAGATCTTTAACGATTTTTATCGTATTCAAGCTGGCGATAATAAAGGTATTGGACTTGGGCTTGGTGTTGTGAAACGCCTATGCGATCTATTATCCATCACGATTTCAGTGAACTCGGTTGTCAATCAAGGCAGCCGCTTTGCCATAGATATACCCTATGGCAATGTGGATTTACTCCAAGTAAAAGAAGATATTAGCCAAAAGCCGCAAAACAAAACTCAACTTAATGTCATCGCGGTTGATGACGACCCGAAAAATTTAGAAGCCATGGCGAGCCTGCTAGATAAATGGCATTGCCACTACCAGCTGTTTTATAAGGTAGAGGACGCACTTGCTTACGCAAAACATAACTCCGCACCAGATGTTATTTTAATGGATTATCAACTTAACGATAACTGTGACGGGATCTCTTTGATCAAATCGCTACGCACCGCGTGGCAAGATACGATTCCAGCTATTTTAATTACCGCTGTGAGGGATGAAGAAGTAAAAGTCGCCGCTAAAAGTGAGCAGATCCATTACCTGTCTAAGCCAGTAAAGCCAGCGAAACTCAAGGCTCTGCTCAACCATGGGCGGTGAGCGCACAGACAGTTGCTGAATACCATAGCAATTGCAAAGTTTTTTGTCAGTAAGCGTTTATCTCACTGCCAATTCGCAGTATTCTGAAAGTTCGTTTAGATGAATTGGAATGAGGAAATGAGTTACGTACTAACGACAGAGTGTAAAGATGATATAGGACTGATCGCGAAGATAACAAGCCTTTGTCATGAGCACGACCTAAACATCACGCGCAATAATGAGTTTGTAGATAAAGAAGGACAGCGTTTCTTTATGCGTACAGAGCTCACAGGCACACCCAGTGATAACTTTCTAGCACAACTTCGTCAGTCATTACCAACTGGTGCCAAGTTAAACCTATACGGGCAAGAGCGAACAAAAGTGGTGCTACTTGCGACGAAGGAAGCACACTGCTTAGGCGGTGTGTTGCTTAAACAATATGAACAAGCATTCAATATTGAAGTGCAAGCAGTTATCGCAAACTATGATACGTTGGAACCCCTTGTTAAAGGTTTTGGTATTCCTTTTCATCTGGTATCACATGAAGGGTTGAGTAGAGCTGAGCATGACAGTGCAATGGCTGATTTAATCGAACAATATGATCCCGATATTGTTGGCTTGGCAAAGTATATGCGGATCTTAACACCGGAATTTGTCTCGCGCTTTGACGGGAAAATTATTAATATCCATCACTCATTCTTGCCCGCCTTTATCGGTGCAAAACCCTACCATCAGGCATTTGAGCGTGGTGTGAAAATTATTGGTGCTACCGCTCACTTTGTTAATGATGAATTAGATGAAGGACCTATTATTGCCCAAAATGTCACACAAGTTAGCCATGCTCAAAATGCTGAAGAAATGGCAAGAATCGGTAGAGACATTGAAAAAACAGTATTTTGTAACGCGTTGCAATTAGCCTGCGAGCATAAGCTTTTCATTAACGGCAATAAAACTGTCGTCTTTTCATAATCAGGATTAGAAACGCTGTTTAGCAGCATGGGAATTAAGCGCATGGATGCGTGAAGAAATTATACCAACTAGCTTAGTTAACTCCAGCTTGGGATAAGAATTTAAAAACAAGTGAACTATAAGCCTGTTCCAAGATCAGATCTTTCGACCAAAAAAGAAAGTGAGCTATTAAGGAACAGGCACGAATAAGTTAGTTGAGTGGTTTAGCGATACCGATGATTTTACGAGGTTTTCTAAATTCCAAACAAAAAAAACCATCGCATTGCTGCAACGGGTTTGACGTACATGGATGTACTAATGTCGATTAGAACCATGGATGAATGCTGTTAATCGACCTTTAATAAGGCCCTGGCTCGCTACGAACTAGGATGTTTAATTCTTTTTGTTTGAGAAGCCCAACAGCTCGGCGGGTAAACCACCTCCGACCACGCTGCTCAGTGCAGGTGCTGTGGTGGGAGCGAGCTTGCCTCGCGATGTGTTGATTGCTTGTGATATGTTTTCAAATCCCACATAGCAAAAAACCCGTCGCATTGCTGCAACGGGTTTCTCTAATAAGGCCCTGACGATGTTCTACTTTCACATGGGAAGCCCACACTATCATCGACGCTGTTTTGTTTCACTTCTGAGTTCGGCATGGGGTCAGGTGGTTCCAAAACGCTATGGTCATCAGGAAATCTGGGTGCAAATGTCTAATGACATCGTGCCTCGCACGAGCATTCCATTTGCGCAAGGTGAACCGATTTCGCGATACCGCTGAGGTTGGTCACCTTGTTTAATTCTTAAATCTGGAAAAAGCTATTAAATTCTTCTGTCTACTTCAGTCTATTAACTTCTGTCGCTTATAAACCACTTTGGCGTTGTATGGTTAAGCCTCTCGGGTAATTAGTACGAGTTAGCTTAATGCCTCACAGCACTTCCACATCTCGCCTATCAACGTTGTAGTCTTCAACGGCCCTTCAGTTGACTCTAAGTCAAAGTGAGAACTCATCTCGAGGCCTGCTTCCCGCTTAGATGCTTTCAGCGGTTATCAGTTCCGAACGTAGCTACCGGGCAATGCAATTGGCATCACAACCCGAACACCAGCGGTTCGTCCACTCCGGTCCTCTCGTACTAGGAGCAGCCCCTCTCAATTCTCAAACGCCCACGGCAGATAGGGACCGAACTGTCTCACGACGTTCTAAACCCAGCTCGCGTACCACTTTAAATGGCGAACAGCCATACCCTTGGGACCGACTTCAGCCCCAGGATGTGATGAGCCGACATCGAGGTGCCAAACACCGCCGTCGATATGAACTCTTGGGCGGTATCAGCCTGTTATCCCCGGAGTACCTTTTATCCGTTGAGCGATGGCCCTTCCATTCAGAACCACCGGATCACTATGACCTACTTTCGTACCTGCTCGACGTGTCTGTCTCGCAGTTAAGCTTGCTTCTACCATTACACTAACCGTACGATGTCCGACCGTACTTAGCAAACCTTCGTGCTCCTCCGTTACTCTTTGGGAGGAGACCGCCCCAGTCAAACTACCCACCAGGCACTGTCCTCAACCCCGGTTCAGGGGCCTAAGTTAGAACATCAACACTACAAGGGTGGTATTTCAAGGTCGGCTCCACAGAAACTAGCGTTCCTGCTTCAAAGCCTCCCACCTATCCTACACATGTAGGGTCAA
>NZ_PNCO02000001.1:3362500-3422500 GCF_005886105.2 Pseudoalteromonas galatheae
CGCTCGACTTGCATGTGTTAGGCCTGCCGCCAGCGTTCAATCTGAGCCATGATCAAACTCTTCAATTAAAAGTTTTTTGAAACCTAAGTTTCATGCTCATTGAATTCTGATTTTGATACCTTTCGGTATCGAATTGACTGTGCTGAATAAACTATGTTTATTCTGTTGGTCACTCAGTTCAATTGAGACTCTAAATTTGTTTGCGTCATCTAGCGAACTAGAATCTGCTGTTAGAACTCAATCTGTACGAGTGCCCACACAGATGATTGCTTCATATTTTTAAAGAACGTTTCGAAACATTTCGTTGTTTCGAGGGATGTGCATTCTAAGCATTCCCAATTTTTTGTCAACACTTAATTTTGAATTTCTTTATCAGAAGTTTCGAACTTAAGTTTTACTTGACGCTAACTCGTTGCTGCTTTGCTTTTCAGCGTAGCGCCCCGTGTCAGTGGGGTCGCATTATAGGGCGATCCGATTTTAGTGCAACCCTTTTTTCGATCTTTTTGATCATTCGAACAAGAATCAACCAAAAACCGCTTTTTAGCATAAAAACCATACAAAAAAGGACAAATCTTACTATCAGAACTATATTAATTATTGCGAAGTTTAATTAACTCGTTAAGATAGCTAACTCACTTGTTAAATTAATGTTTAACCTTCTTTCAATTGGTATATTTATATGAAGTCTTTTGATCATAAAGCAATTTTGATCACTTTGGTTATTGCAGTAGCGAGCTTTTTCATTGTTGATCTTGCATTAAGCTCTACTCAGTTCGACGCTGCTCTTATGCTTGCCGTAGGTATTATCATCGGTGGTGTAATAAGCCAGTTTTTAAAAAGTGATACACAACAAGAAAAACAATCAAACTTATCAACCACTACATTATATGTAGGTAATCTACCGTATCGAGCCAACGAACATGTTGTCCGCGAGCTTTTCGAAGAGCAAGGGCAAGTATTTTCAGTTCGTCTACTTAAGGATAAAAATACAGGCAAACGTCGCGGTTTTGGTTTTGTTGAGATGTCTAAGCAAGATGCGGAAAAGGCTATTACTCAACTCAATGAGCGTGAATTTCAACAGCGTACATTAAAAGTAAGAGAAGCAAAGCAAAAGCCTGAAGGTGAGATGGATCACTCACCTGCTTAATTAATCTTTATTTAAATTAATAATAGAGATTGCTTCTTTATTACCTATTACTGGTGCCGTTGCATAGAAACGCACTTCCGATGCACTCGGCACCTTTTCCCCTACTACTATTTGACTTTCCAACAATGACAATGCGCGATTAGCTATTGCCTTGCCTGAATCAACCAGCTCAACATGCTTATGTAAGCAATTCTTGATATCGTGAGCTATCAAAGGAAAATGTGTACATCCTAACACTAACCTATCAACAGTGACTGGAATGTTAAGCCGGACTATTTCCGCGCAAAGTGCCTCTTTATCCAACTCGTTATGCCAATAAAAGTGCTCAGCGATCCTAACAAGCTCCGTGGAATGCAAAGTTTCAACTTTACAACCTGAGGTAAAATCCATGATGAGCTTATGTGTATAAGCATTATTTGACGTTGCCGGTGTTGCCAATAGTGCGATGTGCTTGGTCTTTGAACTAGACGCCGCAGGCTTAACAGCAGGAACAACACCTATAATTGGAATATGGGTATGTTTTCTGGCTTCTTCTAATGCGTATGTTGAAGCGGTATTACAAGCAATAACGATAAGATCAACATTGCCCAAGCATTGCTGTTGCCAACAAATCAGTCCCTTGATACGTGATTTGATTAGCTCTTGAGGCTGAAGGCCATATGGGAGAAAAGCGTTGTCCATAACATAGCTGAATGAACCCCCCTGCAAACATGCCTTTAAGTGCGACAGCACACTGGTGCCACCTATCCCCGAATCGAAAACCAAAATATGCGACAAACTTCATTCCTCAAATCAATGGAGCATGAAGTTTGCCACGAGTCCTCGCGAAAATAAACTCGCTTAGCTTGTTTGTTTTTGCTCTACCTGCTCTTTATTTAATTCATTCAGTTTACTAAAAAAGCTACTTGCATAATCCAAAAACTCATTTAGTCTCGACTGGCCTTCATTCATCCAAGCAAGCAAGTTTGGCAACTCATTATCAGCATTGAGTCCCTTAGCTTGCTCTTGTACATCTGCTAACTGCTTATTCAGTGGCATAAATGCCTTCTCTAACTCTTTCATTGGATTGCCTTGCTGATATTGAGCAATCGCAGCAGACGTTTTACTTTGTCTGAGATCCATCGTGAAATTAGTGATCTGATCTGAATTTAAACTAAGCGACTTTGCTAAATCGAACGCTTCATCGTATTCACCACCGAAAAAAGAGTCACTGACATTACGGATATCTTCCATCATATCGTTAATAGCTTGCTGCTCCTCTTCGTTCAACTCACCATTTACCTTAATTGAGAAACTGACTTCGTGAGAAGACTTAGTGCCATATGCCATGCCATAATCATTACCTTTTTGAGCAACACTCGCAGCGGCTCCCTGAGAATATGCATCGGAGAATGAAATAACGACTTCATCTCCTTCAGCTGTTGTAAATGCATATTCAGCCTGATTAGAGAGGCTCGCAAACTGCGCGGCACTGATCGCTAATGCTTTTGGCGACTTTTCTTCAAACAGCTCTTTTTCAAAATCATCTAAACCTTTAAAAATCCCTTCTCGTGATTTTTCAATACCATCTTCGATGTCGGAATTAAAAGCCCCCATGCCTTTTAACTCTTCGCTGGCTTCATCTATCCCCTGAAGCACGCCCTTACGTGCCCCATCGAGCATGGATTTCAACTCGTCATCATTTTTGCCGTCGACTTTGGCTTTCTTCACTGCACCCTGAACAAAATCGAGTACATTTTTGACAATAGATTCAAAATCAAATAATGGCTTGTCTTTTTTGTCTTGTGTCGGCTTCTCAATCCCCAACGCTTCTGCAAGCTTATCATCAAGAATTTTTGCAGCTAATTTGGATTTATCACCCGCATAGCTGTCTGAATTAATTTGGATATTTGGTCCTATCCCTTTGCTCTTTCCAGGCTTATGCTGCATCGCTGGATTGAGCAACTGATTTAATTGCCCGATTTTCATGGTATGCCCTCCAATATATTAGTTAGATTATCGGCATATTTGCGCAAAGCTAAAGTATAATGATTAAAAAAACAGCAAACCAGATGCATCAGTGATGCTAGACTGGACAAATTAGCAACGCTCCCTAAAATAGCGCCTCTTAATTCAACATAGATGGTTTTAGCATGGCAGTAATAAAAATTGATGATTCAGCATACGAGCAACAGTTAGCGGATAAAGCTGAGCGTATCACAACACAATTTGCACCGTTTAATGCACCTGCACTTGAAGTGTATGAGTCTGCATCTCGCCATTACCGCCAGCGCTGTGAATTTAGAGTATGGCATGATGGTGAAGATCTGTTTCACATCATGTTTGACCAGCAAACAAAAGAAAAGATCCGTGTTGATAGCTTTGATCCTGGTGCGCCGCTTGTCAATGAAATGATGCAAGTGATGATACACCAGCTAAAAGACAACGAAATATTGCGTCGTAAGCTGTTTCAAATCGACTATCTCACGACGCTGAGTGGGGAAGTACTGATCAGCTTGCTTTATCACAAGCAGTTAGATGAAGCGTGGCAGACTGCCATGCAGACATTAAGAACCGAGTTGCAGCAAACCTACAAAGTTGATTTTATCGGTCGTGCTAGAAAACAAAAGGTTGTGTTTGGCAATGACTATGTAACTGAAAAACTAAGCGTTAACGGTAAAGAATATATTTATCAGCAGGTTGAGAACAGCTTTACGCAACCGAATGCGGAAGTGAATCAGAAAATGCTAGCTTGGGCACAGTCTATTAGTGAACCGCTAAGCAACGATCTACTTGAGCTTTATTGTGGTAACGGTAACTTTTCAATTGCATTGGCAGGCTCATTCAATAAAGTGCTGGCTACTGAGATTTCTAAATCATCAGTAAAGTCTGCACAATTTAATATTGCAGCAAATAAAGTCGATAACTTAGATATTATTCGCATGTCGAGTGAAGAGTTTACACAAGCCATGAAAGGGCAAAAGTTTTCTCGATTAGATGGTATCGATTTACAGTCCTATGATTGCCAAACGATTCTCGTCGATCCGCCTCGTGCAGGTATGGATGAATTGACCTGTCGATTAGTTAGCAACTACGACAACATTATTTATATCTCATGTAATCCAGACACGTTAGAACGTGATTTAGCCTTATTATGTGAAACACATAAAATCGCACGTATGGCGATTTTCGATCAGTTCCCTTATACCCATCATATTGAATCTGGCGTTTACTTAGTGAGAAAGTGATCTCTAACGATTAACGACTGGCTGCCATCGCTGTGATAAGTGCTGGCAGTTGAGTTTCGCTAAAGACTTGAATACCGGATTGCCGTAATAAAGACGCAGTCAGCCCCTGCCCTACTATTTTTTTACCTGTATGACTACCATCGTAAATCAGATTGCTGCCGCAAGACGGACTGGACTCTTTTAACAACGCAAACTTTATATCGTGCTGTAGGCAAGCCGCTAGCGCTTTTTTAGCACCGAGTTCAAACGCGGAGGTAAAATCATCGCCATGTTTACTCAAAACTTTACCATCTGCTATTTCAGCCGATGGGCGAGGTGTTGGTAAACCACCAGATACTTCGGGACATAGCGGTAAGACCCAATTTTTTTGCCGCCAATACTGCAAGGTATTGTCTTGAAGGCTTTGTGAAGAAGCGTCATACCTCACTGGATAACCTAATAAGCAGCTAGAAACTAAAATTTTAAACATAAAAAAGCCCCGCAATAATTGCAGGGCTAGTCTAATACAAATTAGATTTTATTTCTTTGCTAAATAATTCACCAAAGCTGCAATTTGCTCTGGCTTAGTCGTACCAGATTCACGAAGTAATAGCTTGTATTTACCGTTTACCACGAACATTGGTACCCCTGTTAGCGCGCCTTTATCAGAAAGAGTCTTCTGCATACGTTGCATTTTTGAAGCTTTAGTACGAACAGAGAAACTGGCATAAAGTTTATCAAACTTCTCTTCTTCAACACCTTGAGCAATAAAGATATCTTTTACATCAGCAAGTTCATTGATTTTTGCACGCTTGCCATGGATATGATTAAACATGGCTGCAACTATCTTGTCTTTTTGTGGCAGCACTTCAGCAGTTGCAAGTGCTTGTGCCAACACCTGTTGGATCTCAGGCTCTCTTGGACCGACAAAATCTATATGGCTTTTTTTAAACTTAACACCCTCATCCAGCTTTGGTTTAACGTCAACGATTAAATTTTCCATTGCGTTACAGGCTGGACAATAAAAAGAAAAATATTCCATTACCTCAGGCTTTTTCGTGCCGCGCTCGGCAATAACTTCATAATGCACACCTTCTTCAAATGGTGCAGCCTGAGCAAGAAGAGGAAGCATTAGTGCAACCGCTAAGCCTTTTAATACTTTCAACATACTAACTTTCTCCAGTCCTTATTTTTTTAATAGATATGCGATCAATTCATCAAGCTGTTCTTGGCTCTTGATACCTTTCATTTCGATTCTGTATTTGTCGTTTACGATAAAAGTTGGAACGCCTGTAAGCGCCCCCGCTTCAGAAAACTTTTCTTGTGCTTTAAGCATGTTATTTTCAGCACTCACGACTGGCATACTCGTGACGGCCTGATCAAACTTTTCAGCAGCAATCCCATTTAGCTCCATTAGCGTTTTTAAATCTTTAATGTCTAACAGTTTGTTTCCTTCAACATGAATAGCATTAAAAATCTTCTCAGCAATCACATCCTCTTTGCCTTCTTGCTCAGCAATAATATAGGCATAGCTAAGATTGCTCTGCGTTTCTGTAGGAATACCACGTAGGAAGTTTACATGGCTTTTTTCAAAGTACGCTCCCTCAGGTAAGTTCTTTTTAATCGCTTTAGCAATTGGCTCAAAGCGGAAACAATGAGGACAGTAAAAAGAGAAAAATTCAGTAACTTTCTCTGATTTACTCTGTTCGGTTGTTAAGGTTGTGTAGTGCTCACCCTCGGTAAAGTCTGAAGCCATCGCAGCAATGGGCAAAAGTAATGCGATAAGTGCGACTTTTAATTTTTTTAGCATGTTACTCTCTCTAATTTTAAGGAAATAGGCTCAAACTTGGTTCATCTAATGCGGCAAATTGCTCTTTTAACGCTAGGATCTGTTGTTCCCAATATTTGTCTGTCGCAAACCAAGAAAAGTTCCGTTCGAATGCAGGATCCTGCCAGCGTTGGGCCACCCAAGCCATATAGTTAACCATTCTCATGGCGCGTAGCGGCTCAATTAACGCAAGCTCTTTTGCATCAAACGGCATAAACTCTTCGTAACCCACAAGCAGGGTATCTAATTGTACTAATTGCTCGTTGCGGTCACCATTTAACATCATCCACAAGTCTTGTACCGCTGGACCTTGCTGACAATCGTCAAGATCCACCAACATCAATTGGTCTCTAGACCACAATAAATTTCCAGCATGACAATCACCATGAAGCCGAAGCGTTTTGGCAACTTGATACTTTGAGGTTGCTTTGTTAATAACTTGCTCAAGAATAGTAACAAATGGAGTATGTAGATGACTAGGCACTAACTGGCTTTTTAGCAGTGTTTGTTGTGCATCAACCAAAAACCGCTGAGTGTTGAGCTGTGGTCTATGTTTGAATGCTCGCTCAGCCGACAGACAATGCAAGCGCCCTAGGTAGCGACCTAAAATTTCTAAGTGATCTAGATTATCGAGCTCGAACTGGCGTCCACCAACACTTGGAAACAACGTGTAGCGATAACCTTCATAAAAATGCAGACTACGCTCGGCAATAAGTAAGGGCGCCACAACTGGCACTTCGGCTTCTTTTGCTGCCAGCGCGAATTCATGCTCTTCAAGAATTTGTTCATCCGTCCAACGCGCTGGGCGGTAAAACTTCACCACATAGCGCTTGCCATCCTCAGCGCCAAATTGATAAACACGGTTTTCATAGCTGTTTAAGGCCAATAATCCCGTTGTCGGATATATCTCAAGTGCCTCAATCGCATCTAAAATAAGATCCGGTGTCAGTGCATTAAAACTAAAATCATTCATAATATTTATAAAAAAGCGAGGTTTTATACCTCGCTTTTACCTTATTATCTTCCTTTGAAGAAATTGGTCGGCTGCGCCAGCCGCTCTTCAGGATCATCTTGGTTAATAAGCACAAACTCAAATTCAGTCACTGGCTTTTTCAAATCATATGGATCAATCACAACAGAGAGTGGCACATCTAATGTCGTGCCTGCAGCTAAGTGTACCTCTTGTTTACCGATCACCTGATAATTACTTAGACCCGTTATTGCAATAGAAAATTTCTGCTCAACTTGCGCTTTGTTTATCACTTTCAGGGTATAGGTATTTTCTACCAACCCTTCAATATTGACACGATAAAGCTGATTTCTATCACGAATAATATCAAGATCCATCGGTTTACGCATCGCAATGTTCGCAACTAATGCTCCCGTGATGACGACTAGAATCATTAAATAACCGATTAATTTACCACGTACTGGTTTAGTCTTTTCGCTAGATGATTCTAAATTGCGCTCTGTAGTGTAAGCAATCAATCCGCGTGGGTAGTTCATCTTATCCATAACACCATCGCAGGCATCGATACACGCACCACAATTGATGCATTCATATTGCAAGCCATTACGAATGTCGATACCGGTAGGACAAACCTGAACGCACAGGTTGCAATCAATACAATCACCTAGACCTAGCGCTTTTGGATCTTGTTTGCGTCCTCGAGGACCTCGACTTTCACCTCGTTCGCTATCATAGGCGACGGTAAACGTGTCCTTATCAAACATGGCTGATTGGAAGCGAGAGTAAGGACAGATGTGTAAACACATGATTTCTCTCATCCAACCGGCATTACCATAAGTGCAAATGGTAAAAACGATGATGCTAATGACGGAATAAAAGCCTGCAGAAAAAGTAAGTAAATCAGGGAGCAAAGAGCGGATTGGGGTAAAGTAACCAACAAAAGTGATTGCGGTATACAGTGAAAAGAGTATCCAGCTGCCGTGTTTTGCAGTTTTCCGCCAAAACTTATCAAAATCCATCGCTCTCTGATCTAGTTTTTTCCGCTGGTTTGCCGTTCCTTCAAACTTTTCTTCAAACCAAATAAAGATAAACGTCCAAACAGTTTGCGGGCAGGTGTAGCCGCACCATACCCGACCATAGAAGGTAGTCACCAAGAACAGAGCAAATGCCGCTATCATTAGAATAAAAGCAAAAATAGTGAGATCTTGTGGCCATAGAGTCATGCCAAAAATATTAAACTTCTGCTCAAAAATATCGAACAACACCGCCTGATGACCGTGAAAGTTTAACCAAGGCAAAGCCATAAATGCCAACATACCAATAAAGCCGATACGCCTTCTTAGCAGTTGGTGTAGGCCTGATACCGCCCGGACATAGATGCGATTGCGAGGATTAAAACGATCGGGCGTAGAGCTATTGAGCGATTTCCCTTCAGTGCCAGCTGTTGGCTTTTGAATTTTTACTTCAGACGGTATATTTTTAACCTTGATTCTTTCGTTCTCCATGGAAGCTCCTTAGTGCTTTGGAACGAGATGCACTTGCTACAGTGACCTTGAAAAATACAGGCTAAACTATTGCAATGTGCCCCATGACATAGTTTAGCGCTTACTATTATACGCTTTGAAACTCTATGATTAATAGTAAGTTGAGCTAAAACCCACCATAAATGATGAGAGACTTGTTGCGACCTGACAGACAAGTTTATTACACTAGGAACAAGATTTTTGTTAGCTAGATCAAATCAGCGTCAGATTATGAAAAAATTCTTAGTATTAGCCATTATAGTCGTTGCTCTGTTTACTGTGGATCATCCATTGATTAAAGAGCCAAGAGATAGATTGCTAGGTCAAGGCGTTGAAGTACTCAGCGAGTCCAGCAAAGTACAACGCAGCACGGCCGCAAGAATCGCCAGAGCCAATGTCGTAAAGACGATTACTATGACAGATGATGAAAAGCGCTATATTGACGAAGCCTTGGCAACAGATGAAAAAGTGAGACTTTTCCATCTCAAGTATTGTAAAGAAAATGACTATAACTTGTATTTTTATGGCCCTGAACTGGTAAAAATCTGTGAAATTGCAGAGCAAGCTATTCAAGAAGCGAAGGGGTTATAATGGATTTTAGTCAATTAAATAAAAAGTCGGCAAAATCCTTTAATGATCAAAAAGCGCTTATCAAAAAGCTTAGCCAAGGACGTGTTGTCAATTGCCCAGACTGTCAGCAACCCATTGTGCTCAGTCTAAGTCAATCGACATCAAATAGAGCTGTGGCTCAATGCCAACAGGGTTGCACATTTATCGAGTTAGATCTCGCATAAAGATTATTCAAATAGTCCGCTATTCACCGCGGCAACTTCGACTAACTCAGCATAAGATGCGGCAAACTCATCAGCTAATTGCGCCTGAGTCAGTTGAAACTCGGTCAGTGACTGTCCTACTTTGTCACAATAAATAGTTAGTTGTTGCTCGCCAAGTGCAAAAAGCCCAAGTTGTTCTGTGCTCACTTGCAAAGCTTGTTTGATATCGTCGGCGAGCGGACTGGACATCAATTGCTCATAAAAGGGCGTCGCCGCCATTAAAAACCCTTCGGCCCAATTAATTTTTTGCTCAAGTGGTGTTTCACCGTTCCAAGGCAATTGAAATTCAGTTTCGTATACCTGCTCTGAAATCTCGTGATGTAAAGCCATCAATGCAAATGCAATACTCTCATCTAGTTCGGGATCTGCATTGGTTAAAGTCTTAAGCCACTTATCTACCTCGATACCGTTTGGGTCTATACAGGTAGCAAATAAATATCCTTGTAAAAAAGCAATATCAATAGAAAGTTTGCGCGCAGAAAAGTAGTTCTCTAGATTCAACTGATCCGCTGCGGTAAAAGAGAAGTCGTGCATAGTGTTGCCTTGAACTTAGGCGCCATATCAGCGCCTATAAAAATGCTTTTATATTAATAACTAACCTGAGATTAGATTAACTAAAGTCTGATATGACAGAAGTATATTATAAATTTACTGGGTAGCGACCTTCGCCATCCGGTCTACCTAAAAACTTAACCGCATCATGTACTTCTTTTGGTAGACTTGCATCTGGCTTAATGTTACCAGAAACGCGAAATTGAAAATTGGCAGCCAGTGTTGCATCGGCCTGTAAACCCAGGCGGTTTTCAGGGTCTACAACCACAGCTATGTCTCCTGACTTACAATCGAGCTGACCACTGAGATCACCAATACTAAACCAACCATTCATGCCTTTCACGTCAATATTTGGACTACTTATCTCACCATTTAGTCCATCACAGTAAGGTGCACCACTTTGGTACTTCTTCACATTGACGATAACACGCCCTTTGGCATCAACCGGTAATGGCAAGGTTACTTGCTCCATAGCTTGTTCAACACTGAAACGAAGTGAGGCATTATTTACCGTCACTGATTTACTTACTAAATTCGATGAGAAGGTGGCTTTGCCCGAGATCTCATTTTTATCTCTCGGATTACCAAACTGTAGGTTGCCTGCAAGATTACCCATTAATAACGATGACGGTTCAAGCTCCCACTTAACCTGATTCAATTGAACGTTATTGAATCTCACACCGCTCACTTGACCATGCCAAACAGAGCCATTTACTGCACCTAGCTGCAAATTAGCTGGCAATTGGCCTTTAAAAACTTGCAGCAATACTGCTGCTGGCATAGTAAACGCACTAAAAATAATAAATGCGAGTAAAAAAATAATGAGTAGAGATAGTGTTTTTTTCATAATTATTTCTCTAAAACCAAGCGACTAACACGCACAAAGCCAGGTAAATTCCCTTGTGTAAGGTCAAGATTTTCTACTTTTACGCCATGCTTATTTGTCAATTCATCTATCCAAGCAACGAGTTTATTAAATTCCACATCATCGATGGTTAAACGCAAACTTTCGCCACTAGGTTGCATTTTGCTGATATCAATTTGAAAACGGCCACGAGTGTTATTGACTATCTGGCTGATATTACCGCCGCTGATCACCTGTGCAGGACTACTAGTTTTCAGCTTATTAACACTTTGACCAACCCAATTTACGAGTTCGTGATTACGTTTTAGCTTAGCTTCGGCATCACTGACAGCCTGATTTAGCGGTTTGAATATGCCCATTATCAGAACAAAAACGACAAAAATAACGCCAGCAACGATCAACAATTTTTGTTCTTGCTCTTTTAAGCCACGCCAGTAATTAACTGCTTGCTGCTTCATGCTGCACCTCGAATACGAATTTCACCCACCACAAAGTCGCCATCATTGTTCAAGGCACCCTGTTCAACGCTCACACCACGTTGCTCTAAAATTGCTTTAACCTGACCAAATACTTGGAACTCTTTTGCGCGCGCTCTAATTCTGAGTTCATTCCTACGTTTGTCATAACGCAGCGTTTCAGGGGCAAAGGCATCAATCTCTTCATAAATCGCCACAAAGTGATTCGTTAATTCGAGCAAACCGCCCTGTTCCGTGCCAGATAACGCATCAAGCTCATTCTGGATCTGCTTTTTCAATAAGTGTGGACGCACTACTTTATTTGGAAATGCCTGTTGATACATAGTGACCGCTTGGGTTTCTAGCTGATTAGCTTGATGACTTATCACATACAGCTGTGTGCCTTTAATTGCGATAAAGCTTACTACTGCCACGCTCGCCGCTATTAGGCCACTGCGCCAATCTCGCCACCACTGCGGCTGCTTTTTCTTGGCAGCAAACCGCCCTTGACGCAAATTAAAGTCAATACTTGATAGTGATTTCGCGAAGATGGCTAAAGGTAAGTCGTAATCTTGCTGTTGCGCAGTAAGCGTTATCGTTTTTGAGAAATCACTTGCTGGGCTAAAATGCGCTAACCGTTCAACACCTGCAATGGCGAGGTACTCATTGACCCAGCTAAGTTCAGCAGTGCCAATTTGCCAAGCGTTGTGTTTGAATAGCCATTGCTGACCCAACTGCACGGCACTAGTCATCTCTTCATGAAGGGGCAAACATAGAGCATCCGGTAATGCTTTATTTATACTTATCCCTGCATCATCGAAAGTACTAAACCAGCTTTGTAGCCAATTGTTATCACAAATCGCGACATCAATTGTATGTGTGTCGGCTCTCATGCCCGGCTTACCAATTGCGATAAACAGCGCATCAATGTCGGTCGCAACGTGTTCCTCAAGCATAAACGGTAAGGCTTGTTCTAGTTTCCTATTCCATTTTGCTGGTAACTCAAGTGTGCGTAACTGCACCGCTGTCGCTGGTAGTAACAAAACAACCGGTCTTGTATGCGCTTTTTCAGCGAGGGTGCCAAGTTGTTCACTCCCTTCAAGTTCACCACTGGCAATAATTTGTTGTTGTTCTGTTGACCACACTAACCAGTGTATTGTCGCCTGGTGTGACTGATCCACACGGATCAATAATTGTTCTGTCACTCTACGCCTCCAAATTTACGAGCAAGCACGTACGCTTTACCATCTTTTGTTTCTATAATTGATGTGAGAGAAAAGCGTCGCTCATCAAACACAGCAGTTGCTCGCAACTGAAAATAATTGCTGTTAATCGTAAAAATTTTGGAAGTCTTGTTAGGGTTTTTGACCCCTTGATTCGCGACTTCCGTGTAAAATTCGTTGATATCTGTAAAACCTTTTTTTGGTCTTGCAGAAATAATAGCTTCAGCACCTGATTTCGATAAACCTGGTATAAGCGCACTGAGTAAAAGTGCTTGCTCTGGCAGTATCGTATTGACGTTTACTGCGAGCTCCTCACTCCCAGGGATCACACAAACGTAAGGCTTAATCTTTTCCATCACCAGCGGATTAAAGCCCTTAATTACTCGTAGCTCACTAACAGACGCCATCAAATTATTAGCCGTTAAATAAGGCGTCTGATTAGACATATATTCGTCTTCCTCTGCCCCGGAGCGGTAAGTAATGCTGTCTTCATCAAGCCAATCGTAGACACTATCAGCAAGGGCTTCCTCGCTTTCGTTACTCGGCAAATCCTCAATATTCTTCAAAAGCTCCAATAGCGCAGCATGGGCTGGGTTAGTATTCTTTCCACCAACCTGCTTACTACCTTGGTCATTTCCATTCGTTTGTGACTTTGCTCTCAAAGCATTTAGGTTTAGGCATGCCTGTAAGTCTGTAACTTTACCGCTCAACGTACCATGGTCAACAGGGTAAGGCACTTCTTCACGGGCCCAAGGCTGGTCTAGATTAACGGTATCAGGATCATCTTTTTTCGCTTGTATCAACGCTCTTTTAACCAACTCCTCAGCGCCATAGCTATACCACTTGGCTTGTTGCTGAGTTTGAATATTCGAGGCCTTTTGTACCTGCACCATTAAACTACTCGCCATTTCAGCTGCAATTGTCGCGGCCAAAGCGACAATAAAAAGCACTATAACGAGCGCCGCACCGTGCTGCTTCATGGCTGTTGTCCCTTGTCGTCAACAACGCCACTACCTGGCGTTAAAAATAAACGGCTAATCGGATCTGAGTCTTTTCTTTGTAATGTCACTCTAACCGCTTTAGGTAACGATTTAGACTTCCAATCAGCTTGCCACTTTTGCTTGTCATCCAAAAATTCAAACTTTAATTCTTCGACGTCTTCCAAAATAACTTGAGCACGAGGCTCTGTCCCATCTAGTTGATCAACGTATATCCGATAAATACGTTCAAGCTTGTCATCGATAACCCGGTAGCCCACAGCCTGGAGTTCGGAGCGTGGTAATAAACTAATAGGGTTAGTCCAACCATCACGAACAAAAGCGATACCATCATATTGGCTCTCAAGCTCATAACGGCCATGGATGATATAAGTTGGGCTAAAATCCCCAGCTTCATTTCTGACTTCTCGCTTAGTGATCTGATTAAAATCCTGATCCATCAAGCGGAAAGTTGTTTGTAAACCTTCAATTTCGGCTATTTTTTCCGCTGAAGCCGCTTGAGCCTTCAGCGTTGAATCTAAAATCTGATGCGTTGCCGTTACCACTACCGCTAGAATAGCCAGTGCCAACAAGACTTCTATAAGCGTGAAACCACGCTGTGGTGTATGCACTGTCACTACTTACTCCGGTACATAAAAGTGGTGATGTCATACACTGAATTTTTAAGTTCTGGCTCACGAAACACATGAACAGTGAGTTTTACAAAGCTGGGATCTGTGGTCTGTTGGATATGCTGTTGCCAATACCATGTAACCCCTGCCATTTCCTCTTCGCCTTTGTTACCATTCTTCCCATGCCAGTCATCGCCTTGTGCACGTAAAAATACCAAGCGATTTTCTGCTACCCATGACGCATAGGTTTGCTCCTCAAGCGAGCTGATATGATTTATATGTTCGCTCGTTGCTTGCATTGCGGCAATACCAGCAACGGCGCAAATACTTAGTGCAACCATGACTTCAAGCAAGGTAAAGCCTACGCTTTTTCTAGCGTTCATTCTTCAGGTTCCCGCTTAAGCCCGACTGGCGCCATAAACTCACCTTCAATGAAAAATATGGGCTCTTGCAGATCTTTATTTTCCACACTTAACCTAAATGCGCTGACTTCACCGGAAGATAAAATAAGTACTTGCGGGATCTTAAGCTTTTTAAGTTCAAGTAAATTGTCGTCGTCACCACCACTCATCAGCTCTCGCCAATTCGCTTGCTCAAGTAAGTTATCTTGAGACCATGGCAGATCTTCTAGGATCAATTCCACTTTGTACTGCTCAGGCAGCTCAATTGGTTTGTAGATATCGTCGGCTTCGAAAGTTCGCCACTTCTCACCGTCAAAAACCAAAAACTCAATCACACCTTTATCTAAGTGAAAACCAAGTTCAACCTGATTAAGTACCGCAAATTCTGAGGCGAGATTAACCGTTCCCTGCACACGCATAGCCATGGTTTCCAGCTCTTCCTCATCACTATCACTGACAGTATAAGTAATGAGGTTTACTGAAAAAGCAATGATCACCAAGACGATAAGGACTTCAAGTAAACTGAAGCCCTTTGCCTTAGCTAATGCCGGTTTGTACAAGGTGGCTAACATAGATTAACGTTCGTCTTCCGAATCCCAGTTACCAATATCATCGTCGGTTCCAACTTCGCCATCAGGGCCCATTGAAAAAATATCGATTTGACTCATTTCGCCTGGGCTTACTAATTGGTAAGGGTTACCCCATGGATCTTCTGGAAGCTTAGAAATGAAGCCACCTTCAGGGAAACGCTTCGGTACAGGGTCAATATTTGTTTGCGTTACTAGAGCTTCTAGACCTTGCTCTGTGGTTGGGTAGCGCTTGTTTTTTAACTTGTACATCTTCATTGCGTCTTCAATCTGACGAATATCTAGACGTGCCTTTTCTTTTGCAGCTTCTTCTTGTTGGCCCATCACGTTAGGCGCAACGATAGATAAGATCATACCGATGATAACAAGTACCACCATCACTTCTAGTAGTGAGAAACCTGATTGTTTTTTCACAATGTTTACCTCAATGCTGTTATTGATGACCATGCAAAAACATGCGATGGCCTTTCCTTTTTGACTACAATCCTACGGCTTTGTTCATCGCCATAATCGGCTGAAGAATCGCCATAACTATAAACAGTACAATAATTGCCATCGTCGCTATCATCGCAGGTTCTAGCAACTTCAGCGAGACATTTACCATACTTTCAAATTCTCTTTCTTGGTTATTCGCTGCACGCTCAAGCATCTGCTCTAATTCACCCGACTTCTCACCGCTGGCAATCATATGCAGCATCATAGGTGGGAACATTTTAGTCTGTTGCAACGACGCTCTAAGGCTTGCACCTTCACTCACCCGAGTCGCTGCTTCTGCAACAGATGCTTTGATTTTTTCGTTCTCAAGTACTTGGCCTGATATCTTCATACCCTCAAGCAGTGGAACAGAACTCGATGAGAGAATACTTAAGGTACGCGCAAATCGTGCAGTATTCACGCTGCGAGTTACCTTACCAAGACCCGGTAAACTCAACAACTTGCTATCATACCAAAAGCGGATCTTAGGTTTTTGTAATGCTTTTTTAATCGCGTAGGTACCAATGACAACCACTGCCAACGTGATCATCCAGTAGTTTTGTACAAAATTACTGGCAGCCATAACCCACTCAGTTGTCCAAGGCAGTGCTTGCTTAGACTTCTCAAAGGTCTTCAAGATCTTTGGTACTACCGTCCCTAATAGAATGGAAACAATCGCGATAGCAAAGATGACCAAAATAATGGGATACACCATCGCTTGCGTAATTTGGCTACGCATATGTTGGCGCTGCTCAGTGTAATCGGCCAAGCGATTTAGTACTTCATCTAAGTGCCCCGACTTTTCTCCAGCGGCAACCATTGAGCGGTACAAGTGATCAAATACGTGAGGAAATTCCGACATTCCATCTGCAAGCGTATAACCCTCAACGACTTTTGATCTTACCGCCATCAGCATACGCTTTAGTCTTGGCTTTTCACATTGCTCCGCTACCGCCATCACTGCTGCTTCAACAGGTAAAGAGGATTGGATCAAGGTCGCCAACTGACGCGTGATCAAGGCAAGATCTGATACCGAAGGACGATAGCCTTTAAAAAGCGTAAAACCACCACTACTTTGGTTTTTATCTTTCTCAGCAGCAGGCAAAACTTCAAGTGGCATCATGGCTTTTTCTCTCAGCATCTGCCTAACTTGCTTTGCCGTATCCGCCTCTAAAATTCCTTTCTTCTCTTTGCCTTTACCATCTAAAGCGCGGTATTCAAACGCTGCCATTAGCCTTCCTCACGCGTTACACGCATTACTTCTTCTAAGGTTGTTTGACCAGCGAGTACTCGCGAACAGCCATCTTGTCGGATGCTTGGTGTACGCTTACGAATATACTTCTCTACCGCTTGCTCACCTTTACCGTTATGAATCAGTTCACGGATAGGCTCATCGACAATGAGAAGCTCATGAATACCTGTCCGACCTTTGTAACCATTGAAGTTGCATTCTTCACAGCCGACCGCACGGAAGATTTGCGTGCCACTGTCTTTGGCCACACCCAGTAGCTCACATTCTCGTTCATCCGCCAAATGCGCTTCTTTACAATTAGGGCAAAGCGTTCTTACCAATCGTTGTGACAGCACGCCTAGTAGTGATGAACTTAACAGGAACGGTTCAACCCCCATGTCTTCCATACGCGTGATAGCACCAGCGGCCGTATTCGTGTGCAGTGTGGATAATACCAAGTGTCCGGTCAAAGAGGCTTGAACACCAATTTGTGCGGTTTCTAAATCTCGGATCTCACCAACCATCACCACGTCTGGATCTTGACGTAGAATCGCACGTAAACCTCGAGCGAATGTCATATCCACTTTTGGATTTACTTGTGTTTGACCAATGCCTGGGATCTCATATTCAATCGGATCTTCAACCGTTAGAATATTGCGGTCCTTAGAATTGATTTGGGTCATGCCTGCGTACAAGGTCGTACTCTTACCTGAACCCGTTGGACCGGTAACCAATATAATACCGTGCGGTTTAGCAATTATCTCTGCAAATGCGTCGCGGTTTGCTTGAGTCATGCCCAGATCTTCGAGATCTAATCGCGCATTATTTTTGTCTAGTAGACGCAGTACCACGCGCTCACCAAAGCTTGATGGCATCGTTGATACACGTACATCTACAGCACGTCCCGCGATCCGCAAACTGATACGGCCATCTTGCGGTACACGTTTTTCTGCGATGTCGAGCTTAGCCATTACTTTGATACGAGACACTAACAATGAAGACAGTTTCCGGTTTGGCTTCAATACTTCTTTCAGTACACCATCAACCCTAAAGCGAATAACCAGTTCTTGCTCGAAGGTTTCGATATGGATATCTGATGCGCCTTCTTTTATCGCTTCACTCAACATAGCGTTGATGAGCTTGATGATAGGCGCGTCATCATCCGCAGCAAGCAGGTCTTCTGTTTGTGGTAATTCTTCAGCAAGCGAGAACAAGTCCATCTCGTTGCCAATGTCTTCCATCATCTGTTGTGTTTCTGAACTGTCTCTTTGATAAGACGCTTCAAGCATATGCTCAAAACGTTCTTCATCTAATGCTTCGAGATGTAATGTTTTGCCTGCAACGCGACGTACTTCCATTAGCGTTTCGAGATCAAGGGTACCTTTATGGAAAAGCTTAGCTTGATCGCCATCTGGACTAAGTAGTACGCCTTTTCGACGTGCAAACGAAAATGGCAAACGTAATGTGATTGCGGGGACAGGCGGCATTTCAGCCACCTCATCTAGTATTGGCTCTGCGCTTTGAAGCTGCGCTGCCATCTCTTCAGCCTCAGCTCCTAAATCCGGCGTGACTTTCTCATCAATCATTTTCACGCTCTTTTTTGTTTTGTTCTTTTAAGAACTCTTCATACGTCGGTGGCAGAGTCAACTTGTCATCCCACTTTGGTAGGATTGGCGTATTTTCAAATGGCATCAACTCGATACCGTCTTCTCTTTTCTTATACTGCTCACCACGAATGAAGTTATATTTGGAATGACTGATCTCATTCATGCTACGGCTATCGCGCACAATAGTTGGGCGAATAAATACCAACAAGTTGCGCTTCTCTTTATTTGAGCTTGTCGATCTAAATAGATGTCCCAGTACTGGAATATCACCCAATAAAGGTACCTTAGATACCCCTTCGTTTACTGTTTCGTCAATTAGGCCGCCTAAAATCACCATACCGCCATCATCTGCAATAACGGTAGTGTTAATGGCACGTTTCGCAACCCGAATATCCACCGATGTTGCACCTTTCACGCTTGATACTTCCTGTTCAATGGTAAGCTGAACCGCAGAACCATCATTGATTTGCGGAGTTACTTTGAGCTTAATCCCTACTTCTTGACGATCAACGGTTTGGAATGGGTTTGAGTTATTATCATTTGCCGTAGAGCCAGTAACGATTGGTACTTCTTCACCGACAATCATGGAAGCTTCTTCATTGTCCATTGTTGTCACAGACGGCGTGGCCAGAATGTTCGAGTTAGAGTCCGTCGTTACAGCTTGAATAATTGCACCCCAATCATTCTTAACAATACCTGCGGCTAAACCATTAATGCCACCAAGTACTTTTGCTAATCCTGTGTAGTCACCTCGCTGAGTCTCAACTGTGTTCGAAACCTTGTTATCATCACTACCAACGATCGTACCTTTCACCTCAATATCTCGAGCTTGTTGCGCTGCGACGGCTAAAGACCCAATTGGCGCTACTTTACCATCGTTAAACTGTAACATACCGCCTTTCTCTGAGATCCACTGTAAACCAAGGTTAATACCGTCAGCTTCTGAAACCTCAACAATAATTGCCTCAACCAACACTTGCGCTCGGCGAATATCCAGTTTTTTTATCACTTGGCTAAGCGAACGCATGGTGTCCGGCTGCGCTGTGATCACCAGTGAATTTGAATCTTCATGCGCCTCAATGCTAGTTTCATTTTTGCTGCTACTGCGAGTTCTCGCCTGCTGACCTGCCGCTTGCTCTTCTTCAATCGATTTACTCACGCCTTGAAGAACTTTAACCAGATCTTCCGCTTTAGCGTAATTAAGGTAAAAAACCTGAGTGTTGCCTTGAGATTGCAACTCATCGTCTAAACGCTTGATAAGCTCTGCAGCTCGGCTACGTGCTTGCGACTCACCGCTAACAATCACACTGTTGGTACGAGTGTCTGATACTATTTTCGGGATAAGGAAATCCGGTACACCACCTTTGCCTGAATCTTGGAAAATCTTTTCAACGACTTTAACTACATCTTCAGCAGTAGCATGCTTCAATTTAACGATATCAACACGCTTATCACCTGCTTGATCAACCGTTTTAATAATATCAACTAGACGGTTCACTGAGGATGCATGACCCGTTAGCATCATCACGTTTGCTGAATTCAGGTTTGTTACATGACCTCCATCTTTTTGGTCACTAAATTGACGAATAAGTGGACCAAGCTCTTGCACGCTGACATTTCTCACACGAACAACACGCGTTACCATAACGTCACCGTTACCTAGCTCCTCACCAGATACCAAAGGCACGTTCGACTTTTTACCATCAGAACTACGAACCACCTTAAGCACACCACTATCCATTTCAATAACTGAATAGCCATACACTTCAAGCACGTTTAAAAAGAATTGATAATACAGTTTTTCATCCATCAACTCATAACTGCGGACATTGATATTACCGCGTACGTTAGGATCTATGATGATGGTTTTATTCAGCTTATCACTGACGATATTAATGAATTCATTAATATCTGTACCTTTGAAGTTCGCGGCATATTCAACCGCAGAAACAGAAAGTGAAATACCAGCAGCAATCAAGAGCGTTGCATACTTAGCTAACCCTTTTTTGGTTTTTGTGAGGTGTAGCTTTTTACCCATTATTCTAAAACTCCAAAATTAGTAACTTTACAGGCTAAACTGAACATCCATCACTTGACCGTCTCGCTCGATAGTGATGTTTGCATCTGTGCTGGTTCTAAGTTCATTTATAGCTGACATAGCCTGTTTCATATCCGTAAGCTGAAATCCATTTATCGCGATTGCTAAATCATTCGATTGCAGTCCCACCTGTTTAAATAGGTCGGGATCTTTGCCTGGTGTAAGTCGATACCCAACCAATTCACCATTGCGCCGCTCTGGAGAGATTTTTATATAATCAAATAACTTTCCAGGGTCGCTAAGTAACTCTTGACGTCGATTCGCTAATTCACTGGCAGCAGGATTTGGCGCAGTATTAGTATTAACAATTTGCTTAGCCCTAGATGGCATCGCAACTGTGCGACTGAACTCTAATCCATCCAACATCAGCGTTTCAAAACGTCCACTAACATCCAAAATCACACGATCAGGTAATACTCGGGCAAGCTTCGCGCGAGTTCCTGTAATTGATGCATCCACAGAGTAGGTCTCTTGGCGGCCTTGAGATTCAATAATAGCAAGACCAGCGCCATCGTCTTGGCTAACCGCTACAATCCCAGTGAGCCTGACATTTAGCGTAGTTTCTGGCGCATCAGAAACCACAGGTTGCGGCTTGATATCAGGTTTAGCATTTGCTTCCCCGAACAAGTTTTGAGTGACAATTCCTTGGCTAGTAATACCGCTACTTGATTGACTATACAGTTGTGATGCTGGGAGCAGAGGCTGCGTTTGCGGCACTGGCCATAACAACCAAAATAATTGCGAAAAGAGAAACGCAACGTAAACAACCGACAGGACAACAAGGATACGACTCAATTTTGCGTGAGGTAAACTAAGCCAAAACTTCTGGAGCTGTTGTAACTGTAATTCCATATAATACTTTTCTTATTCTCTGAACGCCCCAGTGTACCGCCTCGACATTTTTTCAACAAGCGTGCAATTGTTAAACTTTTAATTAAATAGGTACACCCTAGGCCAATTAACTGAATCTAAACTTAACCTTGGAACATAGATACACATATTAGTTCATTTTTTAGGTAAAGTGCGATTAACTCACAAGTTTAGTGCCTGCCATCTACTTTGTTTGCATAACGAAATATGCTAAATTTGCTAGGTTAAATTTCACACTGGCAAATAGTTAACGAATTGTGACAAAACTCCAACAGGAAAACAACCAATCCGAACAGAAAGTTCGTATTGATAAGTGGTTATGGGCTGCTCGCTTCTACAAAACACGAGCACTTGCTCGCGATATGGTCCAAGGTGGCAAGGTACATTACAACGGTCAGCGCTGTAAACCAAGTAAAACGGTTGAAGTTGGCGCCGTGGTAAAGTTAGCCCAAGGATATGAAGAGAAAGAAGTCACCATACTCAAAATCATGGAAAAGCGACAAGCCGCTCCTATTGCTCAAACTCTCTATGAAGAGTCTGAAGCAAGCATTGAAAAACGAACTCAAAATGCGTTGGCGCGCCAAAACAACAGTTTGTTTGCGCCTCGTCCTGCCACTAAGCCGGACAAGAAACAACGCCGTGAATTACTTAAATTGAAATCAAACTAGGATTTTCATTGATGCAGACTGATTTACTTCACCGTTATATTTTCGACAAGTTAGACGTACGTGGTGAGCTTGTACAAATAGAACAGACTTTTACTGACATCATTAGCGGTCACGACTACCCAGAGCCTGTGCAGCAGCTATTAGGCGAGTTATTGGTTGCAACCAGTTTGCTTACCGCTACGCTAAAGTTTGAAGGTGACATTGCTGTTCAGCTTCAAGGTGATGGACCAGTAAAATATGCGGTGATCAATGGTAATCACAAACAACAGATGCGTGGTGTAGCAAGACTGCAATCTGAGGTTTCAGGATCATCTGTACCTGAGCTAATGGGTAAAGGGTATATGGTTATCACCATTACACCGACAAAAGGCGAACGCTATCAAGGCATAGTTCCACTTTCTAAAGCATCACTTGCCGAATGTTTAGAAGAATACTTCGAGCAATCCGAGCAGTTGAAAACCCGTTTATGGTTCGCAACAAGCCTAGTTGGCGATAAAGTAAAAGCTGCAGGTCTATTTTTACAGGTACTGCCTGTCAATAAAGAAAAGTCTATCGCCGACTTCCAACATCTAGAAGCACTAAGCGACACGATTAAAGATGAAGAGCTACTAGATTTGGACGCGAATACCGTACTAACAAGACTGTATCACGAAGACAATCCTCAACTTTTTGAACCACAAGCTATCTCGTTTGTATGTGGATGTAGTCGTGAAAAAACCGAAAATGCGCTGGCCAATGTTGGGCTAGAAGCCTTAATGGAAGACATACAAAAACACGGTGAAGTTAATATTAGTTGTCATTACTGCTTGAAAAACTACATTTTTAACGAGCAAGATATTAAATTACTATTTAATTAAGTTTCGCTTTAGCCCTTAATTACAAAATGAAACCGCCATTTTTGGCGGTTTTTTTATGGCTATTGAGTGATACCGGTGTCATAAAACATATAAAAATTATGACACCGGTATCATTGAAATTATTCAAGTTTTTTGACGTTTTTATGTAATTTTAAGCACTCTAAAGGCTCGAATATCTCAATTTCATCTGTTACTATAAATTTAGCTAAGGGCAAGAGTACCCCAGAGCTATCCCGTTCAACTCTCACTTTTTAGGTATAAACATGACTTCAAGCGCTACTCGTTTTGTCGATTTAACCGCAGCTGAACTTGTCGAACACGCTATCCGTCGTGGCGAGGGCACTTTAGCCGCAAATGGAGCTTTTGTTGCAAAAACTGGTCGTCGTACTGGACGTTCACCAAACGACCGTTTCATCGTGAAAGAATCAAGCACAGAAAATGACATCCAATGGGGTAACGTAAACCGCCCATTCGAAAGTGCTAAGTTTGATGCTTTATGGGCTCGCGTAGAAGCGCACGTTCTTGAAAATGACCACTTCGTCTCTCACTTAGAAGTCGGTGCGGACCCTGAGCATTATTTACCAGTCGTTGTAACGACGGAAACTGCCTGGCACCACATTTTCGCTAAAAACATGTTTATCGAACCTAACTCTTATAACAAAGCTGATTTACCTGAATGGCAGGTGATGAACGTACCTTCTTTTGTTTGTGATCCTGAGCGTGATGGCACAAACAGCGATGGTACCGTTATCATTAACTTTGCACAGCGCAAAGTACTTATCGCAGGTATGCATTACGCCGGTGAAATGAAGAAGTCAATGTTCTCTGTACAGAACTTCTTACTACCAGCAAAAGGCGTACTACCTATGCACTGCAGTGCAAACGTAGGTGAAGGTGGCGACACGACGCTATTCTTTGGTCTATCAGGAACAGGTAAAACCACGCTTTCTGCGGATCCTAAGCGTTTTCTTATCGGTGATGATGAGCACGGTTGGGCGCCTGGTAGCGTATTCAACATTGAAGGCGGTTGTTATGCGAAATGTATCGACCTGTCACAAAAGAACGAACCAGTTATTTGGGATGCAATCCGTTTCGGTACTATTTTAGAAAACGTCGTACTAGATGAAACGCGTACTCCTGATTATACCGATTCAAGCTTAACGCAAAATACGCGTGCAGCTTACCCACTTGAGCATGTTGAAAAACGTAAAGTTGAAAACCGCGCAGGCGAGCCTCGTGCAGTTGTATTCTTAACTTGTGACGTGAGTGGCGTATTACCTCCTGTTTCAATCCTAAGCGAAGAAGCTGCGGCTTATCACTTCCTTAGTGGCTACACAGCGAAAGTAGGCTCAACTGAGATTGGTTCAACCTCTGATATCGAATCAACTTTCTCGACTTGTTTTGGTGCTCCTTTCTTCCCTCGCCCAGCAGGCGTGTACGCTGAGCTACTAATGAAACGCGTGCGTGAGTTTGGTGCTAAAGTTTACCTAGTAAACACAGGTTGGACTGGTGGTCCTTATGGTATTGGCAAACGCTTTGACATTCCAACAACTCGCGCCGTGATTGACGCAATCGTGAACGATACATTAGAAGGCGTTGAGACACAGCACATTGAGGCACTAAATTTAGATGTACCAGTGGCAGTGGAAGGTGTTGATAGCAAGCTACTTAATCCAGTAAATACATGGCAAGATCAAGCTAAGTATGCGGAATATGCAGCTAAGCTTGCAGCTGATTTCAAAGAAAACTTCGCTAAATACGATGTTTCTGAAACGATCAAAGCAGCAGGTCCTCGCGGCTAAATCTAAGAAAGATTCCTTTATCAAAAGCGCCCCTTGTTTGGGCGTTTTTTTGTGCCCATTTTACACATGAATATCTTTCAACAAACTTGGTATTAACATTTAGGTACATACATGCTTATATATTGCTGATTATTTAAACAACATATATAAGGAAAACCATGAAATTAAAATTAAAGAAGAAACAACTAAAATCGCTGCAAGCGAAAGATCTAAACAATCAGGCGACCAGAAAGATTGCTGCCGCGGGCGCGACTTTTGGCTCTAGGATTGATTGTGGTAGTTGGCAAATTTGTGATACTCACCCTGCGATTTGTGAATCAATGGGACTTTGCCGTTCAGCAGATATCTGCTAGATATCAAACCCGTTAATAGGGCGGAAGTCCGCCCTATTACGACGTGCTCCAAAGCTTATTTAACACCAACTTTTTAAAGGTTAATACAAATTGTTTTATCGAGATTGGAATGATAGTCACAAGCGCAATTCCCTTATCAAAGTCGGGATTAACACTGCAGTAAAGTGCAATCTCAGTTTTGCTGCTTTCTCTAAAGCGTACAATTTCAGCCTCACTATAATTGGTTTTACGCCCAACAACCTTCAAACATCTTAAACCATTATAAGAACTTACCAAGCCACTCGGGTTGATAGTGTCATAGAGCGTTGCTATCGCGCTATTTTGAGACAAGTTATTCGGATAGACTTCGGCGATATTTTTTGCCATAGCCCTAAACATAGCGGGACTGAGCATGGTATCTGCATATAACAGTTTTCTACGTGGGTTACGTATATAACGTTTTAATACCTCGATAAGAGAAAATCTAAAGGTACTGTTTTTCCCTCTAAAGTCAGGCAAAAAAGCAGCTGAAGCGCCAACAATACAAACGTCATTATTGCTATCATCAAAGGTCAATAAGCAATAGCCGACAATATCCCCGCCTGATAAAAACAACCGAAGTCTGCGCTTTGTACTTTCACCTTTTTCAAAGTACAGTGCAAAGTAATGCTCTACCTCTACATTGGAAAAGCTTGTCGCTATCACTCGCTTCAATTGGTTTAAATACAGTGTATCTAACATTCCCTTTTGATAGCTTAAATCCCTATGCTTTATTGTGCTCAACTTGCTCGCCCACTCTTTTGAAAATCATGCTTGCTCAAGCTTTCCCCGATAAGCAGGCAAAGAAACCTCCGCGATCAGACCACCACCATCTCGGTTTCGTAATCTTACTTTACCGCCATGTGTGGTCACGATACGTTTGATAATGGCAAGCCCTAAGCCACTTCCCTCACTCCCTCTAGCCTGATCTCCCTGTTTAAATGGTTCGAATACAGACTCTAACTCTGACTCCGGGATACCAGGTCCTCTGTCCATTACTTTTACGATAACAGCACGGTGCTTGGGGCTGTATTCTGTTGTCACCTCAATATCTTGTTCAGAATAACGGATCGCATTTTCAATCATATTAGTGAACACCCGCTTTAACGCGACGGCATTCATCATCACCGCAGGTAAGTATTCCTCTGCTTGCAAGTGAATTGGTCGCTGATGCTGCTGCTCTGCATGAACGACTTCTTCAATAACCGTGTTAACGTCATCAGCCGACATTTCTGCACCGTTGTGATGACGGAGATATTCGATAAATTGGTCAATAATCGCATTCATATCTTCAATATCATCGATTATTCCCTCACGCAGGTAGTCTTCTTCATCCGACATCATTTCAGTTGCTAGACGAATTCGAGTTAAGGGTGTACGTAAATCGTGTGAAACACCAGCCATTAACAGTCGTCTATCACTTTCTAGGTCTGCGATCCCCTTAGACATTTTATTAAATGCCCGAGTCACCTCTATGACTTCAGTAGACCCTTCTTCAACAAGACGGGTTGAAAAGTCCCCGACGCCTACTCGACTAGCAGCAATTTGTAGTGATTTTAGCGGTTTATTTAGATGCCGAGCAAAAAGCCAACCCCCTAACACACTTAAGAAACCAATACTGGAGAGGTAGAAAACTAAAAACTCCATTTTTGTTTCACTGAGTCCGCTCAGCGGCACTCTTACCCAATACCCTGGCGCTTGTGGTGGCTCAACCCAATAAACAACCGGATCTCCTTGGCTTATCCTGACTCGCGCAGAGCCATTAAGTTGCTCCGACATACTACGAGACAGCAATGTATATTCTTTGGCCTGCCCCAGCCCATTTACATACGCCTCTCTTTGTGTCATCACCTCAATGCCGGTTATCTCAAAAAATTTGCGAGATAGTGTATTGTCAACTTCAACACCATCTTCCCAATCAATGAAGACCGTTTTAACCTGCTTAGCAAGCATCAGGTTCACTTGTTCAAAGGTTGGTTTGAAGACGTATAAGGTAACAGTAATGTAAGACACGACTTGATTTATCAATAGCAACGCGCCAACAAAGAAGACAGTTTGACCAAATGCACTACGAGGTAACATGCTGGCTACTTCACGCCATCTGGCACAAATACGTACCCAAGACCCCACACCGTTTGTATATAGCGAGGATTTGACGCGTCATCTTCAATCATACGACGCAAGCGCGAAACCTGAACGTCAATGCTACGCTCAAGTGCGCTATAATCACGCCCTCTAGCAAGGTTCATTAACTTATCTCGACTAAGCGGCTCTCGCGGGTGACTCACCAGTGCTTTAAGTACCGCAAACTCACCTGAGGTAAGTGAAATCGTCGCTTCCCCATGTTGCATCTCTCGCGTCGCTAAATTAAGGGTAAAGTTACCAAAGCTCACTTCGTTTTCTTCTGCCGCAGGTGCACCTGGTACTTCTTTGGCACGACGACGGAGAATGGCTTTTATTCGCGCCAACAGTTCTCTTGGGTTGAAGGGTTTTGGAATGTAATCATCCGCGCCAAGCTCAAGGCCAATAATACGGTCAACTTCGTCACCTTTCGCCGTCAACATGACAATTGGGATCTCATTCTCTTTTTGTCTTAAACGACGACAGATGGAAAGGCCATCTTCTCCAGGAAGCATCAAGTCTAACACCATCAAGTGAAAGTTTTCGCGTTCAAGTAATCTATCCATTTGTTCAGAATTGGCTGCGCTGCGGACGATAAATCCTTGCTCAACGAGATAACGTTCTAACAGACTGCGTAAACGCATATCGTCATCAACTACGAGCACTTTGGTGGTTTCATTTCCCATTTATATTTCTTCTATTTATTAATTTACTAAAGCTTGCTGATCTGCGACATTTCGTGCACAAATCATCATCCTGTTCATTTAACGCTCATGGCGATAATGGACCATGATATTATTATGCTTAAATATAATTGAATTTGGTGCTTTTCGACACCATACATTGATACTAGATTGTTACCGAACATTACAAGGGTTTAACCCAAAATACCTGAGAAACATGAAAACGAATTTGATCACGCCCGAAGGATACCGCCAACTGCAGCAAGAACATGATCATCTGTGGTTTGAAAAGCGCCCAGAGATCACCAAAATTGTGAACTGGGCTGCGAGTTTAGGCGATCGCTCCGAAAATGCCGACTACACCTTCAATAAACGCTTATTAAGGCAGATAGATAGACGGGTGCGCTTTTTACGAAAGCGTATGCCCGAACTAAAAGTCGTGGAATACAGTCCCGAACAAGAAGGTAAAGTATTTTTTGGCGCTTGGGTAGAAGTGGAAAGCGAAGAAGGCGAGGTTCGTGCATTTCGTATTGTTGGACCTGATGAGATATACGAGCGCAATGACTACATCTCCATCGATGCGCCAATGGCTAGGGCCTTACTAAGCAAACAAGTCGATGATGAAATTACGGTCACCACACCGCACGGCCAAAGACTTTGGTATATCAACCAAATCGAATATCGCAGAAACACCGAACAATGATAACATTGAACTAAATTTTGTTTGCCAAAGATGAGTATTATCTAGGCAGCACAGACCGATTAAGAAGAGTATAAGGATTTTGCATGAGCAATATCACACAACGTTTAGCAACTGAGCTTAACGCCAGAGAACAGCAAGTTAACGCTGCTATTAGTTTGCTAGACGAAGGGGCAACCGTTCCATTTATTGCACGTTACCGTAAAGAGGTAACGGGTGGCTTAGATGACACTCAACTGCGTTTGCTTGAGCAAAGGTTAGGTTACTTACGAGAGCTTGATGAACGTCGCGAGTTTATTTTAAAAACCATCGATGAGCAGGGTAAACTTACTGCTGAGTTAAATGCAGAAATAAAAGCCGCCGACAGCAAAACCGTACTCGAAGATTTATATCTCCCATACAAACCAAAGCGCAGAACAAAAGGCCAAATCGCGATAGAAGCAGGTTTGGAACCCTTAGCTGACGCTTTATTTGCAGATCCAACATTAGACCCAGAACAACAAGCGGCCCCTTTCATTGATGAAAGCACAGGCGTTGCTGACAGCAAAGCGGCTTTAGATGGCGCTAAATTCATTCTCATGGAGCGTTTTGCAGAAGACGCTAAACTACTTGCTAAGCTCCGAGCACACCTTAAAGACAACGCGCAAATCGAAGCAAGAGTCATCGCAGGTAAAGAAGAAGCAGGAAGCAAATACCGTGACTACTTTGAACATAATGAGCTGCTAAATAAAATTCCATCACACCGCGCGCTGGCGATGCTACGAGCACGTAACGAAGGCTTTTTGCAGTTATCTATCAACCCGGAACCAAGCGCAGAAGACGCCGCTCAATTTTGTGCACAGATCATTGCTGATCATTATAACCTCGCGGTCTCTGGTAAAGCTGCTAGTGATTGGTTGATGGGTGTGGTCCAGTGGGCATGGAAGATTAAAATCGCCCTGCACTTGGAAAACGAATTCTTAGGGTCAATGCGTGAAAAGTCAGAGCTAGATGCTATCGAAGTTTTCGCGAAAAACCTAAAAGATCTGCTGATGGCTGCGCCTGCTGGTGCTAAAGTGACAATGGGTATCGATCCGGGACTGCGCACAGGATGTAAAGTCGCCATTGTCGATGCCACAGGTAAACTGATTGCAACGAGTACTATCCACCCCCATGCCCCTCAAAACCAGTGGGATAAGTCACTAAAGACACTAGAGCAAATGTGTCGCCAATACAAAGTTGAGCTTATTGCCATCGGTAACGGAACCGCATCTCGCGAGACCGACAAGCTGGCCGCAGAACTGCTAAAAAGCGCTACCGAATTAAAACTCAACAAAATCATGGTGAGTGAAGCTGGCGCGTCGGTGTACTCTGCGTCTGAGTTTGCCGCAAATGAGTTTCCAGATCTTGATGTATCTCTACGCGGCGCAGTTTCCATCGCAAGAAGACTGCAAGACCCGTTAGCAGAGCTTGTGAAAATCGAACCTAAATCAATCGGTGTTGGCCAATACCAGCATGATGTTTCTCAAAGCCAGTTAGGTCAAACACTAACGGCAGTGGTCGAAGACTGCGTAAACTCGGTAGGTGTTGATGTGAACACTGCATCGATACCGTTATTAACGCGCGTCTCGGGTTTGAATAAAACATTAGCCAGCAACATCGTAAAGTACCGCGACGAAAATGGCTCTTTCACGGATCGCAAAGCGCTTAAAAAAGTTGAGCGATTAGGACCGAAAGCATTTGAACAAGCGGCTGGTTTCTTACGTATCGCCAATGGAGATGATCCACTGGATGCATCGGCAGTGCACCCAGAAGCTTACCCTGTTGTCAAAGCGATCTGTCAAAAACAAAATCTAGAAGTGAATTCCCTTATCGGTAATCGCGAGGTCTTGAATGGCCTTGTGGCAAACGACTATGTAGATGATAAGTTTGGAGTACCAACGGTCACTGATATTATCAAAGAATTAGATAAACCAGGCCGAGACCCTCGCCCTGAATTTAAAACAGCGCAGTTTAAAGCAGGTGTTGAGACAATCACAGACCTAAAAGTCGGTATGATTTTAGAAGGGGTGGTCTCTAATGTCGCCAATTTTGGGGCTTTTGTGGATGTAGGTGTACATCAAGATGGACTTGTTCACATTTCAGCACTCACGGATAAGTTTATTTCCGATCCGCGTGAAGTCGTTAAAGCGGGAGATATCGTTAAGGTCAAAGTGATTGAGGTTGATGTGCCTCGTAAACGCATTAGCTTTACCATGCGCCTAAACGATGACATATCTCAAGTTCCAGCGCAAAAGCAGAGCGCAAAAAAACATCAAGGAAAACCGGCGCCTAAGTCTTCTAAGCCAAAGTCACGAGATGCGGGTAATGCTGCGATGGGTAATGCGTTTGCTGAAGCCTTCGCAAAGCTGAAGAAGTAATCTCAACAGAACAGTGAACAAAGAAAAGCGCGGCCTTGGTCGCGCTTTTCGTTTGTCGGGGGTTTTAACTCGTTTTCACTGCAATGACCCGCGGAGGAGAAGGCCAATACCTACGGTTAAATTTGCACTGATAGCGATGCGGGTTGGTTAGGCATCGCTACATGTTGATAAAAATTTGAGATCCTGAGCGATCTTGCTTGGATTTCAGGGTCAGCTTCAATTGGCATCGCAACAGCGTAAGGATCTGCATCCTGCTTAAGCTTAGCTTGCTCCTCTTCACTCTCTGCTTTTGCCTGCTCACCACTCAAGCGGCGAGTTTGAATGTTTTGTACCCGCTTGCTATCACTTTGCTCTTCACCACTGATAGAAGCTTTTGCCAACTCAGCCTGCGCCGCCGAGAGTTTTTGAGTCGCATCCGCCGCGATAGCTCTGTCAGCGCCAGATGGTTCTGCTGGTGCTAACGCTGCCGCTCTCACCGTTTGCATTTTTTCAATCGTGCCCTGCGGGTCCCCTTCAAGCGGCGCAACGTCGATCATTACCTCACCGCCGATAGCGTAGTTATTGCCATCAGGACCACGCTGATATTCATAACTCGGAGAACCAGCATATTGCCCACCTACTCTGGCATGAGCCTGCTCATGTAATCTTACTTCCCTATCTCGAGCTTTTAATTCTTGAATTACCTGCTCATCTTGCTCGGCTTGCTGCTGCTCTTGCTCACTCTTATCTTTTTCTTGGCTTTCGCCTTTTTCGCCTTCCTCTTCGCCTTGAATGGTTTTGCTTTGCTCTGTTTTACCATCAGAACCGTAAACTTTTGCATCGTCTACGTCAGAAGAGCGGCCTTTTTCTGAATCGGAAAGGTTGCGGTTTTCAGTAAATGAGGGATTAGTTGGCGCAGGTTTTGGGATCGCTTCACGCAGCTGGTTATCGCGTACAACCGTTTCGGTGTACACGTTGGCAGTGTTTAAATTCATCGCCGGTGGTGGCGTTACTATGTTCATTACACTTTAATATCAATCAACGTACCTAGCACTTCATCTGCAGTGCGAATAGTTTGTACATTGGCTTTCGCGTTAAACTCTTCAACTTTTAAGGCTACCACGGATTCGGTCAAGCTTGGGGTTTCGCTCACAGGAGCCGTCACAGCTTCACCGGCGCTGGCACCCTGCAACTGCCGCCCAGATGCACGTTCAGAATCGCTTTGTTGATCGATGGCAGCGCGGTTAATATCAGCACTTGCTTGGGCAATCCCCTGAGCTGCGCGGTTATAACCGTCGATTCCATTATTTAACACATCACCTATTGGCATATTCGCACCTAGATAAACCTTTTCTTACTGACTAATTATTGCGCAAAATATCAACAAAGAAAAGTAAAAGCGGCAATTTTTTGCCGCTTTATTGTTCCAAATATCTAAATAATTGATTTAAGGAGTGATAAAAAGGCTTCTTTATGAGAGATAAAAGGCGCATGAGAGGCTTTTGCAAGCGTATGAGCCTTAAAATTTGGATTGAGTACCTGCATTTTCTCTACAGCCGCTTGTGGCACAAGAGAGTCTAAACGGCCGAATATGCCTATTGTGGGGAGTTGCAGCCGTGAAAATTCATCACGTAAGTCCTGCGATTTCAATATCTCCAGTCCACCAGCTAGTGCTTTCGCCTCCGCTTCCGGCAGTGTACCCAGTAACGCTTTAAGTTGTTTGATGTCTTCTCTGGCATGTTCACTGCCCATCGCTTGAATAGCTAAAAACCTTTCTATCGTTTTTGCGCTATTGGTTTGCAGTTGAGTCTCAAAGTTGTTTAGCACCTTAGGGGCTATTCCGGGCCAATCAGCTTGCTCACAAAAAAATGGCGTTGAAGCGACCAAAATAACCTTGCTAACTTTGTCTGGAAAATGAGCAGCTAAATACAATGCAAATAAGCCGCCCAAAGACCAGCCTATCAACACGCTTTGCGGCATCAGCTGCTCAGCAATAAGTAAAGCGTTACGCTCAAGAGAATAATCCCCCTCGGCGCTTGGTGTACCACCAAATCCAGGAATATTGACCGCTTTAACTGGCGTTGTAGGTGCTAAAGCTTCCTCGCATAACTGCCACACCGCTTTGTTCATCCCCCAACCATGGAGCAGCATAACTTCATTTTGCATTTATCTGTTCTCTATACCAAACTTGACGCCATGATAGCTAACCCGGGATGGAAAGCAATGATCCAACTTAATCGGTTATTACCTAAGAAGTGGTGTCAGCCTTGTGTATGCTGTGAACAACGCACAACAGAAACCTTGCTTTGTCCACACTGCTTACAAGCCTGCTTAGACTTTATGGATCAAGAGATTAACCTACTTAATTACCCCAATATCCAACGCATGGTTAGCCTTGAAGACTGCGATGGGTTAACCGTGGCAAGTTGGTATCGCACGCCTATAAACACATGGTTGCAAGGAGTAAAGTTTAACCACAGTAAAGCGTATCAATGTGCCTTAAATCTGCTGGCTCAAACACTATGGCAGCGCTTCAGTGAAGAAAATGGCTTCCCTGTAGACCTTGTTTGTTGTTTGCCACTACACCGAAGACGGTTAATCCGACGAGGTTACAATCAAGTTGAGCAAATTTGGCAAGGGCTACCACTCACCCAAACAATACTCAAAAGAACAAAGCACACCAAGCCGCAATCTGAGCTGACCAAAGCTAAACGAAAACATAATTTAAACAATGCCTTTGTACTCAACCAATCTGTTGAAGGAAAAAATATCATATTGCTTGAGGATGTGATCACAACGGGCGCGACCATGAATGCAGCGGCAAAAGTGTGTAAACAAAACGGGGCAAAAATGGTGTGGGCGATGGCTATCAGCCTCACACCATTCGACGCTTAAAAAGCGTATTATTTGCTTGATATCACGACAATAGATATCAATCAAATCGCTAAAAATCTCACTGCACAGATAAACTTATCTGGACCTTATATGCCGTGAGCAAAGAACAACGCGTTATTTAGCAGTCGGCTAGAACCGAACCAAAAGCCACGAAATACCGGGTTATCAGTCATTCCTACAGCCACTCCACGTCCAGACTTTGACGCAATCAAGACTGAGGAACCTGCGATCTGCTCAACGTTAGTATTATCAGCATACCCTGCCAATAAAGGCTTTTTAGTATACGTCAACGACTCGATAAATGGCTTATTATTACGATGCATCACCCAAGTGCTATTTTTAAAGACAGGTAATTCCCGGTTCTCAAAGCCAAAAGACAAGGGGTGGCTTAAATCCAAACGCGCATCAAAAATCGCGCCGGCAATCCGCTGTTTTGCTGAAAGGCTATCTTGATCTGCAAAGGTAAGATTTTTGCTGTCAAACTGGGCTCGCATTTCTTTGCTTGAAACCATTTCAGCGTCTAGTAGCTGCTGTTCGATTAGCCACTGCGCACCTCGCTTTTGTCCCCAAATCACACCGCCTTTAGCAACCCAACTCAAGAGCTTAGCTTTGCTCTTGTCACTTAAATCTCCATATTTACCATCAGCCAATAAAATGTGGGTATAGCGCGTAAGATCGAGTTTCTCGATATGCAGCTTTTCCACAATCGACGGGGCAAGTTTTAAATGCCTATCCAAATGATACCAAAGCTCACCCGCTTCATATTGACTTACACCCGCACCACCTATGATGAGGACTTCTGGCTTTTGCAGCTGCAGCATCTGTCTTGACCCAAAATCGACGCCACTTTGTGTCATGCCTGTAGTCACACTATATACTGGAAGTGAAAGCTCTCTGGCGATTGTTTCAAGCTGAGTAAACCAGTCCGCTTGCTGCTGAATACCACTTGCTATCACCAATGTCCCGGCCTGAAAGTCATGAGAGCCTGAGGTGGTTGATGCTGAAAATGGTGACATTGCAGCTGCTACTTTCACTCCAGCCTGTAAGAGGCGATTTGCTAATTGTGGCGCCAGGTAATGATGCCATTCTATGGTGTAAGCATAACTTCCTGCAACGGGAGCCAATAGATTTGAGTCAGAGCTCGATTCACCTTGAAGCTTTAAACCCCAGCCACTTTTTACTGCGGCAAAATCTAGATCATAAGCATGCGGCATCGTCCAACCTGAAACATCGTAGAACGTGTTGTCCTTAAAATGCGTCTGTGTGCTAAATAGTGCTTTTATCAAGCGATATTGCGGCTGGGCTAGTGGAATGTATAAATCCCCTTGCTGATATTCGGTGTCATCAACCTCTTTAGCTTTTGAGAGATATTTCACCCCTATCTGATGCTGTTTCAATAAATCCACAAACGCTTGAAAGCGATAACTATCTTTGCCCCGTGCAACAACGTAGCCGTTGATTTCATCTTTACTCGCAAGCTCGTTCGCTTGTTGATAAAACTGCTGCTGATAATCAAGTAAAGCGCGTCGATGCGTCGTGCTAGCTTGGAATGTTGAGAGACTCGTCGTGACCTGGTTTTTAATCGTTTCAGGAAAACTCAACACGCCATACTGAGTTTCTTGTGCATGCCCTCTACTACTTGCCTGTTCGAACAAAATGCCAACCGCACCATTTACATCGGGGTACGTGGAGCCTTTGCCATAATAAAAGTCATCAAAGCTCTCTTGGGTAAAATATAACTCCCCTTGTGCATCAAGGGCTTTAGCATGAAACTTACCAATCTCATTGGTTAGCGTTACGTTTTGTAGTGGGGTAATTGGATGAGTCCTTGATGGGATCCCAGGTTGAAAAAAATACGTACTATTTGGGCCCATTTCATGGAAATCGGTCAGTACGTTAGGTTTCCAACGGTGGAATGCTTTGATCCGTGCTTTTGACTCGGGATGTTGTAGTAGTAACCAATCACGATTGAGGTCAAACCAATAATGGTTAGTGCGACTAGAAGGCCAGGACTCATTATGCTCACGATGTGCAGGATCGGTTGATAGAGACATGCTCTTATTGGCGTTTGCCCATGTAGCAAAACGTGATAAGCCATCAGGGTTCAAGGCTGGATCTAACAATATCACTGCATTATCAAGGAGCTGCGTAACAGACTCGCCCTGCGCCGCAGCTAAATAATATGCCATAAGTACCGCGGCATTGCTTCCTGAAGACTCATTACCGTGCACACTATAGCCCATCCATATCACAACAGGCTGGTCTGAACGGTTTTGGCTACTGCTCAATGAAGCAATATGATCTTGCTGAATACGCGCCAAGTTTTGTTGGTTGTGTGGCGAGCTCGCTTTTAGGAGTAGCAAAGGACGCCGCTCATGGCTAAACCCGATTGTTTCGACACTCAATCTTGGGCTTTCACTTGCAAGGGTATGTAGATAATTAACGATTTGATCGTGGCGCAAATGCCACTGCCCAACTTCATATCCAAATGCTTGTTTTGGCGTAGTTATTGTGGGATTAAATTTTACTTCATCGCCAAAATAATAGGCAATGGGCTTGGCCTGCAAGCTAAAGCTCAACAGCACGATAATACAGCTTATTAACCGCATGATAATGTCCTTTAATTCCGATTACTTTTCAAGCTAACAAGCGCACCGTCGATTGCCAAATTTTTACGCCGAACACTAGCGACAACACGACGAGGAGAGTATGATACGTATTAACCGAGTAATTTAGTCAAGTATAGAGCGAATTATGATCCATATTTCAGATTCTGCCCAAAGCCATTTCGCGAAACTATTAGCCGATCAGGCTGAAGGCACTAATATTAGAGTTTTCGTGGTTAATCCAGGCACCTCTCAAGCTGAGTGTGGCGTGTCATATTGCCCAGCCGATGCCGTTGAACAGAGCGATATCCGCTTACCATTTAATGGTTTTGAAGCCATCGTTGATGAAGAAAGCGCACCATTTTTAGAAGAAGCCGATATCGACTTCGTTACTGATAAAATGGGGAGTCAGTTGACGCTTAAGGCACCAAATGCCAAAGCTAAACAATTACGTGACGATGCGAGCCTTGCTGAGCGCGTAGAGCACATGCTTGTGACAGAAGTAAATCCACAACTGGCCAATCACGGTGGTCAAGTTAGCCTAGTAGAAATTACCGCAGATGGTATTGCAGTTCTTCAATTCGGCGGTGGTTGTAACGGCTGCTCAATGATTGATGTCACATTGAAAGAAGGCATCGAAAAAGAGATGATCGCTAAGTTTGAAGAAATCAACGGCGTACGTGACATCACAGAGCACGCGCGCGGCGAACACTCTTATTATTAATGAGCAAAACCCTCATTTATCGCTTAGGGTCTCACCCTAAGCGAAGTCTCAAGTTCTTCCTTCTTGGCCTTGTTATTGTGCTACTCGCAGGCGCTTTTATCGCACTGGGTTATTATCAAGATCATCGCTTTCAAATCGCAGGTTTAGTACTTTTGCTTCCTGGTTTGTGCTGTGCCTTTTACGGCTATATTGGCATTTTTGCCAATCGCTTTTCTCAAGTGATAGAAGCCAGAGAAAAACGCCGCCAATCCCTAAAAGATAACGACCCGTTTGCTTAACACAGCCCCATTATTCGAGTAAAGCAGCCTCTCGAGTGAGCTGATGATATTTATATGCCAAGGTCAATCCACGCAACCCCATAAAACAACTCATCGCAAGCCAGAGCGCATGGTTACCGAGTGGCAATGCTATCAAAAAAGGCAAGAAGAAACCGAAGACCGCAGACACTAGCATGCTATTTCGCATTTCTTTAGCACGAGTAAGCCCAACAAAGATGCCGTCAAACAAGAAGCAACTCATGGCAATCATAGGTAATAGGACTAACCAAGGTAAGTAAGTACCTGCCAACGTAATTACCTCCGTGATATCGGTTAATAAGCTAATGATCCAGCCACCAGCTAGATAAAAAATAGCACTATATAAAAGCGCAAATGCAGCCCCCCAAAACAGGCTTACTTTTACCCATAATTGCAATTGCCCCAACGAGCCTTGTCCTTTTGCTCTGCCGACTTTAGCCTCCGCAGCATAAGCGATACCATCCATCGCAAAGCTAACTAACATCAAAAAATTCAGTAAGACAGCGTTGGCCGCTAACGTAACCTCACCAAGCCTTGCACCATAGAAAGTCATGAAACTAAAGCAGAATTGTAAGATCAAGGAACGAATAAAAATATCACGATTCAAGGTGAGTAAGCTGAGCCACTGCGCACGCTTTGGTAGAATGAATTTCAACGCAATACCGTGGCGCTTTGCGACCAATGCACTCAAAAACAAGGATAAGCCTAATGCCGAGTAGTCTGCAATGAGTGAAGCCCAAGCCGCACCTGCCACTCCCCACTCAAATCCGACAACAAATAAAATGTCCAAGGCGATATTCACTATATTTGTGAACAGCACCAGGTAAAATGGCCCTCGCCCATAATGCATCCCAAGCATAAAGCCCAGCAGCACAAGATTCAACATTGCTGCAGGCGCACTAAATACACGGATTTGAAAATATAATTTTGCCTGCTCAAATACTTCAGTAGAAGCATTTGAAAGCTGAGCAATAACTTGGATCAACAGAGGAGATAACACAATCAAACTCACGGCAAAGAGTAGCGCGATAAGCATACTGGTATATAGTGAACGTATTAGCTTGTCATGGTCTTGCTGGCCGCTTGATTGAGCGATCACTCCTGTTGTACTCATTCGCAGAAAACTTGCAAGCCAAAATAGTACCGAAATAGCGCTAGAGCCAAGCGCAATCCCAGCCAAAAAATGCGCTTCCCCCATATGACCAATCACTGCAGTATCGACTAATCCTAACAGTGGCACCGTAATATTTGATAGTATCATCGGACCTGCAAGTAGTAAGAGGCTCAGATGTTGCGCTTTATGGCATTTAAGAAATTGATACAACATATTATTTTTGGTTTGGCCCTATTCTCAGCAAATAGTTGGAGTGCGGTTATCTTACAGTATCATCACGTGAGTGAGAAACTCCCGGCGGTTACGAGCGTGAGTGAAGAAACCTTTAAATCTCATCTTAACCATATTAAAGAACATGGTTTTTCGGTGATACCTTTACCACAGTTGCTAGATAGCCTAAAGGCAGGTAAGTCTCTACCCGAAAAAACGTTAGCTATCACCTTTGATGATGGCTATGAAAACAATATCACTGCGGCGGCCCCGATCCTGGAATCTTTTGGCTTTCCCTATACCATTTTCGTCAACCCTCAACTTATTGATGAAAAGAAAAGCTATGTGATGACGTGGGATGAGTTGAGAACATTAGCAAAACGCGGGGCTATTATCGCAAATCATAGTGCTAAGCACGATTACCTCCATCTCAAACTAAAAAATGAAACAGCAGCGCAGTGGCGTGCACGCATTGAGCACGATATCAGATGGTCACAGCACCGTATTAAAGAAGAAATTGGCCACGATTACCCATACCTCGCATACCCCTACGGCGAGTTTAACCATGAATTACAAAAGCTAGTGGCAGAGCTTGGCTTTATTGGTATTGGACAGCACTCTGGTGCGGTTGGTATTTCTTCAGATTTTACACGTATCGCTCGCTTTCCCGCATCAGGAAATTACAGCAGCTTAGAAACATTAAAAACTAAGCTCGAGACCAAAGCGTTCTCTCTACAAAAATTAGATTACCTTGATAGCGTCACGAATAATAAAACGCCAGCAATCACGTTGCATTTTAACAATAAGGATTTTCATCAGAGTCAATTTGCATGCTACGTTTCAGGTGTTGGGCAAGCTGAGCTGACGTGGCTATCAGAAACCAGCGTACGTATCCAAACCCCAAAAGCACTGCCCATAGGAAGGTCACGATATAACTGTACCGCGCCTTCGATCAAAGACACAGGCCGATATTATTGGTTTTCACAACCTTGGGTTATTGAGAAATAACAGCTTTGGGTAGGAACAAGTTCGCTCCTACCCTTACTTTTTAACTGCGCTCAGCATAGTTTCAGTCACCTTACTCAAAGGTACCAGACTTTGTACTGCACCAAGCTCGTACGCAGCTCTAGGCATTCCCCATACCACACAGCTAAGTTCATCTTGCGCAAATGTATTGGCACCAGCGGCTTTCAAAGCTAGCATCGCTTTTGCGCCATCACTGCCCATTCCCGTGAGCATTGCAGCACAAACATGCTTGCCCATTGGTATAAGGGAGTTAAATAGCACTTCAACTGAAGGTTTGTGACGATTAACAGGCTCTGTATCATCTAATCGGCATACATATCCGGTTGTGGTGTGTGCCACCTTCAGATGTTTGTCTCCCGGAGCTATGAACACATGCCCGGGTAATAAAATATCACCATCTTCCGCTTCTTTTACTGATACAGCACAGGTGCGATCCATTCTTTGTGCGAATGAAGTACTGAAAACTGGTGGAATATGCTGAGTGATTACAACAGGTGGCGCGTGTGTTGGTAATCGCATAAGCACTTCTCTGATAGCTTCAGTTCCCCCAGTTGAGGCGCCTATTGCTAAAATAGTATTACGCGAAAATGTATAGTTACGGCCAATTTCTAGTTCACTTTCTTGGCTTGGTGCTTTAAAAGCCCTCACTCTTGCACCAGCCGCTACCCTAATTTTTTTAATCAGCAAATCCGAATAAGACATTAAAGTGTTAGCGACATTACTGGTCGGCTTTGAAATAAAATCAACTGCACCCAATTCTAATGCTTCTATAGTGGCGGGCGACCCCTCCTGGGTTAATGTTGAGATCATCACTACAGGCATAGGCCTTAGACGCATTAAGTTTTTTAGAAAGTTTATGCCATTCATTTTTGGCATTTCTATATCTAACGTTAATACGTCAGGCGAAGTCGATTTAATGAGTTCTCTAGCTTCATAAGGATCTTCTGCGGTGCCAACGACTTTAATACCATCCGCCTGACTTAATATTTCTTTTAGCAACCCACGAATTAACGGCGAGTCGTCAACAATCAGAACTTTGATCATATTTCACACCTAAAATAGCTCAATATCCGTTTTATTGTCTTGAGCCTCTATGTCATGTAAGTAACGCACTTCACGTTGTTCAATTGTGTTATTGTGCATGGTTCGTAACTTTTTAACTTGCGCTTTGCCACTTTGGGGATGGAAGATAACTTTTCTTGGCCAAGGACCACCAACATCTTGTGAAATTAAATTCAGACTTTCTTCTTCCACATAGGCTTGCGCAAACCTGATGTTGCCTTCACCAATATCAGTCATGGCGCTGATGATTTTTCCGCCACCAAAAAGTTTAATTTTTAAATTGCTTCGAGACGCCCCATTTTTGAGTACTTCATTTATCAGATACTCCATTGCCCAATTACCATAGCGGCAATTTAAGTCATCCGCATGCACCTCTCTTAGCGCCTTTGCTCCGGGTAGCATAAAGTGATTCATACCACCTATCCCTAATTTTTCGTCGTATACGCAGGCGGCGATGCAGGAGCCTAGTACAGTCGAAATCAGTTCATCCTGCTTGGATACATAGAACTCCCCAGGAAGTACTTTTGCAACGACTTTAGCGCGCCCAGAATCCCAAAAGCGCTTTACATGTTCGAAGCCTCTGAGAACCGGTCTAAACTCTCTCATTTAACTGGCCTTTTTGATAAATGGTTTTACCTAAATTTTTAAATTCTAGGTGCTCTTTTCCCATCGTCTCGGAATGCCCAATAAGTAAGTAACCATTGGGAACTAACATGTCATGATATTGCTCAAACAACTTATCTTTGGTTTCTTTATCAAAATAAATCAAAACATTACGACAGAAAATAACATCAAATGGCCCCTTCATTGGCCATGGCTCTAACAAATTGAGCCGCTTGAAATGAATACAGGACTGCAATTTAGGCTTCACTTTATACATTGCTCCATCAGCACTTCTAAGAAACCACTTTTTGAGCTTGTCTTCATCTAAGCCCGTAACATTGCTTGCTGTGTACTCTCCTAAGCTCGCTTTGTCCAATACATTGGAATCTAGATCAGTTGCCAGCACTTTGACATCCCAGCCGCCAGGAAAAGCATTCGCAATGGTCATTGCAATACTGTAGGGCTCTTCACCTGTTGAGCATCCGGCAGACCAGATCCTGACTTTTCTATCGTGTTTGTGCCTGGCAATAATTTCAGGAACTATTCTCTTTGCTAAAAAATCGAAGTGATGGTTTTCTCGAAAAAAAGAAGTTAAGTTAGTCGTTATTGCATTAATAAAATGATTAAACTCTACATCTTGGTTTTCTTCTAAAAAAGATAAATACGCCTCAAACGATTTCAATCCATTTGCTCTTATTCGCCTTGCTAATCTAGAGTAAACCATTTCCTTTTTATGCGGTCCAAGTACTATACCGCATGTGTCATAGACCCGAGCTGCGATCTCGGAAAAATCCTTGTCAGTCAACAGAAACTCTCGCATCGTCGTATTCCTTCAGCCCCCCCAAGTAGGGGAGCTCTATTACCTTATCCTAGAACTCTTCCCACTCTTCCGAGTCATCTGCAAAATGATTACTTCTCGTGTTTTGCTGCGGGACCTTTTTGGAATTCGTTGCCCGTTTTGGTAATTGTTTTTCTGGCGCTTTATAGCTTTTCGGTGGCTCAGGTGCTTCCAAGCTACGGTTTGATGATTCATCTAGTGTGAAGAAATTTAATAGTCTTCTCATATCATTAGCTTGTTCAGCCATCGACTCCCCAGCAGCCGATGCTTCTTCAACTAAGGCTGCATTTTGCTGCGTCATTTCATCCATTTGTGACACTGCTTTATTGACCTGCTCAATACCTGAACTCTGCTCAATAGAAGCTTCGGCAATGTCGGAAATCATATTAGTTACTCGCTTAACTGACTCTACGATTTCTTTCAGCGTTTCACCAGACTCATTCACAAGTAGCGTACCGTCTTCGACTTTACTTACACTGTCTCTGATCAGATCTTTAATCTCTTTAGCTGCTGCCGCAGAACGTTGAGCTAGATTACGCACTTCACCAGCAACCACAGCAAAACCTCGACCTTGCTCGCCCGCTCTCGCGGCTTCAACAGCAGCGTTTAGTGCCAATAAGTTTGTCTGGAAGGCGATTTCATCAATAACACCTATAATGTCCGCAATTTTTTTACTCGAATCATTAATTTCAGACATACTTTCGACTGCTCGTGTAACGACTTCACCACCTTTAGTCGCCTTGTCACACGTTTCTTCAGCCAACTCGTTCGCAACTTTGGCGTTATCTGCATTTTGTCTAACAGTGCTCGTCATCTCTTCCATACTAGAAGCAGTTTCTTCTAGTGAGGATGCTTGTTCTTCAGTTCGCTGACTTAAATCCGCGTTACCTTGGGAAATTTCATCAGCACCACTGGCAACTAAATTTGCAGAAGTACGAACTCGACCCAGCACCTCGGTTAACTTATCTGCGGTAGTATTTGCGTCTTTCTTCAGCTTTTCATAAGCCCCACGGTAATCACCTTCAATACGTCTAGTTAAGTTACCGGTTGCCAATGCATCTAACATATCTCCCATGTCTGTAACCGTTTCATCAATTGTGGAGACTAGGCTATTTAAGCCCTGTGTCAGTCTCAGATAGAAGCCATCTTTCCCATCTTCTGATAAACGAGCACTCAAATTGCCACCATTTGCAGACTGAACTAGGCTACTCACTTCTTTCTCAATCGTAACTTCTGTGGTTCTATCTTCCCATTCGACAACAGTACCTACACGTTCATGGTTACTACCAAATATCGGGTTAGCAACTAAACCAAAAGTTCTTCCACCAACAGTAATTTCGGTTTTATACTCAGTTTCGAGTCGAGAAAGCATACTGCGTTGATGACTCGAATTACGGTGGAATACATCAATATTCGCGCCTAGAAGGTGGTTACTATCGAAATTAGGTAAGTCACGTCTTAAATCGCTCTCAGCATTTCTCATCATGTCTTTCACTGCGCGATTCAAGTAAACGATCTCAAACTGCTCATTTGCTATCATCGTATTCGTTGAAACGTTGTCTAATGCCCTTCGGACGCGTAAATTTTCAGCTGCTGCTGCTTTTTCTTCTTTTTCACGAACTAAGCGTTCTGTTTTGTCATCCCATTCCACGACGGTACCAATCCGTTTCCTCTCGTCATCAAATACCGGTGTCGCAATTAAACCAAACGTAAAACCCGCGACTTTAATATCTGTTCGATAGACGTCACTCAGTTTTTCAAGCAAACCTCTTTGGTGACTGGGATTGGTATGGAATACGTCAATGCACTGCCCAACCAGCGTATCCACATCAAAATTCGGTAATGCCTTTCTTAGCTGTGCTTGATTGTCTCTCAACATTCGAACGACAGAGTCATTAACATAAATAATATTCAACCCTTCATCCGCTAGCATTACGTTTGCCTGACAAACGTCCAGCGCGCTAGATATACGAGCATTATGGCTCGCCAAATCCGCCTGCTTTTTCTCTAGCGCTAATTCTCTTGTAAGGTCTTTCCACTCAACTAAAGTCGCGATCCTTTGTCCTTCATCGTCGAAAACAGGTGTGGCGATAAGATCAAAGGTCAATCCTGCCACTTCTATTTGCGCGACATGTGGACGAGTCAAATTAGCTAGGATCCCTCTTTGATGACTAGGGTTTTTATGGAATATGTCAATATTTGCACCAATCAAGCTATCAACGTTAAAACCAGATAACTCTTGCTGTAACCTAGCCTGATTCTTACGCAGCATACTTGTTACTGAATCGTTCAAGTACACAATATTGAGTGCGGCGTCTGCCAGCATAATGTTGGCTTGGCAGACCTTCAAAGCCAGTAACAAACTTTGGCTATGGTCTTGACTATCTGCCGCGTCACCATTTAATAAATTTGCAACCGCTTTGTATAAAGATGATTGACATGACACACTACTTGCATTCAGCAAGCTCGCATCTTTACTTTCTATAGCGGGAATGATTTTTTCAACATCATGTAACTTAACAAGCAGTAAGTTTGCGCTTTGCTTAAGTAGTAGAATTGCCAGTACCACACTGACAGCAGCTATAAACATTGCAACATAGACTTGTGTAGACATATTAATATTCAACATCTGAACACTAACTGCCAAGCCCACAAATATGATGCCACCTGCAATCAGAACTCTATTATTGAGTTGATTTGCTAATGCTTGATCGCTCATGTTATCCCCCGACAACCAATTGCTCGCTATGCTTTACTTCAAGATCCAATATCTTCTTCAAATTCAAAAGTACGACCATTTTTTCACCAACATTAACAAGTCCTTGTACAAATTGACTATTTTCCGAGTCTTGAAAGTCTGGAACATCTTTCGCTGTTTCTTCATCGATGCTGTATACATCAGATACCGCATCAACAACTAACCCCATAATTTTTGTTGCCTCTTTTATTACAACAGAAACAACGATGACAACTGTTAGGGCCCCATAGTCGATCTGTGGTAGGCCGAATCGAACTCTTAAATCTATGACTGGTACTATCGTGCCACGTAAATTTATTGCACCGTTCACATACTGAGGTGAGTTTGGAATAGCAGTAACTTCTTCCCACCCTCTAATCTCTTGTACAGCTAAAATATCCATACCGTACTCTTCGCCAGCCATCATAAAGGTGAGAAATTGTGTGTCCCCATCCCTGTCGGCAAGTATGACTTGCTCATTAATAGAAGCTTTCTCAGTGATCATGACACCGCCTCATCCAGCTCTTGCTCTACCAATAACTCTTGGGTTCCAGGGCGCTTTAAGCCACTTAGTTTGATAAGACCACTAATATCGACAATTAAAGAAACTCTACCATCACCTAAAATTGTCGCCCCTGAGATCCCATTTACTTTCTGATAATTTGCTTCAAGGCTCTTAATTACGACTTGCTGCTGCGCCAATAAATCATCCACCAGCAATCCTACTTTATGATTGTCACTCTCAACGACTACCAGCAAAGTCTTATCTAACTCTTCTATCGCGCCATCATGGTTAAATAGTTGATACAAGCGGAGTATAGGAATGTATTCATCCCTTAGCCTGAGCACTTCTAAACCATTACCGACTTTGCTCACTTTTTTAATTTGTATCTGCAACGATTCGACAATAGAGATAAGTGGAATAATGTAGGTATGTTTGGCGACTTTAACCAATTGGCCATCAAGAATGGCAAGTGTTAATGGCAACCTAATTGTAAATGTCGAGCCAACCCCTTTTGCAGAAGTTACTTCAACGCTACCATTTAATGCTTGGATATTTCGTCGAACAACATCCATACCCACTCCACGACCAGAGATATCACTCACTTCATCAGCCGTTGAAAACCCGGGCCTAAAGATAAGTTCGTTAACCTCTTCGGTAGTCAGCTCGTCTGTGGCTTGAATTAAGCCATTGGCAATTGCTTTGTTTTTTATTTTTTCGGTATTCAAGCCCCTGCCATCATCCATGATTTCAATTACAATATTTCCGCCTTGGTGGAAAGCATTCAGTGTCACTGTACCGACAGGATCTTTTCCGGCCCTTATTCTGTCTTCCGGTGTTTCCAAACCGTGATCCAGAGAGTTTCTTACTAAATGCACCATAGGGTCTGAAATTTTTTCCATCACGGTTTTGTCTAATTCTGTCTGCTCTCCTAGCAGTTTCAGCTCTACCTGTTTATTCAACTTCTGTGACGTATCTCTTACCAATCGGGGAAAACGACTGAATACAAAACTAATAGGTAGCATCCTGATACGCATTACATTTTCTTGTAAATCACGCGTGTTATGGGCAAGTTGAGCGAGACCTTCTTGCATTGCGGCAAGCGTATTTTCTGTTGGCTCTTGCTCACCTAATTGAGTCAACATAGCTTGGGTAATAACTAACTCCCCTACCATATTGATAAGCGAGTCAACTTTATCAATTCCAACACGGATCGAAGTCGATTCTGCAGATTTTTTACTAGTCTCTGGCTTAGCCTTTGCCGCTAAAGGTGCTTTTGTTACATCAATATTTTGAGTCTCTTTGCCCGTAGTTTTTTCCTTATCAAACTCAGGCTCAGGCGTTGCAGAGGCACTCACATCATCTTCAAATAAACCACCGCATAAAGTGACGGAGATTTCAGCGTCATCTTCGACCCACTCAAATATTTCCTTTATCGCTGATTCAGGTTGGCTAGTTGTCAGATATAACCGCCAACTTAAGTAACAATCCTCAGGATTGAAATCATCTATTTCAGGTATCGCATCACAAAACGCGTGAGTTTCTAAATCACCTAGTTCTGATAGCTCACTAAGCATGTAAAGTGGCTCATTACCAGTTTTAAACAAGTGGGGAAGCGGTTTGAAATCAACTTGATAAGTTTGAGATTCTCGCCCTTGAGGTGCGTTATCTACAGTATCTGAGCTAGCACTCTCTTCACCACCTAAAATTACCTCGAATTTGACTTTCAAATCATTCGCGTTTGAAAGATCCGGTGTTTCTTCAGCTTGCAAGGCAGTTAGTAGGGCTCTCAAACAATCAACGGATTGGAGCAATAAATTGACATGTTCAGCGGTTAACTGCCGACGACCATCTCTGATTTGATCGAGTAAGGTTTCCAATACATGCGTGAAGTTCGCGACAGAAGTAAAACCAAACGTTCCGCTACCACCTTTGATACTGTGTGCTGCGCGAAAAATAGTATTGATTGTTTCTGAGTCTTCATGGCCTGGCTGTAAATTCAACAGCTCAGCTTCCATTACGTCTAGCCCTTCAAAGCTTTCTTCAAAAAAGACATCAAAAAATTGGCTTAAATCAATACTCATATCGACGCCTCTCTGTATCTATCTTATGACTTTTTTCAATACCGCTAGTAGTTGTTCAGGGTTGAACGGCTTTACTATCCAACCCGTTGCACCCGCCGCTTTACCTTCTGTTTTTTTATCTAATCCAGACTCAGTTGTCAGCATTAGCAAAGGAGTGAACTTATAGTTGGGTAGACTGCGCAGCTCTTTAATAAGAGTAATTCCATCCATCACAGGCATATTTACATCAGAGATCACAGCATCAAACCCTTGCTGTTTGGCAATAGACAGCGCTTCACTCCCATCTTTTGCTTCTGTGACTTCAAAACCTGCTTTTTTCAAAGTAAAGCCAACCATCTGGCGCATTGACGCAGAATCATCCACAGCTAAAATCTTTTTCATATTCACCTCTTAATTTTCAATACTATGGAATAGATAATGGGTTAATCCCAACTCATTTACCGCCTGCGCTAAAGCCTCACTTTCACCATGCCATACAATTTTATGTTCTAACGAGAGCAAGTGCTTCTGTACGGCACATAGCAGTTGTATAGATGCCGTGTCGGCTCTTTGTACTTCACTGATATCAATCGTGATGTCTGATGTTTCCATAGAGTCTTGGAAAATCTGATGGTACAGGCTTTCCACATGGTTAATCGCCATTTCAGGTGGAAGTTTCAACATGAGCTGAAGACTATCCTTGTAAAAATGAGTAATAAAATTAGCTTAGACCGTGATGGTAAAAATGCCACAAAGATTGATTAAAAATCCGCAAATAATTAACGTGTTAGAGATAACATAGTAGAGCGACACCGAGCTTGAATAGTGCCGCTATAAAATTAATTGATGATCTTTTCTAGATCGGCTAGAAGTAATTTATCATCAATTGTAGGTACAGCTCCTGCTGCATGTGTTGGCTTAAAAATAGCCTCAAGCTGACCTTTTGGATTAATTAATGCTACAGATGCACTATGATCAACATAATATTCTTTCGTCTGTTCCTGATTTATCGCATAAATTAAACCGAGATCTCTAACAAATGGAAATAAGACAGAGTGCTCAGCAGATACCGCTTTAAAATCAGGATCAAAGTGCCTAATGTAGGCTAAACGCTTTTCCTCTGTATCCCTTTCAGGATCGACTGAAATAAACCATACTTGAAGGCTATCTTTGTTTTCTACTGATTGATATACGTGAGTTAATTTCAACAGCGTCATAGGACAAACATCTGGGCAACTGGTGTAACCCAAAAATAGTAAATTCCATTTATCTGTAAAGTCTTGGTTAGTAACTACCTCACCGTATTGATCCTTTAATTCAAACGTTTTGACAGCTTTCGGTTTAGGGTACCAAACCACTTTTTCTGATACATCTGGTGCAGGTCCACAACCAAACAGTATAAAAATAGAGACGATTAAGAGTAACTTTTTCATATAAATGCTTTATCCACAAAAAGTGCAACGAACACTATCAAAAGATGCCAGATAGAGAAATAAAATACGCTCATCGCATACTCTATACTATTTGTTTTCATAAGTTTGGTGGCTTTGTAGATGAAAGCAACATTTGCTATACCAGAGGCCAGCAAATAGATCCAGCCTGACATTCCCACTAAGTAAGGTAGCAAACAAACCAAAGTCAAAATGATGGTATAGAATAGCACGCAGAGTTTTGTAAATTCATTTCCATGCGTTACTGGTAACATAGGAACTCCGGCTTTTTCGTAGTCTCTTTTACGGGCAATCGCCAATGCCCAAAAGTGCGGTGGTGTCCACGCAAAAATGATCATTACCAATAACCAAGGCTCAGCACCGAGTTGGCCAGTCTCACTGACCCAACCTAACAATGGGGGCATTGCTCCCGCTAGCCCTCCTATTACTATGTTTTGAGGTGTTGCGCGCTTTAATAATAACGTATAAACCACGGCATAACCGAATAATGCAGCTAAGGTGAGAAGCGCGCACAGTTGATTGGCGAAAATTGTTAAAAGAGCATAACCGGAAACTGCCAAGCTTATCGCAAAAATTAGAGCTGATGATACAGAAACAGAGTCTGTCGCTAACGGCCGGTTTCGTGTTCGCGCCATCTTTTTATCTATTTCTCTATCTACTATATGATTTACAGCTGCTGCACTACTTGAGAGTAAACCAATGCCAAATAAGCTCATGAATTGTGCCAATAATGTTTTATCACTTTGTGGTGCTAACATCATCCCGACCCACGCAGTGATCACCAACATACATACTACTTTGAACTTACACATGCCAAAATAAGCTTTGAATAGCGTAGTTGCTTTTTGGAGCTCTGGAAAATTAGTTAATTGATACATACTTTCCCCCAACTTTTTGCGCCAGACTGATAAAAAAGCACAATCTAACCATTGCTAATAACACCATAGCCGCCATGAAATTATGGAATAGTGTCAACAGTAGAGGAAACTGGAAATGTACTATTGCAGCCCCCACCAAAACTTGTATAGAGACTAAAGCTAAGACGACAAGCGCTGAGCGTCTGAGTATTTGATTCTGACTAACTTTGAGCAACGGCCAGCACGCTGCAAGTAGCATTAAAACAGTAGTGACTGCCCACACCCTATGGATGAAGTGAATAGATACTCTAGATTCGAACGGTAGCACTCCAAACTCGTAAGTCGCTGAGGCTTCTGGAAGCGTCAATAAACTCTGCCACGAAAAAAGTTGCAGATTGTCACAGAGCGGCAACCCAGTACAATGCGGTGCAGCATAATTGGCGGCAAGCCACCCACCCAACGCAATTTGGATAATCAACACACCAAGAGCCACATAACATAAGCGATAGGTAAGCTTAGTTACGCTAGCAGTAATAGTGTTGTATTTCAGCCTTAGAACCAATAACACCAGCAATGCAAGAATACTAAACCCCCCTAGCAAATGACCCATCACGATGACTGGCTGTAAATTCATAGTCACGGTCCACATGCCGAGTGCCCCTTGAAATAACACGAGCAATAACAGCAAGTAATAATGACGACTAGGACCCTCCGTTTCTCGCTTACTAAACAGTTTCACACATGCAAGTACTAATATAAGTAACCCAAGAAAGCTGGCAAAATAGCGATGGATCATTTCAATCCAAGCTTTTTCTTCTTCCACATCTAAATGTGGAAAGTTGTCTTTGGCTGCCGATAATTCATGACTCTCATTTGGTACCGTTAGAAAGCCATAACACCCAGGCCAATCTGGACACCCAAGTCCTGCATCACTTAAACGCGTAAAAGCACCAAGTGTCACCACTGTTATTGCAACAAAACAGGTAAATACTGCGACTTTTATTCTTACCTTGGACATATTTACCTCCTAACTAGAGCGAGAGTAGTTCAATAGTTTCTTTAGATCACTCAAAAGCCCTTTTTGTACATTTCGCATTGCTTCTAAACTATCTACCGGTGCATACTTAAGTACAAATAACCCTTTATTATCAACCAAATATAGATAATTATCTTCTAGCTGGTTGAGGTGTATCGGTAAAGAAGTTGCGAACTCAATACTTTTTTCATTTTGATCTTGTAATACCACAAGCGATACTTTTTGCTGGTTTTTCCCAAGTGCTAAATACAAATTAGGTAAGCTGTCGAGTAGTAAAGAGCATTGCTTATTGCACTGCTTTGGTCGCTGATAAACAATACTCCATTCGGTCTCTAGCGCTAGCTCTGATTGACGAACCTCCTGACTTAAAAATTCACCATGATTAGTGGTACCATCAGGTATCCAGCCGACTTTTAAAGCAATAAATGCCAACAACACTGGGAGTACGAATAGCCCTATAAACCACGCTGCACTTTTAGACATTTTTAATCTCCTTTTTTGAAAGCTTCCAGCCAATAACCAACGCGGCCAAGGCAATGAGTAACCACTGCAAAGCGTAAGCTTCATGTTTTTGCGGTGACATTACTACAGGCTGATAGTGAGGCTCAGTTCCAGCCAACCTATTTTTAGTCATATAGGCGATTAAAGGTAAAAGAGGTTTATCTGACTCCTTAGATAAGTAATTGACATCAATGTACTGGATCACAGGTTGTCTTGTCGCCTCATCTACTGCAGACTTGGCTAGTGTGAACCGCTTGTTTTCACTAGATTTGATATAAACAGGTAGAGAAACTGTACCGGTTGGAAGAGAAAAAGCGGTAGGTACGCGACTAGCCTGTTGCGGCACAAAGCCTAAGTTAACAGCCAAGTGCTCATCAGTTTTGGAAATTTTAAAAATACCAATCACATCAAAACCAATCCGGCCTTTTACAACTTGGTTATCTAAATACCAAACAGCACCGTCTACAAAGCTCCCTGTTATCGAAACCTCAGCATTAATACTTTGAGTGAGCGGCAGGGGCGTTGCTTGCGGTCCGTTAATTACGTCTTGCGCCTTTTTTCTCTCAATTTTTTGCTGCAGCACATGTTTTTGCTGTGCTCTTTGCAATTGCCAATAAGAAAGTGAACCGCATAAGAGAACAACGATTAACGCTGCCAATATGGGGGTTTTTGATCTACCTTTAAAAAGTGCACCTAAATCCATCGGACACCCCTTATGATTAAAATTATTATTGTTGTATTACTACTGCTCGTTTTTTTTAATTTATTTAAAGCTATGCTGGTCATGCTCAAGTCAGAGCAACAAGAGTCAATGGCGAAGCTATTGCAAAAAAGAGTTTATGCTTCAATAGCTGTGCTACTTATAATTTGTCTTGCAGCTCAATTTGATCTTATAAAACTACACTCTTCACCCGGTGTTACAACACATAAACAAATACAAATAGACATAGCCAAACCACATCAACAAAATGCCAATACCAAGCCCCAGCCTGAAAAGCAAAATGGTTCTTAGCGGTAAAATGCCCCTTCAACACTCTGATCCATATAACGAACAGAATGATCGCGCCAAGTGTGACATGAACCCCATGAAATCCTGTAAGTAAAAAGAATGTGTTGCCGTATACTCCCGACTGCAGAGTTAACCCAAGATCTTGGTAGGCATGAATATACTCTTCCACTTGCAACGTTAAGAATGCAATTCCAAGTAGTACAGTTAGCCCCAAAAACGCCTTTACTTTCGCCCTTTGCTCCTTTTCCAAAGCTACATGAGCAAAGCTAAGGGTTACTGATGATGCTAATAGAATGATAGTATTGATAAGTGGAAGTCCCTGCCAACCCATAGCTTGAGTAACAGTTCCATCTGGTGTTGTGAGCAATGGCCAAACAGCCTCAAATTGAGGCCATAAAACCTCATTTGTACTGGCATTGTTGCTTGCACCACCTAACCACGGAACAGCAATCATCCGTGCATAAAAAAGCGCACCAAAAAAAGCTGCAAAGAACATAACTTCAGAAAAGATAAACCATCCCATTCCCTGCTTAAACGAACGATCCATTTGGGCAGAATATAATCCGGTTTGAGATTCTTGGATCACATTCCTGAACCAACCAAACAGCATATATACCAGCACAGCAATACCCACAAGCAGTAACATTACTCCACTGTTCCCAGAAGAGTTTAGCTGAATAATGGTAAGTGCAGCCCCAACAGCGATGAAAAACAACGCAAAAGCACCGACTATCGGCCATGGGCTTTGCTCAGGTACGTAATATTTTTCTTGTTCATGGTTCATATTTGAACTCCTCTTGAGCGGCTAGCATACTCACCCCATCACTGTCTTGTTTGCTAACTCGCTCTGTAATATCAAACAACGTATATGAAAGCGTGAGTTCCTCAACATCAATGGGAAGCTCCGTATCTACATAGAATCTCAAGACAAATTCAACTTCTTCTTTGCCTTTCATCGGTTGCTGATCAAAACAAAAGCAGGCCATTTTGTGTAGATACTTTGCAGCTTTCCCAGGGGACACTGAAGGGATCGCTTGCAACACACGCTCGTTATCACTCAGATTTTTTGCAATAAACTTCACATCGGTTAGCTTTCCAGGTTGAACACTAACCGAATGTTCAACGGCATCGACCTTAAATGGCGCCTGACTTTGACTATGCGTTGTGAAGCTCACATCTACTTGTCGACTTTGTGCTATTGACTCGCTCTGCCTTGCGACTTCCATGGATGGTTTACCATTGAGGCCAGTGACATCACAAAAAACGTCGTATAGAGGAACCAGTGCAAAGGCAAAAGCAAACATGCCTAGCGTCAACAAAATAAGCTTCCTAAGCAGGCGTCCATGTTGCATTACTTAATCTCCGGAGGCGTTGAAAAGGTATGATAAGGAGCTGGAGATGGTACTTGCCACTCCAACCCTTCAGCCCCATCCCACACTTTTCCAGGAGCCTGTTCCCCGCCTTTTATACATTTATAAACCACTGCAACAAACAGCAGTTGAGAAAGACCAAAAGCAAACCCTCCAACACTAATAATCGCGTTGAAATCAGCGAACTGCAGAGCATAATCTGGGATCCGCCTAGGCATGCCAGCAAGACCAACAAAGTGCATAGGGAAGAACAATACGTTCACACTAATCAAGGAGAACCAAAAGTGAAATTTAGCCAATTTGATATCAAACATATGCCCCGTCCATTTTGGTAACCAATAATATGCTGCGGCCATTATTGAGAACACAGCCCCAGTAACTAACACATAATGGAAGTGAGCGACAACAAAGTAAGTATCGTGATATTGGAAATCCGCGGGTGTGATCGCTAACATCAACCCTGAAAACCCACCTATTGTGAAAAGCACAATAAATGCAATGGCAAACAACATGGGTACTTCAAAACTAATTGCGCCTCGCCACATCGTAGCTACCCAATTAAAAACCTTAACGCCAGTGGGTACTGAGATGAGCATAGTTGCATACATAAAAAACAACTCACCAGCTAAAGGCATACCTGTGGTAAACATGTGGTGAGCCCAAACGACAAACGACAACAATGCGATCGATGCAGTTGCATAAACCATCGATGCGTAGCCAAACAGTTTCTTTCTTGAAAATGTAGGTACTATCGTAGAAATTATGCCGAAGGCGGGTAATATCATGATATATACTTCAGGGTGGCCGAAAAACCAGAATATGTGCTGGAACATCACTGGATCACCACCACCTGCAGCATCAAAAAAACTTGTCCCAAAGAACTTGTCGGTCAGCACCATAGTCACAGCGCCAGCAAGTACTGGCATAACTGCTATCAGAAGGAATGCGGTTATCAACCAAGTCCAGACAAACAAGGGGAGCTTCATCCATGTCATGCCCGGAGCTCTTAAGTTAACAATGGTCACAATCACATTAATAGCGCCCATGATGGAACTAATACCCATTATATGTACAGAAAACACAAAAAATGCGGTATTGTCGTTGCTGTACGTTGTAGAGAGAGGCGCATAAAAAGTCCAACCAAAAGCGGGCCCACCACCTTCCAAAAATAATGACATCAGTAAAATTGCAAACGCGAACGGTAGTATCCAAAAGCTCCAGTTATTCATTCTCGGGAGCGCCATATCAGGAGCTCCTATCATCATTGGGATCATCCAGTTAGCAAGGCCGGTAAACGCGGGCATCACCGCTCCAAATACCATTATTAGCCCGTGAACTGTCGTCATTTGATTAAAAAAATGTGGATCTACAAGCTGCAAACCAGGCTGGAAAAGCTCAGCTCTAATCACCATAGCCATGGCACCACCAATTAGAAACATGGTCAGTGAAAACAATAAATACAATGTTCCAATGTCTTTATGATTTGTTGTAAACAACCAGCGCTTAATACCTTTGGGAGCCGTATGGTGTGAATGTTCTTCTACGATGGCACTCATTACTTACTCTCCTCTAATGCATTTATCTCACGCTGAATTTGGCTGGGTTGAATAACATCACCAGTGTCGTTACCCCAGCTATTTCTTTTATAGGTAATTACCCCTGCGATCTGCTTGATCGTTAATTGCTTTGCGAAAGATTGCATGGCAGTCCCAGGCCGACCTAAAAGCAAAATATCTATATGCTCTTTAACATCTCCTGTGACAACTTTACTCCCTTTCATTGCAGGGAAGACCCCCGGTAGACCAAGCCCTGTAGGTTGATGGCAAGCAGCACAGTAAGCCATGTAAGCTTGTTCACCTACCTCCATCAACTCTTCTTTGGTAAGAGTTTGCTGGGCTACTGCTTGTGACTCTGCTTCTGCTTTTGCTTTTTCTTCCTTAGCCCCCTCCAGCCATTTATCAAATTGATCAGGACTCACAGCCTCGACGACGACGGGCATAAAGCCATGATCTTTTCCACATAATTCAGCACACTGGCCTCTGTAAATTCCCTCATCATTTACCTTAGTCCATGCTTCATTTATAAAGCCCGGATTGGCATCTTTCTTCACAGCAAAATCAGGCACCCACCAAGAGTGAATAACGTCATCAGATGTCATCAAAAAACGAACTTTCCTATCAGTAGGGATAACCAGATGTTTATCTACTTCGAGCAGATAATTTTCATTTTTTTCCTTAAGATCACTGATTTCTTCTTTCGGAGTGGATAGTAAAGAATAGAATTCGACGTCATGTCCCATGTACTCATAGTGCCATTTCCACTGCGACCCCGTAACTTTAATCGTTAAATCAGCTTTGCTAGTGTCTTCCATAGCAATGAGTGTTTTTGTAGCTGGTATTGCCATGCCAATGAGTATCAGGAAGGGAATAGCAGTCCAAAGTATCTCCACTTTGGTGCTTTCATGAAATTGCGCTGCAACAACGCCTTTTGACTTTCTATGTTTTAAAAGCGCCCAAAACATAATCCCAAACACAATCACCCCAATGACGCAGCATATTAGAAATATGGTCATATGAAGCTCGTATACTTGATGGCTAATGTCTGTAACGCCTTGCCTCATATTGTAAGCGCTGTTAGCGAGTGAGGGCATGGCGATTAGCACTGCGATCAATGCTACAACTAATCGACAAATTTTCATTTGACGTCTCCTTCAAGGCGACTCATGGTTGCCTTTTGTTATTATTGGATGACTGTCATATTGCCTATTTGTACATAGACTTACTGCACGACTATTAACCAATTAGTCAAAAAATAAACAAAATGCAAGATTTTTGAGAAGACTGAATTTAGAATCAAAAATGGGGCTACTGGTAGTAAAACGAAGAGTGATGAAAAATTGTGTATAAAGATCAGAAAACTAAAAAATATTGAGATATGGAAAAGTCACGATAATTATCTTACTTTCACACAGTTAGAAAAGTTAATTATTACTTTTTTCACTATATATAGTTAAAGCGAGCGCAACTTGATATTTAACGCTACGCTCGCCCTCATAAACTACATCCAGTCGGCGCTTCTGATCACACCTACGGCTAATCCTTCAATAGAGAAATTTTGATGCTCTAGATCCACTTCGATCGCTTTAAATTCCTCATTCTCAGCATGCAAGAGAACTTTCTTTCCTTTCTTTTCTAAGCGCTTAACAGTCACGTCCTCTTCTACACGAGCAACTATCACTTGGCCATTCTCAGCCACTTGAGTGCTATGGACCGCTAGTAGATCACCATCCATAATCCCAATATCTTTCATGCTCATACCATTAACTCTCAAAAGGTAATCAGCATTCGGTTTAAAAAAACTGGCATCCACATTAAAGTGGCTTTCAACATGTTGCTCTGCCAGTATCGGCTCTCCAGCTGCAACACGGCCAATAATAGGTAAGCCTAGTTGCTCAGGTTCATCCTCAACAAGTCTAATTCCACGACTTGCTCCTGGGACCATTTCAATAACTCCCTTTTTAGCAAGAGCTTTAAGGTGCTCCTCTGCTGCGTTTGCACTCTTGAAACCCAAAGCATCAGCTATTTCAGCACGAGTTGGAGGCATGCCAGTATCTTTTATGAATACTTTTATTAATTCAAAGATTTGTTCTTGTCGTTTCGTTAGAGGACGCATTAACTGGTATTCCATACAGTGGTTTATTTACTGTAAGTATATACAGCTCAAAAAAAAATCGCAAATGTTTCTTTATTCAACATATTTTATACCAATTAGCATAATTACACGCTCCATTTTTGAGGCGAGAAAACCTTGTAGATAACACCACTACTGTATCCACTATCAACGAGGTACCTACATCCATTTAGGCAAGGCGAAACTTTTCTATTTATTTGTTCTAAATGAGAAATTTTTAACACTATTAGCGTCAGATCTGTTCCTGCTAATTGAGCACGTATTAAGACTAATTGCTATTAAGCGTAAGCGAAAACAAGCAAAGACTGACTCTGTGTTCTTTTCATTACAAGCTATCGGCGCTCCCACAATGCTGCTCAGTGCTGATGCTATTGTAGGAGTGAGCTTGCCTCGCGATGTGTTGATTGCTTGTGATATGTTCTTTTCAAATCCCACATAGCAAAAAAACCGCTGCATTGCTGCAACGGGTTTGACGTACATGGAGGTACTAATGTCGATTAGAGCCATGGATGAATACTGTTAATCGACCTTCAATGAGGTCCTAGCTCGCTACGAAGTAGGATGTTTTATTCTTTTTGTTTGGGGAGCCCAACAGCTCGGCGGGTAAACCACCTCCGACCACGCAGCTCAGTGCTGATGCTGTGGTAGGAGCGAGTTTACCTCGCGAGGTTTTATATCTCAAATCTCTATGCCCCACATAGCAAAAAACCCGTCGCATTGCTGCAACGGGTTTGACGTACATGGATGTACTAATGTCGATTAGAATCATGGATGAATGCTGTTAATCGACCTTTAATAAGGCCTTGGCTCGCTACGAAGTAGGATGTTCTACTTTCACATGGGAAGCCCACACTATCATTGACCGGGGCCGACCCTTCGCGGGGCTCGCCTTCGAGCTGTTTTGTTTCACTTCTGAGTTTGGGTGACAAGAAACCGAAGCAACGCTTCGCAGTTCGGGGAAATGAGCGCATGGATAAGCGAAGGGGAGATACTACATGGTAGTACTTTACTTCAAATGCAAAAAAACCCGTCGCATTTCTGCAACGGGTTTCTTTTATTTGGCCCTGACGATGTTCTACTTTCACATGGGAAGCCCACACTATCATCGACGCTGTTTTGTTTCACTTCTGAGTTCGGCATGGGGTCAGGTGGTTCCAAAACGCTATGGTCATCAGGAAATTCTGTTCATTAATGAAGTATCCTTCATTAATATAAATCTGGAAAAAGCTTATTAAATTCTTCTGTCTACTTCAGTCTATTAACTTCTGTCGCTTATAAACCACTTTGGCGTTGTATGGTTAAGCCTCTCGGGTAATTAGTACGAGTTAGCTTAATGCCTCACAGCACTTCCACATCTCGCCTATCAACGTTGTAGTCTTCAACGGCCCTTCAGTTGACTCTAAGTCAAAGTGAGAACTCATCTCGAGGCCTGCTTCCCGCTTAGATGCTTTCAGCGGTTATCAGTTCCGAACGTAGCTACCGGGCAATGCAATTGGCATCACAACCCGAACACCAGCGGTTCGTCCACTCCGGTCCTCTCGTACTAGGAGCAGCCCCTCTCAATTCTCAAACGCCCACGGCAGATAGGGACCGAACTGTCTCACGACGTTCTAAACCCAGCTCGCGTACCACTTTAAATGGCGAACAGCCATACCCTTGGGACCGACTTCAGCCCCAGGATGTGATGAGCCGACATCGAGGTGCCAAACACCGCCGTCGATATGAACTCTTGGGCGGTATCAGCCTGTTATCCCCGGAGTACCTTTTATCCGTTGAGCGATGGCCCTTCCATTCAGAACCACCGGATCACTATGACCTACTTTCGTACCTGCTCGACGTGTCTGTCTCGCAGTTAAGCTTGCTTCTACCATTACACTAACCGTACGATGTCCGACCGTACTTAGCAAACCTTCGTGCTCCTCCGTTACTCTTTGGGAGGAGACCGCCCCAGTCAAACTACCCACCAGGCACTGTCCTCAACCCCGGTTCAGGGGCCTAAGTTAGAACATCAACACTACAAGGGTGGTATTTCAAGGTCGGCTCCACAGAAACTAGCGTTCCTGCTTCAAAGCCTCCCACCTATCCTACACATGTAGGGTCAATGTTCAGTGCCAAGCTGTAGTAAAGGTTCACGGGGTCTTTCCGTCTAGCCGCGGGTACACAGCATCTTCACTGCGATTTCAATTTCACTGAGTCTCGGGTGGAGACAGCGTGGCCATGGTTACACCATTCGTGCAGGTCGGAACTTACCCGACAAGGAATTTCGCTACCTTAGGACCGTTATAGTTACGGCCGCCGTTTACCGGGGCTTCGATCAAGAGCTTCGCCTAAGCTAACCCCATCAATTAACC
>NZ_PNCO02000001.1:3727500-3817500 GCF_005886105.2 Pseudoalteromonas galatheae
CTGCGATACCCTCTTCAATACGGTGCTGCGCTTGATTGATTAGACTATGAGTTTTTACATACTTAAAGCTATCAATGGCTTTATTTAAAATGGATTTGAATTGCGCTTCCGTCTCATGCAAACGCTCTGTACAGTTTGAAATCCTGCCACTAAAACGGTGTGCTAAAAAGTATAAGAACGGTACTATCACAACTAGCGCCAGGGTAATTTCCCAGCTCAACCAAATCGCGACACTTAATCCAATAACACTAACTAAAGCCCCTGATATCAAGCCTGTACACACATCAACGACTCCGCTCAGCTGACGTGCCTCATCATGCAAACGAGAAGTAAAGTACCCACGACCTTTCTCAGCAATTTCTGCATACGGTTTATTGTAGATAGACTCAGCCATTTCAACAGTAAGATATTGATGTACATCATTTTTTATTTTTTGTGAGGTTAGCGCAGTATAATAGATTAGCGCTCTACCAAACGTCGCAATGAATGTCACACCTACAGCCAAATAAATAAATGTTTGTACATCACCCTCACTAAGCGCATCTATTAAGAATTTCATTGCCAATGGGTCTACCGCTGAAAACATTACTGCTTGAATAGCAGTTAAGAAAAACAGTAAACCAAGTTTCTTGCGATGTGGCTTCAAGATATCTTTAGCTGTGCTAAGGTTTTCTTTTGAAATAATCATAACAATCAATTCCTTAGTGAGGCGGCCTAAGCCGCCAACCTCATTAGATATCAAACAATGGGCGAGATTTATTATTTAACACTCGGTCAAAGACAATCCCAACGCCCGAAGAACCCATAGCAAGATCAGTCGACAGCCTAATCAAGGTGCGCCCTGGGAATAACTCTCCTTCATCGCGTGAAATTGAAAACAGTGCCGAACGCGCTAATATATGAAATGCACTTTCCTTATACTGCAGCTCTTGGGTAACCTGATACATATCGAATAAAAAGTCAGCGATCCCCACCGAACCAGAGAATAATCCCTGCTGAGCTGCATAAAGCGAGTATGAGCTCAATGCAATTTTACGGGCAATATTCAAATAGTATTCGTCTTCAGTTGCTTGATATAAGCGCAGTACCACCGAACCAATACCCGAGGATCCATTTTCGATGTACGGCAGTACCATTTGACTACTCTCGGAGTCGCCCCATTGATAATGTCCCTCAGGTTTTAGCCCCACATTCAGGTCGAATTGCAGCGCCAATCTAGCTTCTTCTAAATAGCTCTCTTGATCCGTCACGTTAAACAGTTGGATTAAAAACAACGCGATACCTGTGCTACCGTACATGAAGCCAACGCCATCACTGTCCTCTACACTTGACGCATACTTATATCCACCACGCTCAAAAGTTCTTCTATTTCTTAGTAACTGCGCCGCTTCAATAGCCTGCTGTAAGTCGCTTGCTCGCTGTGTATTCTGATACAACTTAATAAAGCCATGCCCTATTCCTGCCAAACCGTGGGCAAAGTTACTCGCTTGTAATTCATGCGGTACAGCCATGGATTTAGTCAGTAATTCACGTGCAACATCGTAGTTACCCAACTCTAGTTGGGTCAGTGCCATACCGGCATATCCAACCAATAGACCAGGAGATGCTTCCTGCTCGTTAAAACCCTGCTCTAACTCTGCTGCAAGACCTGTTGGAATACTATGTTCGGAACGGGCGAGTAATAGCGCAGGTCCTGAATAACCGTAGGCGAGTGAACTCATATGAGTATCAAATGCTTGGAAATCCACTGGTAGATAAAAATTATGACCTTTTCGCTCGATACCACTTCTCAGTAGTCGGGTTATGTTATTCAGTGAGCGCTGTAGTGTATTTTCAATTTCACTAAAGTCTGCCGATATCTTAGGAAGCGCTTCTATTCTTTCTATTTTCTCTGCTACTTCGTCTGATAATGTAATGTTGTCCAACTCATGTAAAAGCACCTTAGCTTCATCAACTAAGCCCTTAGATAGACGGTCTACAATCTCAATCACATGCTTAGGTAATCCGCTATCTTGTACCAACCTCTCTAGCAGCGACCATTTGAACTCAGCATTCATTTCAAAGGCTTGCTGAATAGGAAGCAACATACTGTACAACACCATGGATAAACCATACCAGTCCCCCTTAAAAGTTGCGCCTTCTTTAATCAAGTTCGATTGCTCGGTAAAACCGGGGGTTGCTAAAATCGGAATGCTGTCTCTATGTTCATTCGCTGTATCTAATTTAAACGAACCTTCAAAGTCGATAAATTTGATGCGTTTATTGTCACTATCAACAATGATGTTGTTTGGTGAAATATCTGCCAATACAATACCTTGGCTATGAGCATATGAAATGGCTTCAATGCACGCCTTGGTGATCCAAGTAAACTGTTGTTTAAACTTTTCTGCCGTCGCCAAGTTGCCTGTAAATGGGATCAAAGTGACTTCTTCTTTTGCCCTAAATGAGCGTATTGCTTCTCCTTGTACAAACTCTTCAACTAAGAAGGAGTGTTCCCATTCGGTGAAACAATCGACGGGTTTAGGGAAGTAGTCACTACCTTGCAACGCCTCAAGTATTTTAAATTCATTGTTTAATACCGTGTCAGCATATATCGACTTTGCATTGAGCGAGGAGAATTGCACATAAGGACGTGCCTCTTTAACTACTACAGTTTCGCCCGTTGCTAAATCTGTCGCTTTATACACACCACCACTGTTCGAGAAGGAAAAAGCTTCTGATATTTGATATCTACCAGCCAACGGCTTAATTTCAGAATCATCCTCGCTGAGGGCTTCATCGTTGAACGGCTCATCAATCCAGCTAGGCAATGAGTAAAACGCTTCTCGCTCATCTTTCACCAAAGTACCGTCCGGTTGGATCAAGCACGCATCCGCAGTTCCATCGGGCTTAGGCCTTGGGATCAACTTGTAACCACCATAACGATAGTGCACGACTTTGCTATCTTTATATCGCTTGTCAGAGAGAATGTATGGGCCGTTGTTGTCTTTCGTCGCCAGATACAGGTCATGGATCATGGCCTTAAACGAATCGAAGTTCACGGGGTAAATTGTGATCAGCTTGCCAGAGCCGCTGCGACCGGTTGATTTAGATGCCATTTGGTTGGCTAAGTCTTTACGACAAATAACTTTGAATGCGGCTTTATAATCCATGCATACCTGTACGGTTTTACGGATCACTTCAATGGCTTCTTCCTCCGTGGCCGATACATGAATTTTGAACCCTTGCAGCGGAATTTCCACGTCAAGTGGTGCAGCGGCCAGCCAGATATTGTGCCTTTTTACTGTCCAATCTTTCGAAAGCAAACTAGTTATAACTTCACTGTATTCCTTATCAGCACCTAACTCTGACGGTAGCGAGAAGAAGTCCTTATCGCCAAAGGTGTACAAATTATCCAACATATTTTCGTTCTCATTTTTTTAATTTGTTTTAGAAAAAGTTGCCAAGGACGACGCGACAAATCATTTGGCGCGTCGCTGGCTCTCAGGAGATATACTGCGGCTTATAGCGCAGCCCTCCTGAGCAAACATTACGGCTGAACGTTTGCAGCTTGTGCAGCTAGCGTGCGGCAAATACCACTTAGCGTTGACCAGCTTTGAACGTCTGCTTCAGATGTCGATGTCATTTCTTGTAGTTTTAATACGTTGTTCATGTTTTTATCCTGTTAACTGTGTGTCGTGTCGATTACGGCTGAACGTTTGCAGCTTGTGCAGCTAGCGTGCGGCAAATACCACTTAGCGTTGACCAGCTTTGAACGTCTGCTTCAGATGTCGATGTCATTTCTTGTAGTTTTAATACGTTATTCATGTTTTTATCCTGTTAACTGTGAGTCGTGTCGATTACGGCTGAACGTTTGCAGCTTGTGCAGCTAGCGTGCGGCAAATACCACTTAGCGTTGACCAGCTTTGAACGTCTGCTTCCAGAAGTCGATGTCATTTCTTGTAGTTTTAATACGTTATTCATGTTTTTATCCTGTTAGCTGTGATGCGTGTCGATTACGGCTGAACGTTTGCAGCTTGTGCAGCTAGCGTGCGGCAAATACCACTTAGCGTTGACCAGCTTTGAACGTCTGCTTCAGATGTCGATGTCATTTCTTGTAGTTTTAGTACGTTGTTCATGTTTTTATCCTGTTAACTGTGATGCGTGTCGATTACGGCTGAACGTTTGCAGCTTGTGCAGCTAGCGTGCGGCAAATACCACTTAGCGTTGACCAGCTTTGAACGTCTGCTTCAGAAGTCGATGTCATTTCTTGTAGTTTTAATACGTTATTCATGTTTTTATCCTGTTAACTGTGAGTCGTGTCGATTACGGCTGAACGTTTGCAGCTTGTGCAGCTAGCGTGCGGCAAATGCCACTTAGCGTTGACCAGCTTTGAACGTCTGCTCCAGAAGTCGATGTCATTTCTTGTAGTTTTAGTACGTTGTTCATGTTTTTATCCTGTTAACTGTGAGTCGTGTCGATTACGGCTGAACGTTTGCAGCTTGTGCAGCTAGCGTGCGGCAAATACCACTTAGCGTTGACCAGCTTTGAACGTCTGCTTCAGAAGTCGATGTCATTTCTTGTAGTTTTAATACGTTATTCATGTTTTTTATCCTGTTAACTGTGAGTCGTGTCGATTACGGCTGAACGTTTGCAGCTTGTGCAGCTAGCGTGCGGCAAATGCCACTTAGCGTTGACCAGCTTTGAACGTCTGCTTCAGAAGTCGATGTCATTTCTTGTAGTTTTAATACGTTATTCATGTTTTTCTCCAAAGTATTGAATGTTTAGTTAAGTTACTGTTTGGCAAATTACGCTGTGAATACTCCAAAGGTTATCTTCTGGCTTATTGCTTTGCGGTAATTGCTGTAATTTCAAAATATTGTTCATTTTCGTTCTCTATATTCCATTTTAGTTTTTTCGTTTGTTGCTAAACATGATGACAAAACCTAATTTTTATTAAACTGTAAGAATTGACATGTTTTGTTTTTAAACGTCTTTCTTACCACCTGTGCTTAGCGAGCAAAATCATATTATTAAAAAACCAAAAATCGAGTAACTGTTATTTCTTACAGAGAAAATAAAAAAATAAAAAACCTGTCAAAAACAACAGGAAGATATATAAAAACATTAAAATAGAATAAACAAAAAAGGAGAATGAAATGAAAAAACATATAAAAGCAATATTAATATTGGCAATAACTTTATCTGGATGTTCAAACACATCAAATATAAGAAGTAATGAATTAAATAAATACAAACCTGAATTTATTAAAAAAGAGTTAAGTAACGGGTTAACGGTAATAGCGCACCAAGATAGCCGAGCGCCATTGGTAACCGTAAATCTTTGGTACAAGGTGGGTGCAAAAGATGAGCAAGCAAAACAGAGTGGTTTTGCCCACTTGTTTGAACATTTAATGTTTACGGGATCTAAGCATGCTCCAGATAATCACTTCACCGCTATGCAAAGTTTAGGAGCGCAAGAAGTGAATGGCACAACCAATCACGATCGCACTCGTTATTTTCAGACTATCCCAAAAGGTGCTTTAGATTACACGTTATGGCTAGAAGCCCATAGGATGCAGCACTTAACTCAAGCACTCGACAACACAAAGCTCGAGGCTGAAAAGCAAGTCGTGCAAAAAGAGTATCAGCAACGATATAGCAATCCTTTTAATGTCATGATGCAAACAATGGCACAAGCAGCGTACCCAAGTTCACATCCTTATCATTTACCACCCATCGGTAATATCGACGATGTTAAAACCGCTTCGTTGGATACAGTAACTCAATGGTTTAAGCAATATTATAAGCCCAATAACGCAGTGCTTGTGTTGTCCGGAGATCTCGATCCTATCCATGCCATCGAAAAGGTTGAGGCACATTTTAGCGCCATCTCAGCTGGACCTATCCCTATTAGCTACCAGCAATTGGCCGTTCCAAGTGTTGCTAAAAAACACCTTGTAACCACACATACACTGGATACACGCCAGCTACTTTTTTCTTGGCATGTGCCAGGCCGGAATACGCGTTATAACGAAACGTTTAACTTACTGGCAAAAGTGTTAAATAATCCAGATAGTAGCTACCTTCACCAAAAGCTTGTAGAAGAGCTTAAGCTTGCTCATTCTATTTCGTTTATGCACACCGAGCGCCAACTCTCAAGCCAGTTTGTCATAGCTGCAGAGTTGGCACCAAATATCACGACACAGCAATTAGAAAAAGCGCTGTTTGAAGCGCTCACAGCGTTGCAAAGTGAGCAAGATATGGCTGACGCATTAGCGAGAGCGGCTGAAGAATATGCCATTGAAGTTGCCAAACAGAGCGATATGATAAGCGGACAGTCTGGCAGAGCACACTTACTTGCTGCGGGTGAAGTTTACTATAACGATCCGCATTACTATTTTACTCGACAGCAAAAGCATCAAAATCTGACATGGCATGATCTCGTTGACGCAACACAAACTTGGTTGCAGCCGTCAAAAGCACTCACGATTTCTTACCTACCTGAACAATTAACGATACCAACCACCGAGTTGATAACAACTCCACCAGCAATTATCGAAACACCAGCACCAGCGCTACAATCGTTACACTCAAAAAATATTGGTGACAAGCAACTTGTGCACCTTGAACAGCCAAGCGATACAGAGTTTGCTCTAACTCTATCATCGAATATTGGATTTCTAAACGAGCCAACTCAGTTGCAGGGTATAACCGCGATATTAGCCAAAGCACTAAAAGCAAATGCGCTAACACAAGGCATAAACTTGAATACAAATCGCCATGCCCACACTACACATTTCAGTGTTGTTGCTCCCAATCAGCATAAAAATAAAGTGATGCAGTACCTTTTAAATCTCAAAAGTGGCAAGGTCCAGCTCTCCAACTCTCAATTTAATGAAGCCAAACAACACGTGCTAAATTATCTCGCACGTCTACAAGGAGATATGGAGAGCACGGCACTCAATGAAATATCGAACGTATTGCTTTTTGATGCTACCTTAGCACCGCTATCCGGCTTCGGACGCGTAGAGGCGGTCAAAGAACTACAACTGAGCGATGCCAATAACTACCTTCGCTTACTTTTCAATGAGAGCTTATCCACGTATACCTCTGTGGGTAATGAGAACATCGATCAACAATTAGATTATATTGCACCACTTCATCAGCATAGAGCTGACACCAAGCAGTCTTTCATTACGCGTTTACTGACGGATCATCAGCACCCACACCCTGATATACATATCATCGATAGACCAGAGATGAAACAAACCCTTATTGTCGCGGCACATGTGTTAAGTAATGGCGTCAATCAAAAAGCGAGAACGGCAAACGCACTGCTTGGCAGTGGTCCAACATCACGATTAAACCAGCTGATTAGGAGCGAAAAGCAATGGTCTTATGGAGGAGTAACCAAGCTTACACCTCTCACAACCCAACACACCCTATTTACCTTGATGGCACCCGTTACACCTAATGCTATGGGCGCAGCGTTGACTGAACTAAAAGCGCTTCTACAATCCCCCCTCAGTAGCGAACTTACTCCAAACGAATTGGCTCAAAGCAAACGCCAGAGTAAGGTTAGATTCACTAACTTACTGAGCAATAAAGCTAATTTAAGTTCATTTTTAGCCCTATCTGCTGAGCTTAATACTTTAAATGAGTTGGTTGATTTTGATTCTACACTACGGGCTATCTCATTGCAGAGCACCTCTGAAGCGATGAAAACCTTAACCAATGCCACCAATACACAGTGGATACTGATCGGTGACCGAACCAAAATAGAGACTCAGCTAGCCGCAAACTTTGTAAATTCAAAAATATAATCTTTTGTTTTATAAGGCTCTTTTTAGAGCCTTATAAAATGCTGTCATTTCTACCAGTTATATACCCTAAGCACAAAAAGTAATCTTGTATCTCAGTTCATCATCATATGACATTGAAGGTAAATATGGATACCAAGATCGAAAAACCAAAGTCAAAGAAAAGATTGAAAGTCGCTATGGGCCTGTTCGGGACATCCACCGCGATGATAGCCCTGTACTCTATGCAAGCACTTTCAATCCCAAGTAGCACGCAATCAGTTCCCTTCAACAGTATCTCAATTAGTACCGTGAAACAGGGCTCATTTACCAATAACTTGCCGCTTAGAGGTCAAGTAGAGCCGCGTAAAACAATCTATCTTGATGTTAAATCTGGCGGTGTGATTGAAGAGGTTTTTGTTGAGCCAGGCACATCCGTAGAAGCGGGAACACCTATCGCGAGACTATCCAATACAGATCTACAGCTTCAGGTGATCAGTCGAGAAGCACAAGTTACTGAGCAATTGAATTTTTTGCGTAATACAGAAATGGAGATGGAAACAAGCCGTCTGAACATTAAACGCGACATTATCGAGCTGGAGTTTCAGGTAACGCAGTTGCAACGCAAACTGGCTCATACTGAAAAATTAGCAAAAAAAGGCCTAGTCTCTCGAGAAGAACTTACCGAGCGTCAAGATGAGTTAGTGTATTACAAAAAGCAATTAGCACTGTCTTTGGAGCGCCAAAAAGCTGATGAAAAAATTCGCTCCGTTCAGCGAGAGCAACTAGAGAGCGGCAAACAGATGCTTGAACGCAATTTAGAGTACGCCAGACTAAATTTAGAAAACTTAGTTATCAAATCCCCCACTTCGGGATATCTGAGTCAACTTGATGCCGAGATCGGAGAATCAAAAGTGTCAGGCTCTCGACTTGGGCAAATCGATTTACCCAATGACAATATCCTTTCAGTTCGAGTAGACGAATATTACTTAAACATCATCCAAAAAGGCATGCAAGCTAACATTGATGTGGCAGGTAAAAAGTACACAACACAGGTATCTAAAATAGATAGCCAAGTTGATAACTCCCAATTTTATATTGAAGTAGATATTCCCACTGGCGTTGAGAATATAAAACGAGGACAAACTTTGGACGTTGAGTTAGTGATTGGTGATGAAAATAAAAATGCGATGCTATTAAAAAGAGGCGCGTTTTTTTCTGACACTGGTGGAAATTGGGTTTTTGTTTTAAATGATGACAACACCGCAGAACGAAGAAAAATAAAAATATCAGGGAAAGATAAAAGCAACTTCCAGATTAAAGACGGATTAAGAAATGGTGAAAAAGTCATCACATCGAGTTATGCACATTTCAACAGCGCAGAAAAGTTAATATTAAAATAACAAATGGAATAAAGAGAATGATTAAATTAAAAAATCTTGTAAAAAGCTATATAACCGAAGATATAAAAACAACTGCTATTAATGATATAAATTTGGAAATAAACAGCGGTGACTTTGTATCAATTATGGGCCCTTCAGGCTGTGGTAAGTCAACTCTCCTGTCGATACTGGGCATGCTAGATAGCCCATGCCAGGGAGAATATCTATTTAATGATAAGAACTTGGCCAACTTAAAAGAAAGTCAGCTAAGCGATATTCGCAAAGCGAATCTAGGCTTTGTCTTCCAAAGCTTCAACCTGATTGATGAACTTACGGTGTTTGAGAACGTTGCACTGCCTTTGATGTATAACAACGCAGATAAAGCCCTGCAAAAAGAACGCGTCAATGCCTTGCTTGAACGCTTTGATATCGCCCACAGAGCAAATCATTTACCGCAGCAACTGTCAGGAGGTCAGCAGCAGCGCGTTGCTATCGCTCGTGCTCTGGCAACAAACCCAAAGCTAATTTTAGCTGATGAACCTACCGGTAACCTAGATTCAAAAAATGGTGCTGAGGTAATGAAGCTACTCAGTGAACTGAATAGAGAAGGAACGACCATTATAATGGTGACGCACTCGGAACAAGACGCGCAGTATGGTAATAAAATCATCAAACTACTCGATGGTAAGATTCACCATAATCGCCCTATTGAGGTGCTGGAGGTGGAGTGTGCTTAAGCTACAATTCATCACGGCTGTTCGACTACTAAACAAGTACCGCCAACATTCTATTTTAAACATTATAGGTCTCGCTTTTGGCTTAGCTGCAGCAATTTTAGTCTTTTTATATGCTTCCTATGAAACGAGTTACGACAAATTTCATCCAGCCCCAGAGCACACATACCGTGTAGCGCAAAACTGGCCTTCTCTGGGACTAAACGCTCCGGTAAGCAGTTCCGCAATGAACCCACACTTCTCGGCTGTAGAAGGCGTTACGGATATCTTAAACCTTATCCACATGAGCCCAGTGATTAACAATGAAATTAAAATCAATGATAGTCCTCTCAAATTAGAGAACTTGTATGCAACCACGGCAAATTTTGCTGAGTTCTTTACACTCGAAGTGGTAGCAGGTGATCTCGATAAAACCCTTACTACCCCAAATTATATAGCATTATCCCAATCGCAAGCTTTGCGCCTTTTTGGTGAAACGTCAGTATTGGGTAAAACACTTGATAATGAGCAAGTTACATGGACCGTAGGTGCTATATTCAAAGATTTGCCAGAAAACACTCATTTGAAAATAGACTTTTTGACAAGCATACAAGTACAGCTGCTAGGTGAGCCAAATCCACTTGGCAACGACAGTTTCACCTATGTCAAAGTTGAACAACAGCAGTACGTTGCAAACATTGCCGCACAGTACACGCAGCTATACAACGATGTAGTTTATCGTGGCGAAAATATGGTTGAAGTTTCACTCCAACGCTTGAGTGATATTTACCTATCGGCGAACTCTCGATTTGAGATGAAAGTTCATGGTTCTCAGTTTATCGTTGATGTCTGCATTGGCCTGACATTTTTACTCATCGCTATCGCCTCTATTAACTTTATCAATATGAGCACTGCTCAGGCGGTATTGAGAGCCAAAGAAGTGGGTGTAAAAAAGGCAATGGGGGCCTCTAAACAGAGCCTGATCACACAGTTTTTATGTGAGTCTTTGGTGATCTCAACCATCGCAACCATACTTGCAGCCATTGTGGCCATTACATTATTACCTTGGTTTAATGCAGTGATTGAAAAGGAACTTAGCTTTGATATCACGCCAGTAAGCATTTTATTCTTATTAGGGATTGATTTGGTGGTCGGCTTAATCGCGGGTTTATACCCAGCCTTCTTCTTAACGGCATTTGATGCCAAACGTGTTTTAAGTGGTGATCTCACTCGTGGAACCACTGCTGTAAGGATCAGAAAAGCACTTATGATATTACAGGCGTCTTTATCCATTGCACTAATTATTGGCGCATTTATCTTACATCAGCAATTAAATTATATGACTACCATAGAGACGGGTTATCAAAAAGAAAATCGTCTAGAAATCTCTGGTATCAATCGCGCTGTTCTTTTCGATAACCCGGACAGCAACCTGGCACGTGCATTTTCGCAATTACCATTTGTCGACTCAGCGACAATTTCTGACACCTCTTTGACTAAATCAATAAACACCTCTGCCAGACTTCTTTGGCCTGGTGCAGATCAGGATGTGCCTATTCTACCTTTTATTGGTACAGGTTTTGATCCAGTGAAAACACAAGGCTTAACCTTACTTCATGGCCGAGACTTCAGTGCGACCTACACATCTGATTGGCATGCCGTTGATACACAAGGAAATGAGACAGCAAGCATTATTATCAGTGAATCTGTCGCACGTATGGCTGGCGGCAGTGATCTGGCAAGCTTAGTGGGTGAAACTTGGACATTTACCACTGGCGAGGAATCTGATCTGATGATCCGTGTAAAGGTTGTCGGTATCGTCTCAGATTTGACAATTGGTTCCGCAAAGCATGGAGCATCCCCTAGTTTCTTCATCTGTGGTTATAGCTGGATGAATGAAGGGAATGTTGTCCTGAATTTTAACACCCCTATCACTCCAATCCATAAAAGCGAAGTAACGGAATTCGCTCAGACGAGATTCAATTTGTTTAACCTGCCAATGAATGAGGTTCATTACAACTATGAAAATCTGTACAAATCAGATCGTAAAACGGCCCATATTGTCGCAGTATTCTCCGTCTTAGTTGTGATACTGACTTGTGTTGGTATCTTTGGTCTATGTTCATTCTCAGCAAATCGTCGTCAAAAGGAAATTGCAGTACGTAAGGTATTAGGTGCTTCTAAATTATCGTTAATGAACTTACTTGCAAAAGAATTCGTTGTGCTGACCGTGATCAGTGCAGCAATTGCATTCCCTCTCACCTATATGGTCACATCGGATTGGTTAGCTGGGTTTAATATCAGGATTGAGCAACCTTGGTTTATCTATATCACTGCACTGATGCTAGTCAGTACAATAGTTTGGCTTACGGTTGCAAGTATCGCTTATAAAACAGCATCAACAAGGCCTGCAAACAGCCTACGCTACGAATAGCGACCTCGCGAGCTCTACTCAGTCTGGAGCTCGCTCACTTTCAGGTTATTTCGCTACTGAAACATTTAATAGATGATTATTTTGCAGTCGCTTTGCGTAAACGTAGACCTGCCCCTTCACTGCACCAGTAAAAATACCAAAAAAAGAATCCGTTTTGCGCTCAACATCCAATAACTTTGTCACCGTTAAGCTTCTCAAATCCATCTTGCTAATACTATTCCCCGAGCTGAAGTAAACAAACTCATTCGTCATAGACCAGCTTAGATGCGTGATATCAGACAAGTCTAACAACACCTGCTCACTACCATTTTCAAGTTCTCGTTTTATTAGTCTGTAACTTTTATCAAAGTAGTACAAATAGTCTTCATCTATCATTCGAGCAGAATGAATACCTTTTTTGGTTAGACGCACAAACTTTTGCTCTTTTAGGCTATAGCTCCATGCATCACTAGTATCTTTAATCAACGTCATCAGGATATTGTCATTGAGCCCCCAACTTGCATCTGCGATGGTGTCATTCACTGTGATGCTCTCTACAATATTAAGATTATCCATTGAGATTATTTCTAATTGATTTTGATAGGCAACTAGAAGCTGACTGTCATCTGGTGACAAAACAATGTCCACTATCTCAGTCGTTGGTAGTGAAAGCAATTTGGTACGCGCCCCATCAATCATTTTCCAAAGCGACTGATTTCTTGCGCCCCTTGTTAGGAAGATACCGCCATTTGCACGGTTAAATGGTGCCACCAAGGACTCTGTTACATCTGACACTGAGAAAGGGGTGAGCAACGGCGTTGAGGTACTTTCGTCAACCTGATAAATATTACCATCCAGTAATTTTGTCGAAAATATTAACTGCTCAGCTGACACCACCATAGCGCTATGCATTTCCTTTTCGAGTGGAAAATACACACTAGATACTATTTTACTGGCAAGCTCATATGTCATGAGCTTGTTTTCATTGTCATCAAACCACATGACTTTTGCATCATCATCAGACCAGTCGACAGAGCGCAGTCTGTAGTTTAATCGCACTAATATTTCTTGATCACTGCCATCTGCATTAGCCTTAAAAATAGCCGTGCCATTTTTGATAGAGCGTAAAAATAAGATTTCGTTCTTACTATTAGATAACTTAACGTAAAAGTCTCCGCTAAAGCGAATATTCGGTGAGGTAACTTGAAATTCTGTCCCACTGACTAGGTCTTTACTAAAGATAGCTGAAATATACGGTCGATCACGATAGTCATACTTTGTGTATAACAGTGTATTTTCTACACTGGTCACACTCATTCTGCGCTCTGCATGGCAATCCCAAACTTTAGTATGCTCCGCATCTGTTGAGTCAGGCATGAATGTGGCAGACCACAGCTCACATACCTTATTCTCACCTATCCTACTGATCTGATAGTACAAACGTAAACTGTCTGCCGCCCATCCTGTCGGCATCACATTAGCGCCCTCTCGCTCTACCAGTTTGATGTTCTGTAGGGATTTCATATCTTTCACGTATAAGGCTGAATTACGATCGCCTTCAGCTAGAAATGAATAAGCTAAAAACCTTCCACCCAAAGATAAGTCTTGAAACGCGACCGAGCCTTTGCTCCACGTTAGTATCTCTTTATCTAATTGCGTGATGTACTCTTTGTTTTTAACAAGCTCAGAGGAAGGATCAATTTCTTCTGTTATTAGAGGTAATTGATCTTTGAGCATGACGCCTGCGACCACACAGATGGCTATAGCCACTCCTCCCCAGATGTACTTAGTAATGGGCGTGCGTGACGGCGATAAATTTGCAGAGCTAGGAGCTGGCTTGTGAGTGATAGTTGGCGCTATGGGTTCTGGCCTAGTATTACTAGCGTCAGTCTGCGTACCTTTATAGATAACCTCAGCATCTAGCACAAAGCTGTAACCAGTACGGTAGTGAGTTTTTAATGTCTGACCACGTTGCTTTTCTGATTTAAGTGCTTTTCTCAATTCTGAAATTGCGCGGTTTATCGCATTATCATCCACATACGGCTGTTGCCATACCTCGTCCGATAACTCTTGGCGCGTGACAATACGATTGCTGTTTTCAATAAAGTATAACAGCATCCTAAATAGTAACGGTTCTAACTCCCTTTCTATTTTATCGTTGTCAGTAAGTAAGTGTCTATCTGGATATATCGTCCAAGATTCCAGTTTTATTTTTTCTATATTTTTACAAAACGCAACAATATTCATATTATTTTTGAGGATACAGGAATAAAAGCAGAGTAAGTATGTAAAAGCGCCTCAACAGCGACTAGAGCTGGTGCTTTAATACAATACATCCAAGTTATGCACGCCACGATATTTAGTCAATCAAAAGGCCTTTAAACTATACTATTTTAAATAGCTCTCAATGTGAACAACTCTTCTCTTATAATTGACGAATACATACCAACAAAATAACAATAAGTTTCAAACAAACCCATTAAATTGCTAATTTTTACCTAAAAGCAACAGTGTTTTGAGCTTAATTGCAAAAGTGAGGAAATAATATAGGGTTATGTTGGGGATAGCTAAGAGTGGATTGAATAACAAACAAAAAACCCACGCAATGCGTGGGTTTTTGATAACCAGATAGGCGGCTGCTTATTTGCGCAGCTGGCGTAGAAGGCGTAGTTGAGCAAGAGCTTCTTCAAGCTGCAATGCCGCACGCTGATAATCCAGCTCGCTTGCAGTGCCAGAAGCTAATTGCGCCTGCGCTTCACGTTTAGCTTCTTCAGCAGCTTGCTCATCAATTTCATCCGCACGAATAGCTACGTCCGCAAGGACGGTAACTGTTTTCGGTTGAACTTCAAGCGTACCGCCGGCAACGTAGATAACTTCTTCTGAGCTATCTGCTTTAACCAAACGTACCATACCAGGTTTTAGGCCAGTCAGTAGTGGCGCGTGGCCAGGGTGAATACCAAGTTCACCTTCACTACCTGTCACTTGAATCGTAGCCACTTCGCCAGAGAATAAACTCTGCTCTGCACTTACTACGTCAAGGTGTACTGTCATTGCCATAACAACCTCCTAATTACATGTTTTTAGCTTTATCAACTGCTTCGTCGATTGAGCCAACCATGTAGAATGCCTGCTCAGGCATATCATCGTAATCACCGTTTAGGATGCCCTTAAAGCCAGAGATTGTGTCTTTAAGAGATACGTATTTACCAGGTGCACCTGTAAATACCTCAGCAACGAAGAATGGCTGAGATAGGAAACGCTGGATCTTACGTGCACGAGATACTACTTGCTTATCTTCGTCAGATAGCTCGTCCATACCTAGAATTGCGATGATGTCTTTCAGCTCTTTATAACGCTGAAGAACTGTCTGAACGCCACGTGCTGTGTCGTAGTGCTCTTGACCGATAACTTGTGGGTCAAGCTGACGTGAAGTTGAATCTAGAGGGTCTACCGCAGGGTAAATACCTAGAGACGCGATATCACGAGAAAGTACTACTGTCGCATCTAAGTGAGCAAACGTCGTTGCTGGAGATGGGTCAGTCAAGTCATCCGCAGGTACGTATACCGCTTGGATTGAAGTGATTGAACCTGTCTTAGTTGATGCGATACGCTCCTGTAGAACACCCATTTCTTCAGCTAGTGTAGGCTGGTAACCTACTGCTGAAGGCATACGACCTAGAAGTGCTGATACTTCAGTACCTGCTAGTGTATAACGGTAGATGTTATCTACGAAGAATAGTACGTCACGACCTTCGTCACGGAACTTCTCAGCCATTGTAAGACCAGTTAGTGCAACACGTAGACGGTTACCCGGTGGCTCGTTCATCTGACCATATACTAGCGATACTTTGTCTAGTACGTTTGAGTCGTTCATCTCATGGTAGAAGTCATTACCCTCACGAGTACGCTCACCAACACCTGCGAATACTGAGTAACCGCTGTGCTCGATTGCGATGTTACGGATAAGTTCCATCATGTTTACGGTTTTACCTACACCCGCACCACCGAATAGACCAACTTTACCACCTTTAGCGAATGGACATACAAGGTCGATAACCTTGATACCAGTCTCTAGAAGTTCAACTGAGTTGCTCTGATCTTCGTATGATGGTGCTGCACGGTGAATAGACCAACGCTCTTCTTCACCAATAGGGCCCGCTTCATCAATTGCATCACCAAGTACGTTCATGATACGACCTAGTGTTGCTGTACCAACTGGAACCTTAATTGGCTCAGCTGTACCTTGTACTGGAGTACCACGACGTAGACCGTCAGTACTACCTAGTGCGATACCACGTACCACACCGCCACCTAGCTGCTGTTGCACTTCTAGTGTCAAACCAGCTAAGTCGCCTTCTGTAACTTTTAGTGCGTCATATACGGCTGGCACGTTGTCTTGTGGAAACTCGATGTCCACAACGGCGCCGATAATTTGGACGACCTTACCTAAACTCATGTCTATTCCTCTTATTAAACTTTGCCGAAGCGTTATACGGCAGCCGAACCGCTCACAATCTCACTAATTTCTTGTGTGATTGCGGCCTGACGTGCCTTGTTGTATACCAGCTGTAGCTCATCAATCAGGCCACCTGCATTATCTGTTGCGGCTTTCATCGCAACCATACGGGCAGCTTGTTCAGAGGCAGCATTCTCAACTACACCTTGGTAGACCTGAGACTCAATAAAGCGCACTAATAGTGTCTCTAAAATCGCCTCTGGGCTTGGCTCATATAGATAATCCCAAGCGTGAGCTGATACATCTTCTTCAGCTTTTGGCAAAGGTAATAACTGATCGATAACAGGCTCTTGTTTCATTGTGTTGACAAACTGGTTGTACACAACAAATAAGCGGTCAATTTTGCCTTCTTCAAATGCTTTAAGCATTACTTTTACAGGACCAATAATATCCTGAACTGAAGGCGTATCTCCTAACCCGGTCTTCTTGGCTTCTAGCTCACCGCCAAAACGCTTAAAGAAACCAGCAGCTTTGCTGCCTAGAGCTGCGAACGTTGCCTCAACCCCTTTGTCTTTCCACGCTTTTGCGTCTCTTACTACTTTTTTGAACTCGTTTGAGTTCAAACCACCACATAGACCACGGTCAGTAGAGATAACAATATAACCAACTCGCTTCACTTCGCGTTCTTGTAAGAACGGGTGAGTGAAGTCAAGATTAGCCTGAGCAACACGACCGATCACTTTGCGTAAGTTTTCAGCGTATGGACGACTAGACGCTACGCGTTCTTGTGCCTTCTTCATTTTAGAAGCGGCAACCATCTCCATTGCGCTGGTGATCTTTTGAGTATTCTTGATACTCCCGATCTTGCTTTTTATCTCTTTTCCGCTGGCCATGACTCTCTCTCCGAATCTCGGTGAGTAGTTCCCTACTCACCTTAATAACACATTACCAAGTTTGCGTAGATTTGAACTTCTCTAGAAGTTCTTTCAGCTGCGCTTCGATCTCGGCGTTGTAGTTACCAGTTTCATTGATTTGAGCCATTAGCTCTGCGTACTCGCTCTTAGCAAATGCGATTAGGCTTGCTTCAAAATCAAGAATCTTGTTGATTTCGATGCCTTTTAAGAAGCCTTTCTCTACTGCAAATAGCGATAATGACATATCAGCAACAGACATTGGTGCGTACTGTTTCTGCTTCATTAGCTCTGTTACACGCTCACCGTGTTCAAGCTGTGCACGCGTTGCATCGTCAAGGTCAGAAGCGAACTGAGAGAACGCTGCTAGTTCACGGTACTGAGCTAGCGCTAGACGGATACCACCACCTAGTTTCTTAACGATTTTAGTTTGCGCTGCACCACCTACACGAGATACCGAGATACCAGCGTTAACCGCTGGACGGATACCTGCGTTGAACAAGTCAGTTTCCAAGAAGATCTGACCGTCAGTGATTGAGATAACGTTGGTAGGTACGAATGCAGAAACGTCACCACCTTGAGTTTCAATGATTGGCAATGCCGTCAATGAACCTGTTTTACCTTTAACTTCACCATTTGTGAACTTCTCAACGTAGTCAGCGTTTACACGTGACGCACGCTCTAGAAGACGTGAGTGAAGGTAGAATACGTCACCTGGGTATGCTTCACGACCTGGTGGACGCTTAAGTAGTAGTGAGATTTGACGGTAAGCAACAGCTTGCTTAGACAGATCATCATATACGATTAGTGCATCTTCACCGCGGTCACGGAAGTATTCACCCATAGTACAACCAGAGAACGGCGCTAGGAATTGTAGTGCTGCAGATTCTGATGCAGAAGCAACTACTACGATAGTGTTTGCAAGTGCACCGTGCTCTTCTAGTTTACGTACTACGTTAGCAATTGTTGACGCTTTTTGACCAACCGCTACGTACACACACTTAACGCCTGTGTCTTTTTGGTTGATGATAGCATCGATTGCTAGTGCTGTTTTACCAGTCTGGCGGTCACCGATCACAAGCTCACGCTGACCACGACCAACTGGGATCATCGCATCGATAGACTTATAACCAGTTTGTACTGGCTCATCTACTGATTGACGCTCGATTACGCCAGGTGCGATTTTTTCAACTGGTTCAAAACCATCGTTATCAACAGCGCCTTTACCGTCGATTGGCTCACCAAGTGTGTTAACAACACGACCTAGTAGGCCACGGCCTACTGGTACTTCAAGGATACGACCAGTTGATTTAACTTTTACGCCTTCTTTAAGGTCAGCGTATGGACCCATTACTACAGCACCTACTGAGTCACGCTCAAGGTTTAGTGCGATAGCATAACGGTTGCCAGGAAGCTCGATCATCTCACCCTGCATACAGTCAGCAAGACCGTGGATGCGGATGATACCGTCGGTAACAGATACGATAGTACCTTCGTTACGCGCTTCACTTACAACTTCAAACTGCTCAATGCGTTGCTTGATCAGTGCAGAAATTTCTGTGGAATTAAGTTGCATGCTCTTTTTCCCAATTACGATTGTAGCGACGTCGCAAGACGATCTAATTTGCCGCGAACAGAACCGTCAATTACGGTGTCACCGGCTTTAATCACAAGGCCACTTACAATGGCTTCGTCGATGCTACAATTCAGCTTAACTTTGCGTGCGAAACGTTTCTCAAGTGCCGCGACCAATTTTGCTTGCGCATCATCCGCAAGCGCTGTTGCCGAAACCACATCTACTTCGATTTCTTTGTCATAGTCTGCTTTAAATTCAGCAAACAACTCTGCAACAGCTGGAATGGCAGCTAAACGCTCATTTTCGGCCATCAGCTTGATAAGGTTTTGACCTTGTTCGTTGAGTTGCTCAGCACATAACTTGATAATGATTTCAGACTGCTGTGTTTCAGTAGCAATGCTACCAAGTAGCGCCTGAACCTGTTCGTCGCTGGTAACTTGACCAGCGAAGAACAGCATTTCATTCCAAGCTTCAACTGTGCCTTTTTCAACGGCAAGTTCAAAAGCCGCTTTAGCGTATGGGCGAGCGATAGTAGTCAATTCAGACATGCTCATACCCCCTGCTTAAAGCTCAGCGACAAGTTTTTCAACGATGTCACTGTGTGTGGCTTGATTGATTTCACGCTCTAAAATCTTCTCAGCACCTGCGATAGAAAGTGCAGCGACTTGTGAACGCAGCTCTTCTTTCACACGGTTGCGCTCAGACTCAATTTCAGAGTGTCCCTGAGCAATGATTTTTTCACGCTCTTGCTGACCACGAGTTGTCTCTTCGTCAACAATTAGCGCAGCACGCTTCTTAGCTTGTTCGATGATTTCAGCCGCTTGTGCTTTCGCTTCTTTCAGCTGTTCAGCGCCTTGTGCACGTACGCGCTCAAGTTCTTTTTCAGCTTCATCAGATGCTGCTAAACCATCTTCAATTTTCTTTTGGCGAGCTTCAATCGCACCATTTAGTGGTGGCCATACGAACTTCATACAGAACCATACGAAGACCACAAATGCGATTAATTCACCTATTAGAGTGGCGTTTAAGTTCACGACCGCTCCTCCTTACTTGACAGTTGTTCGTTTCAGGTATTTTGCAATATTAAAGAGCGAACAACATGTACATAGCGATACCTACACCGATCATTGCAACGGCATCGATAAGACCAGCTAGGATGAACATTTTAACTTGTAGTGAAGGCGCAAGCTCAGGCTGACGAGCACATGCTTCTAGGAACTTACCACCCATGTTACCGAAGCCTAGTGCAGTACCGATAGCACCAAAACCGATTAGTAGTGCAACAGCGATAAGTTTAATAGCAACTGCGATTTCCATTTTTATCTCCAAAGTTTTAATAGTAAATTAAAGTTTAAGTTTAAATTTAAGTTGTAAAAATCTTTATTATTCAGCTGATTAGTGACTTTCTGTACTAGCCATGCTGAGGTAAACGATAGTCAGCATCATAAATACGAATGCTTGCAGCACGATTACCATAATGTGGAATACTGCCCACACGAAGTGCAGTGGTAACTGCATCAAACCAATTGCACCGATAAGGATGAAGATCATCTCACCTGCGTATAAGTTACCGAACAAACGTAGTGCTAGCGAGAATGGCTTAGCAACCAATGCGATTGTTTCAAGTAGTAAGTTAAACGGGATCAACACTGCCATCATTAGTTTGTTTTTAGAGCTAAATGGGTGCAATGTTAATTCTGCAATAAAGCCACCGATGCCTTTGATTTTAATTGAATAACCGATCATCAGAATAAACACACCTAGCGCCAGTGCTGCGGTCATGTTTAAATCTGTTGTAGGTACAATCTTCATGTACACATCGTGTGAATCCATACCAAATGCTTGTTCACCAACAAAGCCAGCAAATGCAGGTAGGAAGTCAACTGGAACTAAGTCCATCAAGTTCATTAAGAATACCCAAACGAAAATCGTTAGGGCTAGAGGTGCAACTAACTTGCTGTTACCGTGATATGTGTCACGAACGTTGGCACCAACGAACTCAACAACCATTTCGATAAAGCACTGGAATTTACCAGGAACACCTATAGTGGATTTTTTAGCGGCACTTCGGAAGATCCATAAAAATATTAGACCTAAACCGATTGACCATGCGAGGGTATCTACATGCCATGTCCAGAAACCACTATCCGCACATGCTTTGTTGAAGGCAAGACCGGCATCGGTCGAGCACATCTTGGCATTGGTCAAGTGGTGCTGAATATGGCTTGATAGAGTAACTTCTTCTGCAGCCATGTTTTATCCCAAAAGTTAATGATTAAAAAAAATCAGGACCAACCATTGTGTCAGCATCACGAGCATATAAGCGCCAAAAAAAGGCAGCATCATTACTGAAAAATGCTTAAAAATCAGTGCAAAGAGCACAACAGTTAGCAAAAATTTTAATCCATTTCCTCGTTTTATCGAGGAATATACTTGATTTGCTTTGCTCGCACCCATAAATCGAAAGGCGTAAGCAGCAAATACAAAATTAGGGAGTACCAACACAGCACCGCCAGCTAACGCTGAAACTCCGGCTTGTACTCCCCAACTTATAAAAACGATTACTGCAGCGACTAATGCTACGATACCCTGAATCAAAACACCTTTTAATGCGGCTCGCCGATATGGGCGGGCTAACGAATGAGTCACTTTATATTAACCTTAATGACGTTAAATTTTATCAGGGTATGAAAACTGGCGAAATTATACTTGTTTCTGCTTAATTTGCAACTTGACGAGACGAAATGTGACGCTTTTTGGACGCCAAATAGGTCAAAATTTGGTAGGGAAGAAAGCTTAAATTAAAGCCTATACAAGAGTGGCTATTTTTCCATCAAAGTTATTAGTATTCTCGCTATTTCACAGCATATCGGTACGGAAATAGCGGCGCAAAAGCAAGCACCGCATTCACGTATTAGTCAATTAGTTAAGTTTACAATTAGTCAGCTTCATTCATTTCAGGGTTAATACGCCCCAAAATACCATCAAGTTCATCCAAACTAGCATAGGAAATAACCAGTTTACCTTTGCCTTTCTGGTTGTAGTTGATCTCTACTTTAGCACCTAAGTTTTCCTGTAATTGCTGCTCAAGCAGCTTCACATCAGGATCCTTTTGCTTCGCTTCTTTTTTCTCGACAGGCTCTAAAATGGTACGAACCAGTTTTTCGGTTTCTCTTACAGTTAATCCTTTAGCCACAGCAGTTCTCGCCGCTTCAGATTGCGCTTCACCAGTTAGGGCAAGTAGACAGCGAGCATGGCCCATTTCTATGTCGCCATGTTCCAACAAGATTTTTACATCATCATTGAGATTGTTGAGACGAAGTAAATTGGTGACCGTCGTACGCGATTTGCCAACCGCATCGGCAACTTGCTGATGCGTGAGTTCAAATTCATTAAGCAAGCGATCTAGCGCAATTGCTTCTTCCATTGCATTGAGGTCTTCACGCTGAATGTTTTCAATAAGCGCAATAGCAACAGCCGCTTCATCCGGCACATCTTTGATTAAACAAGGAACGGTATCTTGCTTAGCCAACTGTGCCGCACGCCAGCGTCTTTCACCGGCAATAATTTCAAAGCTTTGCGTGGCAACTTTACGCACCACAATTGGCTGTAAAATCCCCTGCGAACGGATCGAACTAGCCAGTTCCTCAAGTGCCTGCTCTGACATATCTTTGCGCGGCTGATACTTACCCGGCGTTAGCCACTCAATAGGTAATCGTTGTAACTCTTGTTCAACCGCCGATTCAGCAGGCGCTTCACTGACTGTCGCAACGGCTTCTTGTTGATTAGGTACAGGTGCTGCAGTACTTGGATTAGGTTTAGCTGAGCTGAGTAGGGCATCCAACCCTCGGCCTAAACCACGTTTTTTAACCGACATGTTCTTTTTATCCTCTTAGGCAACCGCAGCTGCTTGCTTTTCTTTGCGTCTTAGCATTTCACCCGCTAGCGCTAGATAAGCTTTCGCACCGCTTGATGCTCTATCATAATACATCGCAGGCGCTCCAAAACTTGGCGCCTCCGCTAATCGCACATTACGAGGGATCACAGTCCGGTACACTTTATCGCCAAAGTGTTGTTTTAACTGCTCAGATACGTCGTTAGCTAGACGATTACGCGGGTCATACATAGTGCGTAAAATGCCTTCAATTTGCAATCCTGGATTCACCAACTTACCGAGTTGGGTAATGGTGTCCATTAAAGCAGTTAATCCCTCCAGTGCATAATATTCACACTGCATCGGAACTAAAACTGCATCGGCGGCAGCCATGGCATTTACCGTTAGCATATTTAATGAAGGTGGACAGTCGATGAATATATATTCATATTTATCTTTTATCGTCTCAAGGGCGTTGCGTAGTCTCACTTCGCGCGCAAACAACTCCATTAGCTTGACTTCTGCCGCGGTTACATCGCCATTCGCTGCGATCAAATGATACTCGCCGCTGGTTTCTGTGGTGATCACTTGATCCATTGGCGCTTCTTCGATCAACAAATCATAAACCGTTGCGACATCGGCGTATTTATCAACGCCACTGCCCATGGTTGCATTGCCTTGAGGATCGAGATCGATCAACAGAACTTTACGTTTAGTCGCCGCCATGGACGCGGCTAAATTCACCGCCGTGGTTGTTTTACCAACACCACCTTTTTGGTTTGCTATTGCAATGACTCTTGCCACATTGTCCTCGACAATTAATCTTTAGAAAGAATGATTAAATGGCGCTCACCTTCAAGCTTGGGCACCACTAAACTAATATCTTGCGATAAACTCACGCCGTTTGGTAGGTGTTCTAGCTCATCCGCTGGGTATTGCCCCTTAAGTGCTAAGAATACACCTTGGTTATCGATTAAATGTGAACACCACTGGATCATATCTTGTAGTGATGCAAAAGCACGGCTGAGTACACCGTCTAATTTAACACTTGGCTGATATTCTTCAACTCGAGACTGCACAGGGGTAACATTCTCAATACCAAGCCCATGTTTTACCTGCATTAAAAATCGAATTCTTTTACCAAGGCTATCAAGAAGAACAAAATTGATGTCCGGTCTAGCTATCGCTAATACCATACCCGGTAAACCCGGTCCGGTGCCTACATCAATATAATGACTGCCCGTTAGGTGTGGCGCAACAACCAAAGAGTCCATGATATGTTTTACCATCATTTCTTTTGGGTCGCGAACGGATGTGAGGTTGTAGGCTTTGTTCCATTTATCCAGCAGCTGGACATATTCGACCAACTGCTGCTTTTGTTGTTCGCTGAGCTCGATTGAGGTATCAGCGAGTAATTCATTCAATTGTTCTAATAACACAGTGTTCCACTGCTATTACGCCGACTTACGTAATAGCCCTTGCTTTTTCAGATACACTAATAATAGCGAAATAGCAGCAGGGGTGATACCAGAAATACGTGAAGCTTGGCCAATCGTTTGTGGACGAGCATCAGTTAGCTTTGCCACAACCTCATTTGACAGACCGCTTACCAGAGCATAATCAAACTCAGCAGGCAGTAATGTCTCTTCATGACGAAGCTGTTTATTAATCTCATCTTGTTGACGCGCAATATAACCGGCGTACTTAGTTTGGATCTCTACCTGTTCAAGGGCTGGAATATTATCAAACTCAGATCCTAATCCTTCAATAGCCATTAGGTCATGATAATTAACCTCTGGACGGCGGATCAGATCTTCAAGACTGGCTTCGCGTACTAGTGGCTTTTTCAGCAGTTCGTTTACCGCATCAAGTGCTGGATGATCTTTATGGATCCAAGTATTGCGCAGACGCTGTGCTTCTTGTTCCATGATTTCAAGTTTATCGTTGTATGCAGCCCAGCGTTCATCGTCAACTAAACCTAATTCGCGACCTTTTTCTGTTAGACGTAAATCCGCATTGTCTTCACGCAGTAACAAACGGTATTCAGCACGAGAGGTAAACATACGATAAGGTTCTTTTGTACCAAGCGTGGCTAAATCATCGATCAACACGCCTGCATAAGCTTCATCACGGCGCGGTGTCCATGCTTCACGGCCTTGAACTTGAAGTGCTGCGTTCATACCCGCAATCAAACCTTGTGCACCGGCTTCTTCATAACCGGTTGTACCATTGATTTGACCTGCGAAGAATAAGCCATTGATAAACTTTGTTTCCAATGACTGCTTAAGGTCACGCGGATCAAAGAAGTCATACTCAATTGCATAGCCAGGACGACAAATATGCGCATTCTCAAAGCCTTTAATAGAACGCACGATCTCCAGTTGGATATCAAATGGTAAGCTGGTGGAGATGCCATTCGGATATAGCTCGTATGATGTTAAGCCTTCAGGTTCTACGAAGATCTGATGCTTTTCTTTATCAGCAAAACGCACAATTTTATCTTCAATTGAAGGGCAGTAACGTGGACCAATCCCCTCAATCACGCCTGCATACATAGGCGAACGATGTAAGTTATTGCGGATCACATCATGGGTTTTTTCATTGGTATAGGTGATATAACAAGGGATCTGTTTTGGATGATCAGACACTTTACCCATAAACGAGAAAACCGGAGTCGGGGTATCGCCAGGTTGTTCTTGCATCACTGAAAAATCAACCGTTCTTGCATCGATACGTGGCGGTGTACCTGTTTTTAGACGATCAACTCGAAAAGGCATTTCACGTAAACGCTCAGCCAAAGCAATAGAAGGTGGATCGCCAGCACGGCCGCCTTTAAAGTTTTCTAAACCAATATGGATCTGACCACCTAAGAAAGTACCAACGGTTAGCACTACTGACGAAGCGCTAAAACGCAAACCCATTTGGGTCACGACACCTTTTACCTGATCGCCTTCAACAATAAGATCATCACAAGACTGTTGGAAGATCTTTAAGTTTTCTTGATGTTGCAAAATGTCTTGGATCGCAGCTTTATACAATGCGCGATCTGCCTGAGCGCGAGTCGCTCGTACTGCTGGGCCTTTCGATGAATTAAGCGTTCTGAATTGGATCCCACCTTTGTCGATTGCTTTGGCCATTGCACCACCAAGTGCATCAATCTCTTTAACCAAATGACCTTTACCAATCCCACCAATAGCTGGGTTACACGACATTTGGCCTAAGGTATCCATATTGTGTGTTAACAATAAGGTATTCATACCCATACGAGCAGCTGCAAGTGCAGCTTCAGTGCCTGCGTGTCCACCACCAACAACGATGACATCAAAATGTTCATGATAAATCATTTACGGGATCCTACTTAAAACAACCGAGCAAATTTAGAAAGGATGCGTATTCTACCTAGAATTAACCAGAAGTGAAATGGTTAAACTTTGCACAACGCAAAAAAGAGATCACTTAAAATATATAAGGATCTTTTTAAAGATCTTTATTGATCTTACTATTACTGATCCTTTGATCTGTGAATAGTTTTGTATTCCTGTTGAGATCCAATTGCTTAACTAAGATCAATTGATGTGAATTAGATCGGATCAACAGGCCTAAAACCTTTGATCAATTTGCCACTTTATTCACAGGGCTAGATCTGAATTTTTTTATCCAATGGATAAGTAAGCATAGATCAGCAGTTAGATCATAGGTTATCCACAATGCGATCTAAAATAGACTGAATTTGTGAATAACTTCTGTGTATTTCAATGTCGCAGCGTTAAGCGACACATTCAACAAACTTAGGTAACCAAGCAATAGCGGTATCTTCTGGTAGATCTGGGTGTAAAACATCGATCTTTTCTATGTCTAACAGCTGTGTTGCACCTTTTTCTTTAAGTAAATCAGCAAGATTAATAGCTGCGTGGTTAAAGGTGTCGTAACTTGAATCACCAATTCCCACTACTGCAAAGCGTAGCTGACTCAGATCCGAACTCGCTTTTAACGCTGATATAAAAGGTAGTAAGTTTTCTGGGTAGTCACCGGCTCCATAGGTTGATGTCACCACCAGCCACAGTGCTTGCTGACAAGCTTCAAGCTCAGGTTGTTCATGCAAATTTACGGTATAGCCTTGAGATTCAAGCGATTCCATTAGCTGTTCAGCAACGTATTCTGCTGATCCCATTTGGCTGCCTACAATAAGATCTAAAGTTTGCATTATTACCCTTACCTAAGTCGTGTTGCGCGTCATCTTAGCGTTTAACATGAATATGTAAAGAGGGCTTTGAAGTTATTGGATAAAAATATTTGCACAAATAATGTGTGATTTTTATTTTCTTTATTTATCTATATGAAAGGAAAGAGAAAAATAAAATATTCCTGAGCTTAACTTGGTGATCTATTTGTGGATAATCTATGGGATAGCTGCGCTTAAAAGTGCTTTTATAACGCTGGAACTACGATTGAAGAAGTAAGAACTTCGCTGTTTTTGAATGGATTTTGAGGTTGTGGATGAAGAGTTGTGGATAACGATCTAAAAGCCCGAAGTCGATCCAGACTTTTAGATCTATTTAGTTAGATCCATATAATAAAAGAGTCTAAAAAACCGGTCAGATTTCGGGATTAATTTAGCTTGACAGCCTAGTTGTGAGAACTGGTTGCTCAAATAAGAACTCAACCGTATGCTCTTCGAGCAGTTTTTTAGTGGCTGACTCTTGCTGTGCTATCACATGATCGCTGAGTGCATTACCTGATGAGATACGTTTGACTCCTAACTCAGCTAACACCTGTTTATCACTAAATCCGGGCAACAACATCACATTGACTGGAATTGAAAGCAGGGCTGTTAGGCGTTTTATCATCGCGGTGTCGGTTAAACCAGGAATAAAAAAGCCATCGCAACCTGCTGTTTGGTAAGCGAGCGCACGCTCATGAAGCGTCGCTTCCGTCCAATGTGGTTGTAAGCAAAGATCGCAACGTGCATTGATAAAGAAGTGTTTGAAACCGCGATGATGTAATGCTTGTTTGATTGCCTGCAATAGCGCTTGGTGTGATGCTATATCGCGTAAGCTGCTCTGGTGACTGGGCTTGTCTTCAATATTGATACCTGCAACGCCAAGGTCGGCCAATTGGATAATATGTTTGATGATCTGATTTTGATCCGCGCTGTAGCCTGCCTCAATATCAACACTTAATGGAATAGTGATCATCTTAAGAATGGCACTTACTGTTTGTAGTACATGATCAAATGTGAGTTGTTCTCCATCTTTATAGCCCTGATGATTTGACATACCCCAACTTGTTGTCGCAACAGCTTTGCCACCAGCCTGCTCAATAATAAGTGCCGATAAAGGATCCCAGCAATTAGCGATAAAGAGCGGGCTAGTGTTTTGATGAAGGGCTTTAAAAGTTGTACGTTGATCCATTTTATTTCTCCTAAGTTGACACACTTAGGGTACGCAGTTTATCGATGTTGGACTGGCCAAATTTGGCACTCAACATTTTGATACACATTTTCACGAAAAAGTAAGGTGAAAATGTTATTTAAAAAAATATGTATTATTTTTATGCAGTTAGAGTTAGTTTTTGCAATATGAGTATTTTTATTATTTATTCATGTTATTGATATTTATAGTTTTTATTTTTTTTCCTCATTACTTGTTATGTCATTCGCTTTGATGTTAATACTGATGGTGAATTGAACAACACGGCAAGGATTGCTCTGGTAATAGTATCTATTTCCACCTCAAAACTGGATTTGGGTTGAACAATGAAGTGTTTATGGCTTACTTCTCGTACTTGAGAGAGCCATATAAACAAAGTGCTTACTAATAGCTGTTACATAACCGCAAAATTAAGGAAAAAAGATGAAAAAATTAATTGAAAAAAGTGCGCTATCTAGTATTTCTGGTGGTAGTGGTGTTTTGGATCCATTAGATCCAGCGTCGTCTGTTTTACACCCTGTTAGACCTGAATCTTCAGTACTGCACCCAGTTAGACCTGAGTCTTCAGTATTGCATCCTGTTAGACCTGAATCTTCGGTACTACACCCTGTTAAACCCATCTAATACATTGAATTGATATGCGTTGGTATATGTGTTGTTGCCAACGATATTACCTTACATTTTACTTTTTATTAATATAATTCAAAGACTTAATTTATCTGTTGTATTGACCTCATCATTAAGATTGGAAATAATAGCTTCGACTTTAAGGAACTATAAAAGGTAAAGCATGGATAAGGAACTGCACATTAGTGCTGCTGAAGATTGGTATTCATTTCGTATTAGCGCTTCTGGAGAGCTGGAATTTAAACGTGTTGCACTATGGGCCGCTGATGAACAGGGTTCTGTGAGGGGGTTAGTCTCAGGTAGTGGCAACAAGAAATTCGCTAACTATTTATACAATGCACCACACGCGCACGGTGGTTATATTCATTGGAATGATATGACACCCGATCAACAGAAAAAGGCAAAGCAGGACTGCCAAATAGATATCGATAGGTTAAAAGAGCTGCAAGCTGACGATACTAGCTCGTAATCGACACCCGCTGATTTTAAATATTTACTTGAAATTACCGCAGTTTACAGAGCTGTGCTTCATTATTTTTCTACTCTATAGTCCGATTAGTGCGGCTATACGTTAAATTCAATTAGAAATAACGACATGAATCAATTCGATAAAAACCAGATTATCACGCTGGATATTCAAGACCCGCAACAAATCAAACTAGCATTAACACAATATAAAGCTTTATTAGATGAGGATAGGGCTTTTAGCGATAGTCAATTTGATGTTGAGTTTAAGCAACTGGGAAAAGACGGTAAACGCCGCCTACAACCACAAGATAGCGGCAACAACCTTAAGTTGCTGCAGTCTGCGTTAAACTTAGGCCAAGAAGGCGGATCGCACCACTATAACCATCCTATAGATGATGATACTGAAACTTATATTTCTGAAGTCATTCTGTTTGCAGCAGCTCTGCAATATCCTGAAATTAAAGAGGTTGTTGTAGAAACCGCCCAAGCCATCGTTGCTTATAGTCGACGCCAAAACGACACAGACGAAATGTGGCTTGATGATATGCGGGTATTTGGCGTAGAAGCATTATATATGCTTGCAAAGACGGATATACGGTACACCTTCTTGCTTGCACAGTTTTTTGTGCCTTACTGGGATGATGAGCATGCCTGCGGTTACGAAAGCTATTTAAGTTCGTTGCTTCATGAGCATGGCTGGCATAAAGAAATAATCAAAGCATTTATATGGTGTGACAACGAGAGCTTTAGATCTGGCATGTTCCAAAATGATCGATATAGTGACGATTGTAGCTACCAGCCATTGGGGGAATATTTATGCCAGCACCCCGAGCACTACGAACAATTTAAAGCATTAGTCGTTGCACGTTTCCAAGCAGAGCCTGTATTACTTGAGCGTGTCGATACTATGTGCGATGAGGATGAAGAAGAAGACTTAAGTACTTATCAACCCGTCGTGTCTCTATACCAATCGCTATTCCCTCATACTTGTTTTTATGACGATGAAGAAGCCAAAGATAGCTTTATGGCAATGCCATTTTTTGGCAGCACGCTCGAAAATGAAGCGTATGATTTACAGCAAAAAGTCCAATCACAGGTTGTAGGGCCGCTCGTTAAAATAGCACAGAGTGCCATTACTGCGCGTGCAAACTATCGCGCCTATCTCGCCAGAGACGAGAGAAAATATGAGCTTAACTATGGTAGCAATTTATTGAAGCCCTTAGTGCTAGCTATGCCCCAAGGTGAATCATTGTGGCGCTATATTGAAAGTGGTGAGCCACACACCGTGTTAGAAACACTCTGTGAAGTTGATGTACTTGAATTAGCGAAACTGCATGCCAGTGACATGGCTGAGCATCTTATTGAGCAATTGAGTAGTTTCGAGCGCAATAACCAAGGTATAGCCGACGAATTGGAGTCGGTGCTCAGTCTTGTACGGGGCGATTTACTGACTGATCACTTCAGTGAAGAAGTTGAATATACACAACCAAATGGCATGGTGCTGACGCTTACGGTACGCAAAGATACAGAAACGAGCTTACTACAAGCTCGCGCTCAGCAATACTTGCGCGTGATTGACGTATTTTACTATGCTCTAGGCAAACGTGAGTTTAGTAAATATATGATGGCATCACTTACCGAAGGTGATGAGGCGCTACTTTCTAGAGAAGCCTATTATCAGCGCTACACTCAACTCTCCTTATCTGATATTGAGAGCGCAGCAGAAAGTGCCAAAGCCAAAAACATCCAATCGATATTTCATCACTTCACCAACCAAGATGAATTACTGTGCCGCAAGCATCTTAAGTTGGTTGATGAGCATTTTCGCTCATCCCGTGCGCGGTGCCATCCAGAGCAGTGGCCACAATCGGATATGGGCTTAATGACACTGGCCAGCTATCACCTTCATTGTGATTACAATCAGCGTATTGGCGACGATATTACAGAGGCACTGGTAACTTATCTTAACGACAATCATATTTGGCAACTCGCTGCCCAGCACATAATTCAAAAATGTCATAAAAAGTCAGACCATTATAACCCTGAAAATCTAGGGTTATCTGAGGAACAAATAGCGCGGATCTGTGACCACTTTACTGCAGACACGCCGCGAGATGATTTGGTCAGTATATTGGCACTAGTACAGCCACACTTGTATCGAGATGAGTGCTGTCGCGGCGATCTTTACTTAAATAAATTTAGTGAGCAGCAACCCAGTTATCAGCTTTTTAAAGATCATGATGATGACTTTCAGCGCTTTACCTTAGCCGCATTTTTGTTGCGGCAATTACCTTTACCCTTACAAAATAAAGCAGATCGTTTGTGGCAATTTATTATTGCATTGGCGCCAGTTAGGGTTGCACGCAATGTGCTTCGTGCTTATTCAGATGATCATTGGGATATAGAGTTTAATAATATACTCGATGGGATTGATGTCTATGAGCACTTAAGTAAAGCTGGAATAGATAGCGGTATTCTGAATGCCTATGAAATGAGTTATCAACGTTATGACTTCGGGCGTTACGTAAATTGGATAGAGATTTACAGCGAAATAGTCAGTGATGATACCAGTATGTTTGGCAGCATGGGGCGTAAAAAAGCCAAAGCCATGGAGCGGGGGCTTGCGTATATTAATGAGCGCACGAAAGTTGAGTTTTTACATCATGTTTCGCTCAAACATCCTGAAGTTGCAGTCGACTTTGATCATGACTTGCGCCGTGCGATAGATATTTTTGCGCAATTAAATCTGCACTCTTGGGAGCATGCGTTGGCACACGAGTCAGGTAAGGATTGTCTGTATTTCGGTGAAGGTGAAAAGTTACCAAAGAAGCTGCATAAAGCCATTGTGGCAGATAGCCTTTCAATACATGATAAACCTTGTCATGTTGATGGTCGAAGTTGGGAAGCCTGCACTGTGTTGCAGCAGCAAGGAGACAATTATGTGATTGTGATAGCCGATCATGAGGTGCCGCTTGCTTGGTATGAAGACAGACTGCCATCGGGACCCTTATTGGTATTCTCAGAGCAGGTTGAACGTGCTGCTATTGTAAAGCGCGTTGCTGAACTTCAAGTGCAGTCCAATCGTATTAACGGGATTGTTGAACAAACGATGGCTTATCTAGATAACGAAATAGAGTTTGACGCCATGGCTGCGCTTTTCAAAGAGCAAATATCCACCGAGTTTATGCGTATCGATGCCGATGAATACCACATGTATAGTCTGCGTCAATTTGTGTGGATGCTAGATGTTAAGCGTCGCAACAAACTGGTACGTCTGCTTCTTAATCATGACTATCGCGGCTTTAAATTAATTGAAGCGCAAATGGAGCAACCTTGGTTGTTACACCAACTGGCACACAATGAAATTGATTTTGAGACTTATCTATCAAACAGCGATGAGTATGAAGGTGAAGCATCCGAGGCCGGTATGGCATTTTTACTCGCCTGGTTATTTGATATCGGCGTTAAATCCGAACACCTGATGCTGTTTTGTATTAAGCGCAGCCATTTTGACGTGTGTCGTGAGTTTATTGTGGCACATGCCCGTGGCCAATATGGCAGTTTTAAACAGAGTTTGAGCTACCTACACGCGGGTCGCCGCGCTGAACTTCCTGAAATATTAAGCCAAGAAGCAGATGCTGAAGTATTGCTAGCTCCATTGAAAAAAGACAAATCTCGTAAGGTAAAAGAAGCAGTAAGCCATTACTGTAGTTAGTGTATAGTCATACGCCCGAACATCGGGCGTATGACAACTCAAATATTTGGATTATTTATCCGAAGCTCAGGTTATTTACCAATACAGAATGAGCTAAAGATTTTGCCTAGCAAATCATCTGAGGTGAATTCGCCGGTGATCTCATTGAGGTATTGCTGGGTTAGGCGCAGCTCTTCTGCCAGAATTTCACCGGCAATGTGCATCTCTAGCTGAGTTTGGCCTATTTCTAGGTGCTCAGCAGCGCGTTCTAGGGCGTCTAAATGACGACGACGAGCCATAAAGCCACCCTCAGTTGCACCTGTGAATCCAATACAGGCTTTCAGGTGTTCTCTCAATAAATCAATGCCTTGAATATCTTTGGCACTCAGGCGAATAAGAGTATGGCCATCACTCGTTGTTGTGCCAATGGCTTCACCGCTCAAATCGACTTTATTGCGGATCACCGTAATCTCCATACCTTGCGGTAGTTGCTCAATAAAATCAGGCCAGATCTTCGCAGGATCGGTTTCGTGGGTTTCTGTGCCATCTACCATAAACAGTACATGATCGGCACCACGGATTTCTTCCCAAGCACGCTCTATGCCTATCTGTTCTACTTTATCTGGACTATCACGAAGTCCTGCAGTGTCGATAATATGAAGCGGCATACCATCGATATGAATGTGCTCACGCAGTACATCCCGTGTGGTACCTGCAATGTCTGTAACAATCGCGGCTTCACGGCCAGCTAAGGCATTGAGTAGCGATGATTTACCTGCGTTAGGACGACCTGCAATCACCACGCGCATACCTTCACGCATAATACTGCCTTGCTTGGCTTGTTTACGCACTTCAGCGAGTTGCTGAATAATGCTCTCAAGATCCCCTGCGACTTTACCATCTGACAGAAAATCAATTTCTTCATCGGGGAAATCAATTGCAGCTTCAACATACATACGAAGGTGAATTACTTTTTCGACCAATGCGTTGATATGTTTAGAGAAGTCACCTTGCAGTGAATGTAGTGCACTTTTTGCAGCTTGCTCGCTGGTGGCGTTGATCAAGTCTGCGATAGCTTCTGCTTGCGTTAAGTCTAGCTTGTCGTTCATAAAAGCACGTTCTGAGAACTCACCAGGCTTTGCCAAGCGCACTTGCTCGATTTGGCTTATCTCCTTTAGCAGCATATCAAGGACAACCGGACCACCGTGGCCTTGTAGCTCAAGCACATCTTCTCCTGTGAATGAGTTTGGTCCTTGAAAGAACAGCGCAATGCCTTGGTCAAGCTGTTCACCTGCTAGGGTGTTGAATGGCAGGTATTCGGCATAGCGAGTTTTAGGGCATTTACCTAAGATTTGCTCGGCGACCTCTTTGGCTTTACTACCAGATACTCGAATAATGCCAACGCCACCGCGACCCGGAGCGGTAGCCTGTGCTGCTATGGTGTCTTGTGCAATCATGATTTACTAATTCTAATGGAAATACGAGGTGATAAATGAATTGTACAGCAAAGCAACAGACTCAGCCATGCTGGGGCGTGTTTGCTGTTATAAACTGTAGCAAAAATGGATATGTAGTGAAGCATGAAGACTTGTACTGGATCAAGACAACGGCAAAAAAATGGTCGTTTATCTCATTTTTAATAAAAAAGACTTTATTTGTTCGTTTAATAGATAGTTAAATAGTATTAACTTCATTGAAGCAGGCATATAATGCTAGCTGAATGTCTTACTTTAAATACAGTGTGTTTTTGTTAAAATTGTGTGTCATGTTGGACGTCGTTTTGTAACCCAAAGCCAAGTTGGCTAGATGAATAATGTTAAGGAATTACGTTGTATAAATTCAAGGGCTATACTTTTGATTCGGTGCTTGGCGCGTTGTACCACCAAGAAGGCTCTATTCAATTACGCCCTAAACTTGCTCAGTTACTCGAATATTTTCTTATTAATGCGGGCCGTGTAATCACCAGAGAAGAATTGTTATCCGAAATCTGGATCAATGGTGAATATAGAGAAAGTTCACTTACTCAGAGTATTCGGGAGCTACGCAAACAGCTAAACGACAACGTTCATGACCCCGTATTCATTAAAACGTACCCTCAGCGTGGTTATATCTGGCTAACGGAAGTTGAATTAGAGCAAGAAGAAACGCAGCCCGAACCGGTCAATCAAAAAACATCTAATTTAGGACATAAAAATCCCTATATTCTTTTTATGGTCGTGGGTATTTTTGCTTTGGTTGTATCGGCTGGATTACTTTATCAATCAAACACAAACTCGATTATAAATTCTACCGCACAAACCCAGCAAAACCATATTCGTCGAATATTAATCGCGCCATTTATTAATGAAACTGGCGAAACAAAACTTGATTGGTTGAATTATAGTCTCAGGCATATGCTGATCGAAGGGTTAAAGGAATTACCAAATTATAATGTTGTCCCTGATAATACCGCTTTACAGTTGCTTGCGGCAGAAAGCCCCAAATTTAGTAATCAGGAACAAGCCTTAGATAGTATTGTGGTAAGTGGTCGAGCTGATCAGTGGATGTTAGCATCAGTTTCTCAAGAGTTTGGCCGATTTGTGTTTAGGTACCAGCTATCGCAGCCAAATGGGGAGCGGAAAGAAGGAGTGATTTATAGTGAGGGGCTAGACTTATCACTTCCTGATTTGGCAAATAGCTTTATCAAACAATTTAACAAAGGAACCAATAAATTAAGTACTTTTAAGGTGTCTGATAATCAATTCTCAACCAAAGATTACTTAGAAGGGCTGCACGCACTAGAGACTCATGGTGTTGGTTTAGCTATTCGATATTTTGAAGCATCTAGCTTGCATGATCCAAGTAACACCCATGCATTGATAGAGTTGGCTCGTTCATACTGGCGAACAGGGCAGGTTGAGAAAGCACAAGCACTTTTTGCAAAGCTAGAAGAAGATACAGAACTGCAGGCTCAGTCTAATTTACGTGTACGGTTGTTGTTTTATTGGGGGGAATTGGAACAAGTATTAGGGAATTACGAAGAGTCCGAAAGACTGCTCAAGTTGGCGTTGGCAAATAGTGAAGAGCTCTCAAATGAAGTGATCCGCTCACGTATTTATTTGGTACTTTCAGATGTTGCGTCAAAACAGCAAAAATGGGAACTGTACAAAGATTACGTCAATCTGTCGAAAGTCGGTATTAACTTACAAAATGATGTCAGCACAGAAGCGACGCGGCTTTACTACATTGGTAGTCCACCAGCTGCGAGGCCTGAGCAGGTCACCGATGTTAATTTAAACGAAAGCTTAGAAAGCTTGCACCGCTCTCTTAGTTATTATCAAAAAAATAATAACTTGAGTTTATTAATGCAAACGTATTTTGCGATTGGTCAGAACTTTGTTGCTGATATTAACAGCCGAGCGAAGGCCTTAAAAAAGGCGTTGGAGCTAGCAATAGAGCAAGAAGAAATCATTTATAAGATTAAGATCGCAAATTATCTTGGCTTCTTTTACATTCAGCTTCACGACGGGCAGCGAGCATTAAAGTATCTGCAAATTGCGCAAAGTGAGTTTAATACTGGACTAGAAAACTCGCCGCTTTACTATCGCAATCGCCTGCTTGAAGCTATGGGGAAAATGGATCTGGGGATTAGTTTAGTCGATCCTGATTTACTTGATGCTGCCGACGGTATCTTTACTGAAATGGAATCATCCAATGTCAGAGATTATCCTCACATACAGGCTGATGCACACTTATTACATGGGTGGACATTATTGATCAAGCAGGAGTATCAAAAAGCATTACCTAAATTAACGAGAGCACAGATTAAATACCAATCTTTAGGATTAAATGACTCTAAGGCGTATGCGGATTATTCTTTAATGTACGCTTATTTGCAGCTAGGTAATTACAGCAAGGCTATTGAACTGTTTGATGATAGCAAGAATAAAAAGTTATTATTTGATTATGCGGCGATCGCGCACTTACAGCTGGAGCAGTTTGATGAGGCAGAAAAGCTGTTGCTGCAAAGTAAATCGAGCTTTTCTGGGTTGTGGAGAGAGCAAGATGAGCGCTTATTAGGCTTTGCAACGCGTGTCATGCCGATCCAAAATGACAACTCAATAAGTACCTTGATAGATCAGTGGCAAAAACCTTACTCCGTTTACTGTGAATCAGAGTGGGGAATGTAATCCCCACTTGGTTTTTAGTGATGCCTCTAGAAGCATAAGCTTTGGATAAGGGGGCGTTTGACGATAAATTTATAGGCCCGCTTTACCTACAGAATAGGTATGAGCTGGTAACAAGAAGCGAGTGCTATCGAGCGCTTTCTTCTTGAGGTCTAGATATCGTGAAAACACGCATTTATTGCTCCGCACTTTCACCTATAAAACTAAAAACACACATAAAGTCAAAGTGTTATTGTCTTTGTGTTTTATCCTCTCAGCTCTATTTTTAGGCTTGGAATTTAGTTCTACATAAGACATTTTTTAATGTGCCTAGTACCGGGTTTACTCTCTCAATTGACCAGAAACTTAATCGACTTGGTACGCTAAACCTTGTTCTTTCTTCGTAAACTAGCCTTCCTTGCTCTGTGTCATTTTTTAACTCGAGTAGCCTATTTGGCATTTCAATTTCTCATTCCTAAATTTTTAGACATTTACTATCCAGTCAATCGTTACCTTATCAATGTTTTGTTTTTGTTAATTCGTTTTGTGTTTTGTTAATTGTCATCTCTTGCGTAAATTTATATAAAAAAGCGTATTGGTGAGTTCCCCTTAGAATTAATCAGCGCTTCATTAGGCTGTCTTTTTAGATTTTTAATAAAACTTAGCTACAAAAAAGAAAAACAAATAAAAGCTTTTTAATCATGCGTTTATTAGTTTTTAACTAATCATGGTTATGGGCTTTTTATCTATTTTAGATATCTTTGATGTCTTTTTTGTCGCTATGGGTGTTCATTCTCCGCTACTTTATGTGCGCACTTTACATGGCCTGGGAATGAGGGTGTTTAGTAATAAACAACAGGTTGTGTTGTAAATTTTGTGTGTTGAAGGTTTCTATTGTTTATTTTTTGTGTCTTTTGGCGCGGTGGTCAATAGAAGCGGAAACTTTAAAGGACGGGGAAATGATTACATTAAATGGCAACAACAGGGTGGTTAAGACAGTAATAAGAACCTTCTTTGACAACTCGAAGGAATGGTTAAGATGAGTAATACAATTAACTTAGCCGAGCGTTGGCTGCACCATTGTGAAGTACCAGAGAAAATAGCAATTGCTCATCAGGACTGCGAAATTACGTATGAGCAATTAAAAAGTTCGATGGCTAAGTTGGCGAGTGCCTTTGAACAAATCGGTCTACAAAAAGACAGCCGTGTCGTTATCGGATTAAATGACAGTCCAATACTACACACTTGTTTTCTAGCTAGTTTGGCGTTTGGCGCGATCCCTATCGTGATCAACCCGAAGCTGAGTGAGTCTGCGCTTACTTACATTATTGGCGACAGCGATGCGAGTATTTATGTATCTGAGGAAAATGGCAGAACCACTTTCCAGTTTTTTCATCAAGGCAATAAAACCAACAAAGTTACTTACCAAACCATGCTTAGTTATGGGGATGTAGCTTGGAATAACTATTTTTTCCGTGATCCCAGTGATGTTGCGTTTATGCAATATACTTCAGGCACGACAGGCAATCCAAAAGGTGTGATGCACTCTAGCGAAAATGCACTGTACATTGCACAGTATTTTGCCAAAAACACTCTGGGTGCAACCCAACAAGATGTTTTCTATTCGCTTGCTAAGTCATTCTTTGGTTATGGCTTGGGCAATAGTTTGATTTTTCCATTAGAGCTTCAAGCGACAGTCGTGCTCGATAGTGAGTGGCCAACAATAGAACGTGTAGCGGCAAACTTGAGTCGCTATCAGCCTACTTTATTCTTTGGTGTTCCCGCTATATATCACGGCTTAGCCTCACTTCATAATAGCCATGCTATCGTTAGCTCCGTGCGATTAGCTATTTCAGCGGGCTCAGCATTGCCTTCTGGTATTTTCAATAGTTGGGATCAGCAGTTTGGGCTTCGGATCGTTGACGGTCTGGGTTCAACGGAGTTGTGCCACATATTTTGCTCACATACGCCACAAACAGCGAGTTGTAATAGCCTAGGTAAGCCGCTATCAGGATATGAAGTGTCTATCCGAGATGCAAATCAGCAGCCCGTTGCGCAGGGGAAAACAGGGAACTTATGGGTGAAAGGGCCCAGTATGGCATTGGGTTATTGGAAAAATTCGGCCGCCACTCAGAACAAGTTCGTTGATGGTTGGTATAACTCTGGTGATTTAGCTGCCATTGACGAAAATGGAGAACTGCATTTCAAAGGCCGTTCGGACGATCTCTTTAAAGTAAATGGCCGTTGGGTTGTGCCTTCTGAAATAGAAGTTAAGTTAGCGCATAACTTTCCTACCATTCTTGAACTCGCCATGGTTCCTTATGAAGCAGACGATGGTTTCATTAAACCAAGCCTTTGGGTGGTGCCTCGCCAGGGGGTCGATAGCCACTCTTTGAAGCGCGAAGTTAATCACTGGTGTTCACAAAACCTATCAAGCTATCAACGTCCAAACCTGATCACGATGATTGATGCGTTACCAAGAAATGATAATGGCAAAGTGGTTCGCAAACGCCTCATGCATTTAGAGGAAGTGGCATAACATGACTGAGTTGCAGAAAATTTATAGCCAAGTCGATACACTTGATTATGGTGACGGTGATGTAATGCGCTTTTATCGTCGCTTTGCAGCGGATAGCTACTCGTTTGTATATGAGTTTAATAACGCCGCAACCAAAGCTATTCCGCCTCGGTACAGCTTGGTAGGTCTATCCTCTTTGGCAAAAATTGTACTTAAAAATAACAAGTTAATGTATTGCTGTGGCAATGATGTCATTTTCGAACAGCAGTTTGATTGTGTAACACAGGCTTGGACCAAATTAGAGGAATTAACTGCAAATACAGAGTTTGTACTTAACCCAGAGATTGAGCTGTTTGAGTTTGGCTGGTTAGGTATTTGGGGTTATGAAAGCATCCGTTACTTTGAGCCACATAAGTTACCTGATCCAGAGTTGCCAGACTTAACACAATCTTCGGATGTTGAGTTAATGCTTCCACAGCAGATGGCGATTTTTGACCATAAGGAAAAGCAGGCCAAGCTTGTCACTTTTTCATCTGTCCCACAACACAGTAATACTGGCTTAATTGAGCGGTTACACTCTTGGCCTCAAGATTCGGTTGATGGCCCAGTACAGTTTAATTTCAAGCAAGACGAATTTAAGCAAACAGTAGATAAGCTCAAACAAAACATAAAAGACGGCGAAATCATGCAGGCCGTCTTATCACAGCGAATGCAGATCCCTGTGTCTGGATGTGGGCTGGATTTTTTTACACAGCTTAGAAGAGTAAGCCCTTCTCCTTATCAATTCTATATTCGTTTAAATGCTGGGTGTTTGTTTGGCGCATCGCCAGAGACGCTTGTGCGTAATGATAATGGCGAGCTTGTTTCTTTTCCAATGGCGGGCACTCGCCACAGACAAGCCTGTGAGGTCGAGAATGCGCGGCTAGAGCAGGAACTATTGCAAGACGAAAAAGAGCTTGCTGAGCACTTGATGCTGATTGATTTAGCCAGAAATGACCTCGGTCGAGTGTCTGATCCTGCTACTGTCAGTGTTCCTCGCAAAATGACTGTGGAGCACTTTTCTCATGTGATGCATATCACATCACAGGTGAGTGCATCACTAAACAAACAGCATAGTAATTTTGATTTGATTAAAGCCACATTGCCAGCAGGTACATTAAGTGGTGCACCAAAGATACGTGCGATGCAGCTGTTGGATAAATACGAGCAAGTCAGGCGTGGGTTTTATGGTGGCGGGGTTGGCATATTGAATAACCAGCTACTTGATCTGGCAATTATTATTCGCTCCGCGTACATCAAAAATGGCTATCTCAACATTCAGGCGGGGGCTGGCATTGTGACCGACTCAAACCCTGAAAGTGAATGGCAAGAAACTATGAATAAAAGTCGGGCAATGCTGGTTGCACTGGGCATTGCCGAATCTCAGGATAAGGAAGCTGCCACATGTTAGTCATGATAGATAACTATGATTCATTTACTTATAACCTTGTGCACTATTTCTTCGCGTTAGGCCAAACGGTTAAAGTGGTGAGAAATGATGAAATCACGATAGATGAATTGGCAGCGTTAAAGCCAAGTGGTTTGATTATTTCACCAGGGCCCTTCGGCCCTGAGCAAGCTGGCATTTCATGCGAAGCCATCGAATACTTTTCAAGAAAAATCCCAATACTAGGGATTTGTTTGGGGCATCAAGCCATCGCCCATGTTTTCGGCGCGGTAGTGTGTCATGCACAGGCTCCAATGCATGGCAAAGTGAAGCAAATTACACACGACAATTCAGGGCTATTTTCTGGGTTACCTTCTCCGTTAGACATCGTGCGTTACCACAGCTTATGTGTATCTAGCATATTACCTGAATGCTTAAAAGTCACGGCTTTGTCGGTGGCAACGCCTTCGGGTCAAGCTGAAGTTATGGCATTACAACACAAGTATTTACCAATATTCGGGTTACAGTTTCATCCAGAGTCCATCGCAACTGAAAGAGGGCTGGATATGCTGCGCAATTGGTTGGTAGAAAGTGGGCTAGTATCACCAGAGCTTGATACTGCTAATGAAGTCGCTGCATAAGGAGAAAAAGCAATGTTTTCCACTCAAGTTGTCAAGGCTATTCAACAACATCCCAAAATTGGTGCAGGTAACTTTCTTACTGTTTTAAACGAGATAGTGCCAGATACACATCAGGACTTGATAAAGGTTGAACAGCCGATCAGTGAATATTGTACTCAACGTCATTTTACCATTGCAGATCTTCTGTATTTGAGCGAACTCATCGCGGGAAAATATTGTGCGATGGGGGTGTGTGCCAAAGAAACGGTAGGTTTGTATCTTAACGATGATCTAAGCTACTTCATTCACTACCTTGCGTTAAACAGAATTGGCGCTATTCCAGTATGTATTAATGACAAGCTAGACCCTGAAATTGTCATTGCTTTTTGCCGTAATGCTGCCGTGGAGCGACTTGTTTACTCGGATAATAAAGCACAGTGCTTTATCAATTTATCGTTAAAAACAATAAAGCTATTTACGGTAACGCAGTTACTCTCTTTGGCTAATACTGAATTGCCAGCAATGCCCGAGTTTGCTGCAGATGATGTGATTTTACTAGCACATACTTCGGGCACTACGGGTGTGCCCAAAGCAGTAACTTTTACCCACCATAGTTTCTTTTTTGGTGTGCAAAATCAATTATTAAAACAAAGAGGTGAGCGAGTGTTATGCGCTTTGCCACACTCTCACAGTTCTGCTATCTCCGTCATGATGTCGAGCTTATTGCGAGGCGCGAGCACCTATATTTTATCTGATAAGTCTGCGCAAAACTTAGCAAAAAAAGTCGAGCAAGAACGCTCTGAACTCATCGTTGCTTTCCCTAAAACCTATGTCGACTTGTGTCGTGAAACCTTAGATGAACGTCAGTTTTCCTCAGTGGGTTATTGGATTGCTACAGGTGATGCAAATCATGAGTCGCATATCAGAAAGTTGATTGCGCTTGGCAAACATTATGCTGATGGTAAGCGTAAATCAGGCTCTATATTCATTGACAACTTGGGGTCATCAGAGTTTGGGTTCGCCATATTCAGAAATATTCATAGCTTGGAGCAGCACCAATTTGACCGCTGTATCGGTCGCGCGTTTGAGTGGGTAGATGCAGCAGTATTGAACGATAAAGGAGAGCAGCTTGGCCCCAATCGAGTGGGGTTACTGGGCGTTAAATCAGAATCTGTGACGGCAGGATATTGGAATGCTCCCCAACTAACTGAGGATGCAAAGCTCAGTGGTTATTGGTTAACAGGCGACTTAGTCTATTTTGATGAAACGGGTAAATTTTTCCACGTCGATCGTACGACTGATCCTGTTTATACCAAAGATGGTGTGCTTTACAGCTGCTTGGCTGAAGAAGTCATTCTGAAGTATTTACCTGAAATTTTTGAATGCAGTGTTTTTGCTAAGCCTGACCCTCAAAACCCAGAATTTTATCTACCACATGTTTGTGTGGAATTATCACGGTCTGCATCTGAAATAGCGGCCGATTGTTTGCTCGATAAAGTTAACACCGTTTTGCAACAGCATGATTTGATAAAAGTTGTCTCTCTCACCTTTCAGTCCGGTCATGAATATACCGGAGTAACAGGAAAAAAATTAAAGCGTCAATTACGTGAGCTAAAAGCTGCATAAGTAAGGATCACACTATGTCACCAAAACTACATTTGTATGGGTATGACATTTGCCCATTTTCTATTCGGATCAGAATGTTACTTGAGGTCTTGCATTTAGACTACAGTTATACCAACGTTGAGGTTTATACTCAAAAACCGGCTGCTTTATTAAAGCATTCACCTATGGGTAAAGTTCCTACTTTGTTAGTCGATATTGAGTCGCTATCAGAGTCTAGCGTTATTGCTCGCTGGTTAGCCGAGGTATACCAAGAGCAGCAATTGTTATCTCGTAATGCCTGGCAAAAAGCAAAGCAACAAGAGCTTATGGAATTAATAGAACAAGCTCATGGTGCTGTTTCTACAATCATTCGCAGTGAAAGCGAGCAAAGTTTCCAGACTGGGATCAATGAGCTCAGCACTATTTTACCCGTTTTACATCAAGAACTGCGTGAAGAAGTTACGCACGTATCGACACTCGTTGATGTGTGGAAGCTGGTGTTATGTAGTGTTATCCGTAACCTTGATTGCGCACTAAACAAAGCACTCAGCAGTGCGATACCACAGATCAGAAATTATCCAAATTATCAAAAAAGTAGTGTTGCAGTCGCAAAGCTCGTAGCTAAAGTTTTGCCGCATCATTACGAGTTGCAGTTACGTGAATTACTAATAAATCGCGCTGGCTACTGTGCAAACTTAATCGCTTCCGAGCATAAAGTGGAGCAGTTAAGCGCATGATTAAAAAGATAAACTCTAAATTACAACTACAAGCAATGTCGGTCTACTTGCGCAGTTTTGATGAGCCGCGCCTTAGTTGCATTGACTGGCTAAGAGATTCGACTGGCACGTTATTTTCCGATCAGCAAGTTGATGCACAAGCATTAGATTTGATTATTACGCTCTCAACCAGTATCGACCGTATTATTGAACGTAACGAGCAGCAGACACCAAGAGTTGGGTATGCACTACAAGAGCATCTACAAGCAGACAATGCATTTGTAATTGATTTACAAGACACAACTTGGGCGCAGGCACTAGAAGTTGCGAATGGCTATTTTGTCGCTGCCGGGATGAAAAATATTTTAATTGCCGAAGCAAATTCACATGATGTGAAGCAGTTTCCAACTTTGGAAGCTGGCGCACGAAGTGTTCTGTTAAGCGCTTCAGATGCAGTGTCTCAGTGTCAAATAGTACAACAAGAGATCGCTGGATATCAGCCAAATACTTTATCTCTATCTACTGAGGGCAAGCTTGAGTTGTCTGTTCAGCTCCCTGCGAAACATGCGCTAACCGACCATTTGGTAAGTCAAATAGTACAACTTTGTGAAGCATTACAAGGTGATGGGCAAGCCGTAATGATTGATGCACCGCACTATCTTGAGGCGCAACTTATCAGAGCATTGCAATTCAATGCCCCCCAATTACGTTGGTCAAGTTGGAATGACACCCAAGCTCAGCTCAAAGAGGCATTGCCTCAAATTTGGCTAAGTGTTTGTCCATTTAGGGCAAAAATAGTAGCGCGAACAATGTTTTAGGAGAATGGGATGAATATGTGTGGTGTAGAGATTAAGGCTGTGGCAGCCAAAGTGCCAACATTAGCAGTAAAAAATGAAGATCCACAGTGGTTCTCAAAGATTAGTAGTACAGATAGAGAAGAGTGGGAACAAAAGTGGGGAATCAAGCAGCGTTATTACACAGACTTAAGTGTTTCGATGCCAATGGATATTTCGGTATCTGTGGCACAAGAAGCGTTGCAGTTGGCTGAATTAGACAGCGATGATATCGATCTTTTTATCACTTCTTCGTCATTGGCTGTGCAAATTCCGGAGCGTCAATTTTATCCTCGGATCAGTCATACGTTGAAGCAAAGACTGCAATTAAAGAATGCGACAGCCGAGTTCGATATCCAAAATGAATGTTCAAGTATGATGGACGGGCTGCAATTAGCGGCCAACGCAATTATGACTGGTCAAGCTGAGCATGTGTTAATTCTTACGCAAGAAATTAGTAGTGCCATCATGGATAGAAGCTGTGTAAACGGAATGAATTTTGGTGATGGCTACGCTGCGATGATTGTGTCTAAATCATCAGATCCAACTCTCGGTATTGTTTCGCAGCATTATCAAAGTTTTCCTAAGCACCACAAGTTAGCAACTATCTGTTGGAACGACAAAGTAGATACCTATTTTGGTCTGTGTTTCGATATGCCCGAGCAAGGGGCTAGAGTGATGGGGCAGTTTGTACCAAAGTCCTTACCAAAACTGGTAAATGCAGCCATGAAAAAAGTAGAGCTCGACTCAAACGACATCGACTTCTTTGTTTTTCATCAACCTGCAAGAAAGTTAATTGATGCATGGTGCGCCTTATTGCGTATTCCTGAGCATAAGGTGTTAAAAATTATGGAAGAGTTTGGTTGCGCCGTCGCGGCAGCAATGCCTCTTGCTTTTAATATCGCGCTACAGCAACAAGCCATCGCCGATAATAGCAAAATTGTGATTGCTAGCCCTTCAATCGGCTGGGGATTTGGGGCACAGATTTGGCAACTTGGTAAAGTGCCAAAATTTTCATCCAATGTTCACTATCAAATTTAATCGTAAGGACCAACCCTAATGAAGGACACATATATTCTTGGCACTGGTTATCACTTGCCAAAACGGAAAGTTGATAATCACATGATCTCTGAAGTCATTAACACCTCGGATGAATTTATTCGTGCACGTATCGGTGTTGAAACGAGATTTCATGCACAAAGCACTGAAGCGACTAGCGATCTCATGCTTATGGCTGCACAGCAGGCTGTAGCAGACGCTGGGATCACTTTAGAGCAGGTCGATATGCTAATAGTGAATACGCTAAGTCCTGATATTCATGACCCATCACAGGCTTGTGTGTTGGCAAGCAAACTAGGTCTAGCCGAGCTACCTGTTTTTGATATTAGAGCTCAATGTAGTGGCCTTATTTATGGGGTTAATATCGCGAAAAACTTCGTGGCAATGGGAGAAGCTAAATACGTTTTAGTGGTAGCAGGAGAGCTATTATCTAAGCGTATGGACACCAGTGATGCAGGGCGAAACCTTGCGGTGATGCTTGGAGATGGGTGTGGGGCTGCCGTGGTTGGACAACAGCATTCAGACGCTCGGGCAAGTGCAAAGATCGAAGACATTCAGTTATGTGGTGATGGTCGTCAGTGGGAAAGCTTAGTTACACGTGCGCCAGGTACTGCACAACGTCAATTTCATGTACCAGACGATGGTGACTTAGGACATTTTTATATGCGCATGAATGGTCCTAACGTATTCCAGCATGGCGTCAGTAAATTTTGTGAAGTTGCGACTCAGATATTATCAAGAAACAATCTGAAGGTTGCTGATATAGATAAATTTATTGTGCATCAGCCAAATCTAAGAATGCTTGAGGAAATCCAGGCTAGGTTAGATATTGACCCTGCGAAAGTACCAATCAATGTGACGCGTTACGGCAATATGGCATCCGCATCAACAGCGGTTACGTTAGCCGAAAACTGCCACAACAAAACGATTAAGGCCGGCGACAGAGTATTGATGCTTTCTTATGGTGCCGGTGCGACATGGGCTGGTGCCCTATTACAGTTTTAGGAGTCGGGGCGATGACTTGGTCACAAAAAATGGGCATGCAGCAAGATGGTTTACACTTATTGGGTACCATTGATATACCTATGTTCTTGATAAAACATGATGCCGGATGGGCCTTGGTAGATGCGAGCGTGGAGCCTCTCGCGCCGCGAATTTTACAGCAGCTAGAGGCGATATGTGGTGATCTAACCACGATTACCCATTGGTTTATAACGCACTCTCACTATGACCATATTGGCACTTTAGCGCTGCTTTATCCGTGGTTACCGGCGGTCAAAGTATACGCCTCTGCGGCAACGAGTAACACGCTGAAAAACCCCAAAGCGCATGCAGTGACTGCTAAATTAACTAGCAGTCTATATAACATCTTACCTGAAGCCGAGCATGCTCCTGCTGCAATGGAAGCAAAGAAAGTAGATTTTGCTGATATCCCTATCATTAGCTTAGCTGATGGAGATAAGGTGACGCTGAGCGCAGGACATCAAGTGGTCGCTGTTGCCACACCTGGACATGCAAAATGTTTACTGAGCTTTTATGAGCCGAAATTCAAGCGCCTGTATGTCTCAGATACTTTGGGGGAAATGGTATCACCGACACAGTGGGAACCACTTGTCTTCCAAGATTATCAAGCCTATCAAGATTCTTTACGAAAGTTGCAAGCATTAGATGTGAATTGTCTCGTATTAGGACATCACGGTGTTTTGTATGGTGAACCAGCAAATGTTGCTGCGGCCAGTGCGTTACAGGGGTTAACTCAATTCAAATCTCGAGCTGCGCGATTGCTTAGTGAAAATGAGGGAGACTTGAACGCGACAGCACAAGTTGTTTCGGATATCACACGTCAATCAACAGAAAAATTTATTACTAAAAAACTCCACTATAACGGCACATTACTAATGATGCAGTTAATGGGGTTTGCTGGACAACCTGAACTTAGTTAGAAAGGAATGAGCAAACAATGAGCTTAAATAAAGTAGCAGTGATCACAGGTGGTGCTAAGGGGTTAGGGTTAGAAGCTGCGAAGCTTTTGGCGAGAGACCATCAAGTTGTACTAACAGCTAGGTCCGAGAAAGCTGGCCAACAAGCCCAGCTGGCTTTGGCTGAAAGCGGTACCGAAGTTGACTTTTTACCATTGGATATTTCCTCGGACGAGAGTGTTGATCTGTTTATGAAAGCGCTAATGGCGCGTTATGGTCGGTGTGATGTGCTGATCAATAACGCTGCAATTTTCTTTGATTGGGAAAACAGTGCATCGCAAATCGACTTGAGTGAATTGAGTGCGACGTTTGAGACAAATGTGATTGGATCTGCTCGAATTTCCAAAGCACTCATGCCGCTGTTACTCGCCTCTGATAATGGCAAAGTGATTTTCCTTAGTAGTGATTTAGGTTCGCTGAATTATGCGGCAGATCCTGAGCATGAATATTTTCCTATCAACGGGTTAGCATACCGTATTTCTAAATCAGCGTTGAATATGTATGCCTTAGCATTAGCGAAAGAGTGTGATGATACTCAGATAGCGGTGACGGTTGTTTCTCCAGGCTGGTGTAAAACAGATATGGGTACAGACAAAGCACCTCGCTCTGCGATTGAGGGTGCACAGAGTATCTATATGGCAGTTAAGGGCGATGGAAAACAGTTTCATCGCAAATTTATTCTTGATGGTAATGAACTCGCTTGGTAACCACAACAAAGGTAAGGAACACAACTAATGAACACATCAACTAGCTCTGTTTTATCAATGGAAAATCGCATTGGTGCGCGCTTTGAAGACTTTGTCCAACAACACCGTATCTGGCAAAACCCTTTGCTTAAAGCATGTGAAAATAATCAATTAACCATCTCTGAGTTTGGCTTTGTAATTGCCCAACATTTTTATTATTCGCGTGGCTTTACCCGATTACTCTCTGCACTAATGATGCAGTGTGAAAACGATCTGCACCGTGTCGCTTTATCCCATAACTTGTGGGAAGAAGCGGGCGAAGAAGAGCAACAAGAATGCCATTCGAACTTGCTACGTAATATGCTTGGTAATGTGTTTGGAGTGACTGCCCCAGATGAAACTCGATTTAGAGACTACACGGTACAGTACTTTAACGATTGTCTTAATTACTTAAAGCATTCTGATATTGTCAGAGCGGCGGCATTCTTAGGTTGGGGCACCGAAGGGGTTGTGCCTAAGATTTACAGTTATCTTTTTAATGGATTGGTAAACCAAGGAGTGGCCGAATCGGACTTACTCTATTTAAGCCTGCATATGGAGTGTGATGATGAACACTCTGAGGTAATTGAAAAAATTGCGCTAGATGCATGTGACGGCGATACTGAACAGCATTGGCTGGCGATCGAAGAGGCAATTGACACCTCTCTATCACTTCGAGATGCATATTTCACGAAATTGTATGAAGAGCTCAAAATGGCCAAAGCAAAATCGTTAATTGATTTGGTGACTTCAGATAAACCTTATGCAGATTTAGAGGCTTCTGGCGCATTACATGCAAATGTACTAGAAAAACAAGGGATAACCTTATACCAGCGAGAAGACGAAGCTGGTGGAGTAAACTTTGAAGTAACTCGTTTTAAAGTTGCCAGTGAAGTGATTGATCCTAGACTTTTAGAGATCCCAGTAGGCAAGCGCAATGAAAAACATAATCACGCCCATGAGTCGGTATTTTATATTCTCAGCGGCCAGGGCCGTGTACACATTGATGAAAAGGCCATTGATGTTGTCGCCGGAGAGTTGGCATACGTGCCTCGTTGGTATGATCACTATACCGTTAATACTGGCTCTGAGCCTTTGAGAATTCTAGCGTTAACGGACTATGGCTTTACTCGCTGTTTCCCTAAAAATAGTGAAAGCTCTTATCGCAATAAGCCCGAAAACTTAGGTCATCAAGTTATCGGTTAATTGTTGATACAGATCCATAACTCTATAGCTACTAAAGACCAGTGATTGTTTCTACATCACTGGTTTTTTATTTCTAACGGTTTCATTTATTGCTCATATCACATAGTAATTCGATTTGGGTCTGTGGAGCTATGCCGCAAAAATAAACGCTAATTAAGTGAGCTATTTTGAGGTTAGAAAATCTAGTCAATAACACCGCTACCACTTCTTGCTATAAGCGGTGAGATTCCGATATTCACGTTCGCTGTGAGGTCATAGTTACTGCTTTGACTTGAGCTAGTGAAAGTGAGAACGGTATCACACCTGTCCATGCTTAAGAAGGTAACTTGTGGGGTGGAGGAAACCAAATCACAGGCTTTGAGGAGCATGTTGCTGCACGGTTAGTGGGTAGCTTGGATTAATGAGTTGTGGAGTAAACTAATTCTGAGGACAGAGGGTTAAGTAGAGGTACTGCTCACTGCTACTTAACCCACTAAGGTTAGAAAAAAGTAGGGGGTTTTTCACCACGATATGTTGGGTTGCCTTTTTCATTAATAACAAGCCAATAAGGGAGACTTGTGATCTCGAACTTCTGAAACAGGCTATTAGTTGAGTCCATAAAGATAGGATGATTCACGTGGAACCTTTGTTGATAAGATTTGACTTCATGGTTAGTAATATAAAAAGGCTTTACTATTGTGGTGACTGGAAGTGTTGTTTTCTCTATCAACCCATTGTTTTGTTTTATCTTTTCTTCGCAATTAGGTAAGTGTTGAAAAGGACATAATGCATCACTGAAAAACAGCACCTGCTTTTTACCATTAAGAGTTATACTCGCTGTCGAACCATCAGGCTTTGTCAAAGCGAAGGTATCGCTCTTTTTTGCTACTTTGTTGATAATATTCTCATGACTCACTTTTGCGTCAGAATGGGGCCGTAGCGGCGTGATACTTTCTACTTTTCCATTGTTTAAAAGTACTCGCGTTGGTGTTTGCCAGATCTTGTATCTTAATGCTAAGGATTGCTGAGTATCTATTTCGAGGCCTTCAAACTGGGGGTAGTAGCCTACAAAGTCGTCGATGGCACCAGCGTTGACATTAAAATCGGGCTGCAATAATACGCGTTTAATATTATCTTTTGGTTTTGGTAATTTAATAGGCTCTGCATATTCGTCCCACAGGTTTATAAAGATAAGCTCAGCCTTACCCTGTTGAGGGATGTCTACAGCCCAAGTGGCGCAGCTATTTACCAATAATGCCAATGTAGTGAGTGTTAGCGTTCTCATTTAACTTTCCTTCTTATTGTAATCGCTTTAGTTTTTCCTTGAGCTCATCGGTTAACAAGGCGCTGCGAAACACTTCGTTTCCTTGAGCGTCTAGTAAAATGTGTGTTGGAGTGCCCACAATTTTAAACTTTTCAACCATTTGTCCTCGTTGGTCAAAAATGGTCGGGATCGTGTAGTTGTGCCTATCCAAAAAACGTCGAACTAAAGGCTCATTTTGGTTAAATCCGACATTGACCGAGATCACCTCTAACTTTTCATTTGTTTTTTCATACGTTTCCTGCAAGTGCGGCATTTCTTCTAGGCAATAGCTACACCAAGTTGCCCAAAATTTTAGGTAAATTGGTTTATCACCAACAGGTAGAGATTCACCATTCATGCCTGTTGCTTCAAATGAAACGGGAGATGGTGAGTTAGCGTAAACGGGTGCGGTACATGCCATTGTGGTGCATAAGAGCACGGTGTGGATTGGATATTTCATTTCACTTCCTCGTATTATTAAAAGTAAATCAGTTGCCCTGCTTTGATTAGGTAGTATTGGGCCATAAATAGGAGTAATAGGAACATCAGCCACTGAATGGTTGACATCCACTTGCCTGACCTTGGTAACTTAGAGAGATACCCACTAAATATGCCCGCAACAAAAAGCAGCAAACACATTCCTAAAGAAAAGCAAAATAAAAGAGAGGTACCCCAGAGTGGACTTTGTTGCTCAGCTACAAAAAGTAAAATTGCTGCTAAAACGGGCGAGCTACATGGTGCAGCAACGAGAGCGCTCAGTGCTCCCATGGTGAAAGCTGAGTTACTAGATTGGCCACTGAATGATTGCAATCTAGTTGGAACTGGGATCCACCCTTTTAAAATAAAGGCGAATAGTAATAGTAGGTTGGCAAATGTAATCATCACAATTGGATTGCTTGCTATCGCGCCAAACATTTGGCCGGTAAGTGCTGCAATAGCGCCCAAAGCGGAATAGACCACGGCAAAGCCAACACAATATAAAACGGTTCTTACTTTTACTGAGTACTTTGATTGTTGCCCTAGCGTAGCAACCGTAATGGGGATTATTGGGTAAACGCAGGGTGTTAAGCTCGTCAAAATACCCAACAAAAAGGCACTTAACAACCAAATGATATTGGGGGATTCATATTGTAGTGCGGATAAAAAAAGCTGTTCTTCCATTACATTTTTGAGCTTATGTTCTAGTGGTTAAGAACAAAGTAGCGCAATGGTGATATTAAGCTATCAAGAGCCGCTTAAATATAATCAAAAAAGATATAAAATTAATAAAACTATAATAATCATTTGGTTACCTTTATTTTTTGGTTTTACAACTGAACAAAATCCAATCACTTTACTATGGTTTATACAAATGTAGGTAAGTTTAAGTGATATCAATAAGTGAATTAGTGGGTTTGAATAGAGTTCTTAGACCTTTTCTATTCCTATGTGTGAATAGCTCTGAGAGAAGTGCTTTAGTGTATTTTACTGTTTCTAATCCAATTGAAACTAATTTCTAATCTGTTTGAAGGACGAATTGGACAAACTTTTGCTTCGTGAGTAAAAAAAATGTTCTAGCCTCTGAATAGATCAATCAATTGGGAAAATTGGTATTACTTAATTCAATTGGTATAAGTGAGTAGTATCAATAGTGAGAGCGGCAAGATCAAAAAACGGCTCAGAGGAGAGCCGTTTTTCTTAGTATATTACGTCAGAATTAACCGCGTACTTTCATGCCTTTTTTCTCCATGCCACGGTAGATGATAAGCATCTGAGCGATAGAGATAAGGTTTGAAACCAACCAGTAAAGTACCAGACCAGATGGGAACCAAATAAAGAAGATTGAGAACACGACTGGCATGTAAGTCATCATCTTTTGTTGCATTGGGTCTGTAACCGTCATTGGCTGTAGTTTTTGTGTTAGGAACATACTTGCACCAAAAAGCACAGGTAGTACGTAATACGGGTCCATAGCTGAAAGATCCGTTAGCCACAACATAAACTCAGCATGACGTAGTTCTGTTGATTCAAGGAATACGTAGAACAAGGCTAGGAAGATTGGCATTTGTAGTAATAGTGGGAAACAGCCACCCATTGGGTTCACTTTTTCCTTACGGTACATTTCCATCATCGCTTGGCCGAACTTCTGGCGGTCATCGCCATAACGCTCTTTTAGTGCCTGCATCTTAGGCTGTAGCATGCGCATCTTAGCCATTGAGGTGTATTGCGCTTTAGTTAGTGGGTATAGCGCCGTTTTCACAATCAAAGTGATAGCAATAATTGCCAGACCCCAGTTACCTAAAATACCGTAAAGGAACTTAAGCAATGTCAGTAGCGGTTGTGAAATAAACCATAACCAGCCGTAGTCTACAGTGAGATCTAGATCTTCTTGAATTGCCTCAAGCGCTTCTGTGTCTTTAGGACCCATATAGTACACCGCATGGATAGTTGCCGTGCTATTTGCTTGAACATTAGTTGGCTCGCTCTTCATACCAACAATACCATTACCATTTCTAAGCGCGGTATAAATCGTATTATTGGTTTGCTGATCTGGCACCCATGCACTGACGAAGTAGTGCTGTAAGAAAGCAACATAGCCGCCTTGGGTATTTTTATTTAGGTTTGCATCCGCCATATCAGAGAAGCTGTATTTCTCATAAGGTTCTTCAGCGGTACCATAGGCTGCGCCTAAGTAGGTCTGATCAACCATGCTGCCTTTATCTTGGCGTGTACGTTTGATTTGTGTGTACAGTTGTACTTGAACAGGTGATGAGGTGGTGTTGTTAACCTGATATTCTAAGTCAACGTCATATTTGCCTGCTTTAAATATATAGGTCTTTGTGTACTGTACGCCTTTCTCATCAGTAAAAGTTAGTGGTACACGTAATGTATCGCCATTAAGCTCATATTGCTGTTGTGCAGACTCGTATACTGGGCGACCAGCTTTGTTTGCATCTGGGCCGTTTAAACCAATTAAACCACTCTGTGAAACATACTGTTTGCCTTCAAATTCACCAAGTAACATGAAAGGCGTGTCGCTGCCATGGGTTTCTGCGTGTTGTAGTAAGTTGGCTTCAACGATGTCACCGCCCTTGGTATCAATCTTTACCGCAAATACATCGGTAGTGATACTAATGACAGAACGTGTTGCCTGAGTTGCTACAACTGGGACATCGGATTGGCTTGATGCTGGTACATCAGCTTGCTCTTCTGTTGGGGTTGAGTTCGCCACTTGTTGTGTGACGGCACTGGTATCAGCTTGTGGTTGGTTTTGTTCTTGTGTCCACTCTTGGAACAGTAGGAACGAAACCAGCAACAAACCGATAAATAAAAACGTGCGTTGCGATTCCATAACAGCTCTTATTTCTCGTGTTGTTTAACTTTAGTCGACTTCACAGGTACAGGATCATCTCCACCTGCGCTCAAAGGGTGACATTTTAATATGCGTTTAACCGCTAACCAACTCCCTTTTGCAATTCCATGTAAATTAATTGCTTGAATTGCATAACTAGAACAGGTCGGGTTAAAGCGACAATGAGGCCCTAGTAGGGGGCTAATCCATTGTTGATAACCGCGGATCAGCAATATAAGCAGGTGCTTGGGAAGCGAACAAACTGCTTTGAACTGATTTCTGATCTTGCTACGCCCTGAAGTTGAATTCATGGCTTTGTAGATATCAATTTCCTCAATTTACTGCTTCAACCCAGGTAGGCAAAAACAGACTATTTTTCCATTGATATAGCTGATTAAAAGGTGAGCTAACCTTACCTTAATTGGCGTAAAATTACTATGCTAGCAAGGGTAAATGCGTCGTAAAAAGGAAAGGCTAAAGCAGATTATTGTTTTTTCGCGTTAGCTTGAGGATTTTTTGAACGTTTGTGCTGAGGCTTTGGCTTAAAAGGTGGTTTAGGTGCACCAGGCTTACAACGTTCATTTATTTTGCGCCACATTTTAGTGAGCTGTTTAGTTAGCTCTTCATTAGATTGCTCGTCAACACCAGTTTTGACCATCAGCACAATATCGATATTATCAAGTTTATGGCGATTTAATCGAAAGCTTTCTCGGGCAAGTCGTTTGATACGGTTTCGTTGACATGCTTTTTTGCAGCGTTTTTTAGCTACAGTTAAACCGAGTCTTGGATGACCAACATCATTTGGTTTTGCAAGTAGAGTAAAATAAGGCGTAGCAGCGCGAGCTGGCTCTTGAAATATGCGGGAGTAATGCGAGGGAGTTAACAGACGTAACTCCCTGCTAAAGCTAAAGTCTTCCACTAAATATTAAGCAGAAAGTACTTTACGGCCTTTAGCACGACGACGTGCTAATACTTTACGACCGTTCTTAGTCGCCATGCGAGCACGGAAACCGTGAGTGCGCTTGCGCTTAAGTACGCTAGGTTGAAAAGTTCTTTTCATAACAATTCCATCCGATCGGTTAAAAGTTAAAACATCCTATGCAGGTCGCGATCCTGGCACAGGTGCCATTGCGAGCGCGAGATATTAAAGCTGAGCGCGTCTAAAGTCAATCAAAATCTGTTCTCGGTGACTAAATAATCCACAGCGAGAGGTTCTATATCCTTTATATAGACAAAACTTGGCAAAGCTATCGAGCAAACATAGACGATCTACATAAAGTAGGATCAATACGAAATCGATCTGCATAGATCTGATCCGATGGGCGGCATTATAGCATTTAGTAAGAATAGGAAAAGCTCTGGAAAACTAAATTTGATCTTAATTTTGGGGTGAGATCGGGAGAGTTTTTTGCTATGATCTTACTTGTGGGTAAAAAATAAAAACCTTTAAATTTCATGTGTTTATTTTTTTACTAGGGTGAGATCTTGCTTTTTCTAAATGTCAATATTGAACTTGTGGATAAGATCACTTCATAATACCCCGCTTCCACCAGTGATTTTGTAATAAAAACTAAGCATTTCCGGCGATCCTTTCATTTAGATCTGACTATTCTAGATCTGAATGCTCTATTTTTTATTCCCGGGAATCAAAACCTATTGGAGTTCAGAGTGTATCTGTCGGTTTGGCAAAGTTGTTTATATGTTTTGCAAGATGAATTGCCATCTCAGCAATTTAGCATGTGGGTTAGACCACTACAGGCAGAAAGTACTGATGATACGCTAACTATCTATGCGCCAAATCGTTTCGTATTAGATTGGGTACGGGAAAAGTATCTCCACCGCATCAATGAACTACTGATTGAGATCTGTGGTGATGAAGCGCCAGAACTACGCTTTGATGTAGGTAGCAAACCTGTGTTGGCTGCACAACCCAGTGTATCCAGCGAAAAGGCTGCAAGTGTAGGTCATGCAGCGGATAACGTGTCTATGCTGCAAGGCACTCAGCCAAAAATGGCAGAAAAAGTTGAGCCGGCTCCTAAATCTTCGCACAAGTCTAATATCAAAGAGAATTATACCTTTGATAACTTTGTAGAAGGTAAATCTAACCAGCTGGCTAAAGCTGCTGCAACACAAGTTGCTGATAATCCAGGTTCTGCATTCAACCCCGTATTTATTTATGGTGGTACAGGTTTGGGTAAGACGCACCTGTTACACGCCGTAGGTAATGGCATCATTGAACAAAAACCGGATGCAAAAATTGTTTATATGCATTCAGAGCGTTTTGTTCAGGACATGGTTAAAGCACTACAAAATAATGCCATTGAAGAATTTAAGCGTTACTACCGCAGCGTTGATGCATTGATGATTGATGATATCCAATTCTTTGCAAACAAAGAGCGTTCGCAAGAAGAATTCTTCCATACTTTTAATGCGCTGCTTGAAGGCAACCAACAAATTATTCTAACTTCTGACCGTTACCCTAAAGAAATAGAAGGGGTTGAGGACCGACTGAAGTCGCGCTTTGGTTGGGGGTTAACTATTGCTATTGAGCCACCAGAATTAGAGACTCGCGTTGCTATTTTAATGAAGAAAGCGCAGCAAAGTAATATTAACTTGCCACACGAAGTTGCCTTTTTTATCGCTAAGAAATTACGCTCAAATGTGCGAGAGTTAGAAGGTGCGTTAAACCGCGTGATAGCTAATGCCAACTTCACTGGTCGTCCAATTTCTATCGACTTTGTTAAAGAGGCGCTACGTGACTTACTAGCGCTACAGGACAAACTCGTTACCATCGATAATATCCAGCGCACCGTAGCGGAATATTATCGAATTCGTGTTTCTGACTTATTGTCAAAACGTCGTAGCCGTTCAGTTGCAAGACCAAGACAAGTTGCCATGGCATTGTCTAAAGAACTGACAAACCACAGCTTACCAGAAATAGGTGATGCATTTGGTGGCCGCGACCATACCACCGTGTTACACGCGTGTAGAAAAGTAAAAGCACTTCGTGATGAAAGTCATGAGGTAAAAGAAGATTATCAAAACTTAATTAGAACGCTGTCTTCTTAAGGGTTAAATGATGCAAATAACGATTCCAAGAGAACTATTTTTAAAGCCACTGGTACAGGTGTCGGGTGCCATTGAGCGCAAACATACACTACCTATTTTGTCTAATGTATTGCTAGAAGTGAAAAATGGCGCATTACATATGACAGGTACAGATTTAGAGATAGAGCTTGTTGCATCTGTTGCCCTTGAAACAAATGTGCCAGACGCCAAGATCACTTTGCCGGCGAAAAAGCTTCTAGATATTTGTAAGAGCTTGCCTGATAACTCTGATTTAGTGCTGAGTAGTCAGGAGCATCAACTTTTACTGACTAGCGGTCAAAGTCGCTTTTCATTGACAACCTTAGCAGCCGAAGATTTCCCTAATCTTGAAGAGTGGGACGGTGAGGTTGAGTTTGCCATAACGCGTTTAGAGCTGAGAAAATTACTAGAAGCAACGCATTTCTCTATGGCTAACCAAGACGTACGTTACTATTTAAATGGTATGTCGTTCGAAGTAGATAATAATGAAATTAAAACGGTAGCCACTGATGGTCACCGTTTGGCAATTGCGCAGCAAAAATTACCTGAGTCATTGCAAACGCAGCGTCAATTGATCATTCCTCGTAAGGGCGTGCAAGAGATCATGCGCTTACTGCCTGCGGATGATGAAACTATCACCATTCAATTTGGCGCTAATCATGTGCGTATCATCGACAGCGAATTTACTTTTACGAGTAAGCTGGTGGATGGTCGATTCCCTGATTATCGTCGCGTATTACCTCGTGGCGGGGACAAGTTGGTTACCGCAAACCGCGATTGGCTACGTAGTGCATTTCAGCGCGTATCTATTCTTTCTAACGAGAAGTTTCGTGGCGTGCGATTGAATCTGAGTAGTGGGCAATTGAAAATTAGTGCCAATAACCCAGAGCAGGAGCAAGCAGAAGAAATTGTTGAGGTAGGTTATCAAGGCGATGATCTTGAAGTAGGTTTTAACGTTTCTTACTTATTAGATGTGTTAAATACAATAAAGTCTGAAGATGTGCAATTTACGCTTTCTGATGCAAACAGCAGTGCGCTTATTGAAGCCGCTGGTGACGAACATGCAATGTATGTAGTTATGCCGATGCGTTTATAGATTTATGAGTTTAACTCACCTTAGCCTCAATGCGTTTCGAAACATTGAGGCGATGGCGCTTTCACCTAGTAATGCCGTTAATGTCATTCTCGGTGAAAATGGTAGCGGTAAAACCAGTCTGCTTGAAGCCATTTACTTTCTCTCCAGTGGTAAATCTTTCCGTACCAATCTGCAAAAATTAATGATCAAGCATGAAGCTTCTCATTGCGTTGTTCATGCTAAAAAACAACTACATAACTTGTCTATACCGCTTGGTATTAGTAAATATACCAGTGGTGAAACTAAGCTTCGAATTCAGGGGCAGGCAAGTCGGAAAGTGGCAGAATTGGCACAGGTTTTACCTGTTCAAGTTATTACACCAGAAAGCTATGAGCTGTTTTTTGGTGGTCCAAAAGAGCGTCGTAAGTTTCTTGATTTAGGTGTGTTCCACGTGGAACATCAGTTCTATTCCACATGGAAAATGTTCAATCAGGTGCTCAAGCAACGTAATGCTTTATTGAAATCTAAACCGAGAGATCTCCAATCCCAGCTAAGTTATTGGGATAAGGAGTTTGTACGCCTTGCTGAGCAAATAAATATGTTTAGAGAGGCTTATATAGGTAGGTTTCAGACGCATTTTTTTGATAAGATAGGGGATATAAGCCCTATATTTAAAGGCCTTGAAATTCGCTTTCAAGCGGGCTGGAAGGGGGAACTAGCTGAGGTATTAACGAATCAGTTAGAGCGAGATGTAAAACTTGGCTATACAAGTAAAGGGCCGCATAAGGCTGACTTTAACTTTTATACTCAAGGAAACAGCGTAGAACATATTTTTTCTCGTGGCCAACTCAAGTTATTACTGTATGCACTTAAAGTAATGCAAAACAGTTTGATTGACCAAGAGAGTAATAAGCAGTCAATTCTGCTTATTGACGATTTACCTTCGGAGCTTAGTGAAGATACTAAGGTGGCGGTATCGCGTCTGTTGGCGCAATGTCAGTCACAGCTGTTTATCACTGCTATCACTCCAGAAAGTATTGCCGCCGTTATTGAACCAATGGAACGTGAAATTAAAATGTTCCACGTGGAACATGGCAGCTTAATAACAAAATAATTGGAAGAAACCATGTCGGAAAATTACGATTCGTCGAGTATTAAAGTACTTAAAGGATTGGATGCTGTAAGAAAGCGTCCGGGAATGTATATCGGTGACACAGACGATGGTACTGGTTTACATCACATGGTGTTTGAGGTCGTTGATAACTCAATCGACGAAGCACTAGCAGGATATTGTGACGATATTTTCGTAACAATTCATACCGATGGCTCTGTATCTGTTCGAGATAATGGTCGTGGTATCCCAACTTCAATTCACGAAGAAGAAGGGGTTTCTGCGGCGGAAGTTATCATGACTGTACTACATGCCGGTGGTAAATTTGATGATAACTCATATAAAGTATCTGGCGGTTTGCACGGTGTAGGTGTTTCTGTTGTAAATGCACTTTCTGAAAAACTACAATTAACAATCCGCCGTGATGGCAAAGTGCATCAGCAAAAATACACTATGGGTGTTCCAGATGCGCCGCTAGGTGTTATCGGTGAAGCTGAATCTACTGGTACTGAATTAAGATTCTGGCCAAGTGCTGAAACTTTCTCAGATACAAATTTCCACTACGATATTCTAGCCAAGCGCCTACGTGAACTATCTTTCCTTAACTCTGGTGTGAGCATCATTTTGAGTGATGAGCGCGAAGAGAATAAACAAGATCACTTCAAATACGAAGGCGGTATTCAAGCATTCGTTGCGTATCTAAATCGTAAGAAGACACCAGTTCATCAAAATGTTTTCCACTTTTCGACGGAACGTGACGATGGCATTAGCGTAGAAGTCTCTATGCAATGGAATGATGGATTCCAAGAAAACATCTACTGTTTTACGAATAACATCCCTCAACGCGATGGTGGTACTCACTTAGCAGGTTTCCGTGCAGCGCTTACACGTACGCTTAACACCTACATGGAAAAAGAAGGCTTTAATAAAAAGTATAAAACCAGTGCTACGGGTGACGATGCCCGTGAAGGTTTGACCGCTGTTGTTAGTGTTAAAGTTCCTGACCCTAAGTTCTCTTCACAGACAAAAGACAAGCTCGTCTCTAGCGAAGTGAAAGGGGCTGTTGAGCAAATGATGGCTGAAAAGCTAACTGAATTTTTGCTTGAAAACCCAGGCGATGCGAAAACCGTTGTAAATAAAATCGTTGATGCGGCGCGCGCGCGTGAAGCTGCACGTAAAGCACGTGAAATGACTCGTCGTAAAGGGGTCATGGATTTAGCCGGTCTACCGGGTAAACTCGCTGACTGCCAGGAACGAGATCCTGCACTTTCTGAACTATATATAGTGGAGGGTGACTCGGCGGGTGGTTCTGCTAAGCAAGGTCGTAATCGTAAGAACCAAGCTATCTTGCCTCTTAAAGGTAAAATCCTGAACGTAGAAAAAGCACGCTTTGATAAGATGCTTTCTTCTCAGGAAGTGGCAACACTAATTACTGCATTAGGCTGTGGTATTGGCCGTGATGAATATAACCCTGAAAAGCTAAGATATCACCGCATCATCATCATGACCGATGCGGACGTGGATGGCTCACACATCCGTACGCTGCTACTGACTTTCTTCTATCGTCAAATGCCAGAAATCATCGAACGCGGTTATGTCTATATTGCTCAGCCACCACTATACAAAGTGAAGAAAGGTAAGCAAGAGCGCTATATTAAAGATGATAATGCACTAACTTCATACCTAACAACATTGGCACTTAACGATGCTGCGTTATACCCAGCAGAAGGTGCTGAGCCAATTTCTGGTAACAAGTTAGAAAACTTAGTGCATGATTATCAAAATACGATAGATATCATTGAACGTTTAAAGCGTAAGTACCCGTCTTCAATCATGAACCGTTTGCTTTATCAGCCTGAGCTGACAGAGGCTGATTTATCTGATGAAGCAAAAGTAACAGCATGGACAGAAAGCCTTGTAGCTGATCTTGTGAAGAAAGACGAAGATGCTACTATCTTTAACGCGGAAGTGGCATTTGATGAAGAGCGCCACATGTATTATCCAGTGATCAATATTCGTCAGCACGGTGTTGATAAAGCGCATACTTTGAACTTCGACTTTATTACATCTAAAGATTATGTCCGCATTGCGAACACTGGTCGTCAAATTGGTAGTTTGATCAGCGAAGGCGGTTACGTACAGCGTGGTGAGAAGACTCAAGCAATCGAATACTTTGAGACTGGTCTTGAATGGCTTATCTCAGAGTCTAAGCGCGGCTTGTATACACAACGCTATAAAGGATTGGGTGAGATGAACCCTGACCAACTTTGGGAAACAACGATGGATCCAGATGCTCGTCGTATGCTACGTGTGACCATTGAAGATGCCATTGCTGCAGACCAATTGTTTGCAACCTTGATGGGGGACCAAGTTGAACCTCGTCGAGAGTTTATCGAAACAAATGCACTGAGAGTTGTTAACTTAGACGTGTAAACTCAAACATCTAGTAAAAAGGAGGGATTTTCCCTCCTTTTTTTATGCTTTAAAGCTTAAAACCCTTCTGCGCTCGCGGTATACTGAGCATAATTTTCAATCATTGAATCTAGCGTGGGCGCCAAATTACTGAAGGCGTTTACATACGATAAGTACCAGATAAAAATAAGCCAACTATGCAAAAATACGATATCAAAACCTTCCAAGGTTTGATCCTGGCTTTACAGGATTACTGGGCGCAGCAAGGCTGTGTTGTAGCTCAACCTTTAGATATGGAAGTTGGTGCGGGTACATTCCACCCGATGACCTTCCTTAAGTCCATTGGTCCTGAGCCAATGTCGAGCGCATACGTACAACCTTGTCGCCGCCCGACAGATGGTCGCTATGGTGAAAACCCTAACCGTCTTCAGCATTACTACCAATTCCAAGTTGTATTGAAGCCATCGCCTGAGAATATTCAGGAACTCTACCTCGGCTCTCTAGAAGCGCTGGGCATTGATACATTGACGCACGAAGTACGTTTTGTTGAAGACAACTGGGAATCACCAACGCTAGGTGCTTGGGGATTAGGTTGGGAAGTATGGTTGAATGGCATGGAAGTGACTCAGTTTACCTACTTCCAGCAAGTTGGCGGTATTGAATGTTCACCGGTAACGGGTGAAATTACTTATGGTTTAGAGCGCCTTGCAATGTATATACAAGGTGTAGATAGCATTTATGATCTCGTTTGGACAGATGGTCCAATGGGACGCGTAACTTATGGTGACGTGTTCATGCAAAACGAGATAGAACAGTCGACATATAACTTTGAATATGCGGATGTAGAGGCATTGTTCAAGCAGTTTGACCAGTGTGAAAAAGAAAGCGAAAAGCTAATCGAAGCAGGGCTTCCTCTACCAGCTTATGAGCAGGTAATGAAGGCATCTCATGCATTTAACCTGTTAGACGCACGTCACGCTATCTCAGTAACTGAGCGTCAGCGCTATATATTAAGAGTTCGTGCTTTATCAAAAGCCTGTGCACAGGCTTACTATGATGCACGTGAAGCACTTGGCTTCCCGCTTTGTAAGGATAAATAATGTCGACTGAAAACTTACTCGTAGAAATTGGTACTGAAGAGCTACCACCAAAGGCGTTACGCAACCTTGCTGAGTCATTCGCAGAAAATACTAGGCAAGAACTTGAAGCATTAGAGCTTAATCATGAAGGCGTGAGCTGGTATGCATCACCTCGTCGCTTAGGTATTCAAGTTAAAGCATTACAAACGCAACAGGCCGACAAAGTAGTCGAAAAACGTGGTCCAGCTATTCAGGCAGCATTTGACGCCGATGGTAACGCGACTAAAGCGGCGCTAGGTTGGGCTCGTGGTTGTGGTATTGATATTAATGATGCTGAGCGTTTAGAAACTGATAAAGGCACTTGGCTGCTACACAAAGCGAAAGTAGAGGGGCAACAGACCTTAGCGTTACTAAGCGATGTGATCAATAAAGCACTGGCTAAGTTACCTATTCCAAAGCCGATGCGCTGGGGTGCGAACAAGACGCAATTTATCCGTCCAGTACATACCGTGGCTGCACTACTTGGTAGTCAACAAGTTGAAGGTGAAGTGCTAGGTAAAGCTATCAGCAATGAGCTGCAGGGACATCGATTCCATCACCCTGAGCGTGTTCGTGTTGAACATGCGGATGATAGTCATGTAGTGCTAAAAGGTGCATACGTTATTGCGGATTACGAAGCACGTAAAGCGTTAATTCGAGGCCAAATTGAAGCTGAAGCTGAAAAGCTCGGCGCGCAAGTCGCGATGGATGAAGACCTTCTTGAAGAAGTTACATCGCTAGTCGAGTGGCCAGTCACTTTAGTTGCTTCTTTTGAAGAAGCCTTCTTGCAAGTGCCAGATGAAGCACTTATCTACACCATGAAAGACGACCAAAAGTACTTTCCACTGTTAGATAAGCAAGGCAACTTGATCAACAAGTTCTTGTTTGTTTCTAACATTGAAAGTAAAGATCCGAGCGTGGTGATCTCGGGTAACGAGAAAGTGGTTCGCCCGCGTCTGGCAGATGCTCAGTTCTTCTTTGAAACGGATAAGAAGAAAACGCTGGAAAGCCGTCTTGAGTCACTTGATTCAGTGTTATTTCAGAAGCAGCTTGGCACACTAAAAGACAAGTCAGAGCGTATTTCGGCACTCGCAGGTTTTATTGCGGAGCTGCTTGGTGCTGATAAGGCGCTAGCAGAGCGTGCAGGTTTGCTAAGTAAAACGGATCTTATGACTGAAATGGTCATGGAGTTTACTGACGTTCAGGGCGTGATGGGTATGCATTACGCGCGTATTGATGGTGAAGCGGAAGAAGTTGCACTAGCACAAAATGAGCAATATATGCCGCGTTTTGCGGGTGATAATTTACCGTCTAACCCAATCAGTTTTGCTGTGGCGCTTGCGGATAAGTTTGATACTCTGGTTGGCATTTTTGGTATCGGCCAGACACCAAAAGGCGATAAAGACCCGTTTGCACTTCGCCGTGCTGCCATCGGCGCATTGCGTATTATGGTAGAAAAAGAACTGCCATTAGACATTCAGGATATCGTTGCCAAAGCAATGACGTTATTCGGTAATAAGCTAAGCAATGCAAATGTTGCCGATGAAGTGGTTGAGTTTATGTTAGGTCGTTTCCGTGCCTGGTACCAAGATGAAGGTATCAGCGTAGATGTGATCCAAGCAGTACTTGCAAGACGTCCAACGAGCCCAGTTGATTTTGATCGCCGAGTAAAAGCGGTTAGTCACTTTAGAACGTTGACGGAAGCTGAGGCGTTAGCCGCTGCCAATAAGCGTGTAAACAACATTCTAGCGAAGAATAACGTCGCCTCAGAAGCTGCGGTGGAGAGCTCACTCCTGCAAGAAGAAGCTGAGCAAACATTGGCTGCACAAGTTGCTGCGTTAACTGCTGAGCTTGCACCTGTTTATGCTGAAGGTGATTATCAAACTGCACTGACGCGTTTAGCGAGTCTACGTGAAGCAGTAGATAACTTCTTTGATAACGTTATGGTAATGGCGGACGATGAAGCGGTTAAAGCCAATCGTTTAGCACTACTTAGTCAGTTGAGTAAGCTATTCCTTAATACTGCAGATATTTCAGTGTTACAAAATTAATTGCTGATACAAAAGCCAGCAACTGCTGGCTTTTTGCTGATTGGTAAAAGCAAGTAAAAGGCTGTCTAGCTATGATTAAAAAACAAGGGGCAATGGCGATTGCGCTATTAGCACTTACCGCTTGTAGTAGTAACTTCCAATTGCCAACAACGTCAACTTCACCGGTTGTTGCAGGCGAGTTGGATAAGACAATGTATTTACGCGGTGACTTCACTCTGTGGGATGCCGAACCTCAGTATCGCCTTGAAGAAACACAACCGGGGATCTACGCAACAAAAGCAAGATTCATGAGCCCAGGTAAGGTGTATGAATTTAAAATTGCTGATGAGCAGTGGAGTGAAGGCTACAACTGTGGCTATAAGAGTGAAGGGCAGTTAACGCTAGGACAACCGCTGGTCGCGGATTGTAACACGGTGTATAACTACTTTAGTTTCAAGCCAAGTAAAAAAGGTTGGTACGAAATCCGCTTAGATTATCGTAATCCTCGCTCACCAAAGGTGGTGATTGTAAAATCTTAAAAAAGCGGCAGATGCCGCTTTTTTATTGTCTATGACTCATGAGTTCAAATACAAATAGTGTTAAAGAGGAGATCACTGACCTTTCTTAATCACATATTTGTAGGGAGATTCAGCCACTGCTTTGGCTACCAAAGTGTGATCCATAAATTCACAGAAGCTCGGAATGTCTCTTGTCGTTGAGGGATCATCTGCGATAACTAACAACGTCTCACCTAAGTTCATCCTTCTCACCATGCCTCTAATCATCATTACCGGTTCCGGACAACGTAAGCCTACTGCATCTAAGGTATGGTCGGTATTATCAAAACTCATTGTGGGTGGCCTTGTTCGTTACGTTGTTAGTTAGGAAAACTGCTATTTTAACCGTATGTTGTAAGTAAGCTCAAGTTTGGATAACTCAAGTCTTAGCCAACCGAGGTGAGGTAAATGCAGGTAATAAAAAAGGCAAAACAGCTGTGCCGTTTTGCCTTGGTCACCAAGTTGAAGTTGTGCGCTGGTATTGTCTTAAAGAGCCCAGTACCAGCTGGTTGGAATTAGTTATCTACGCGCTCGAATACGGTAGCGATGCCTTGGCCTAAACCAATACACATAGTTGCAAGGCCGTACTTCGCGCCTTTCTCTTCCATTAAGTTGATAAGCGTTGTGCTAATACGTGAACCTGAGCAACCAAGTGGGTGGCCGAGTGCAATTGCACCACCGTTGAGGTTTACTTTCTCATCTACCTTGTCTAGTAGACCAAGGTCTTTTAGCACTGGTAGTGATTGTGCTGCAAAGGCTTCGTTTAGTTCAGCAACATCAATATCATCAATAGTAATGCCCGCTTGCTTCAAAGCTTTTTGTGATGCTGGGACTGGACCGTAACCCATGATGGAAGGATCGCAACCTGCGACTGCCATTGATTTAACACGAGCACGAATTGGAAGACCGAGTTCTCTTGCTTTAGACTCGCTCATGACCAACATAGCAGAAGCACCGTCAGACAGCGCTGAAGAGGTACCAGCAGTTACCGTACCCGATGCTGGGTTAAATACAGGACGTAGCTGTCCTAGACCTTCTAGGCTTGTCTCTGGACGGATAACTTCGTCATGCTCGACAAGCACTGGCGTGCCATCGGCATCATGACCTTCCATTGGTAGGATTTCTTTTGCAAAACGCCCTTCAAGGGTTGCGGCATGTGCACGCTGGTGTGAACGTACGGCAAATTCATCTTGCTGCTCACGACTGATACCGTGCATTAACGCTAGGTACTCAGCCGTTAACCCCATCACACCAGCAGCTTGTGCAACTGATGTCGCAAGGCCTGGGTGAAAGTCATTACCATGTGTCATTGGTACGTGACCCATGTGCTCAACACCACCGATAAGGTAAGTGTCACCAGCACCTGTCATGATAGCGCGAGCTGCGTCATGTAATGCTTGCATTGATGAACCGCATAGACGGTTAACCGTTACCGCAGGTACAGTATGAGGGATACCTGCCAATAGTGCAGCGTTACGGCCAACGTTAAAGCCTTGCTCTAACGTTTGCTGTACACAGCCCCAGTAAATGTCGTCAATTGAGTCTGGTGCTACTTGAGGGTTACGCTCAAGTAGGCCCTTCATCAAGTGTGCGCTGAGGTCTTCGGCACGTTTATGCTTAAATACACCGCCTTTTGAACGGCCCATTGGGGTACGAATACAATCTACGATTACCGCGTTTTCCATGTTACTGGCCCTCCACTTGATAGAACACTTTACCTTCATCTGCCCACTGTCTAGTTTGCTCAGAAACTTGATAAATTTCACCAAGGTGAGCGTACTTGTCAGCCATTGCTACAAAGTTTGCAAGGCCAATTTGGTCTAGATAGCGGAATGCACCACCTCTGAATGGAGGGAAGCCAATACCGTAGATCAGTGCCATGTCTGCTTCTTGCGGTGAAGCAACAATGTTTTCTTGTAGACACAGTAATACTTCATTGATCATTGGCACCATACAACGCTCAATAATCGTTTGTTTATCAAATTCAGTGGGTGCGTCACAAATGCTGCTCAGCAACTCAAGCGCGCTGTCGTCTTTGCTCTTCTTCAGACGACCTTTGCGATCTGGTGCGTATTGGTAGAAGCCTTTTTGGTTTTTCTGACCAAAGCGTTCGGCAGCCGCAAGTACAGCGACAGGATCTTTGTCTTTACGTGCCATACGAGTAGGGAAGCCATCAGCCATTACGCCAGTACAATGGTTTGCCGTATCAATACCCACTACGTCTAGTAGGTACGCAGGGCCCATTGGCCAGCCGAAGACATTTTCCATCACCTTATCTACTTTTGCGAAGTCAGCACCTTCTACAACAAGTTGGCTGAAGCCTGCAAAGTAAGGGAATAGAACACGGTTCACGAAGAAACCTGGGCAATCGTTAACAACGATAGGAGACTTGCCAAGCTTTAAGGCATAATCTACCACTGCGGCAACGGTTTCATCCGATGTTTGTTCGCCGCGAATGATTTCTACCAATGGCATTTTTGGCACTGGGTTAAAGAAGTGCATACCACAGAAGTTTTCTGGCTTCTCAAGTGCGGTTGCTAACTCATCAATACGAATAGTCGATGTGTTTGATGTTAGAATTGTGCCCTCAGGCAGTTGCGATTCAAGACTCGCCAAGACCGATTTTTTGATCTTTGGATTCTCAACAACGGCTTCAACAATAATATCTGAGCCTTGTAAATCTTGGTCGTTAAGCGTTGGTTTGATTTTACCTAAAGTGGCAATCATTTTATCCATCGACATGTGGCCGCGCTGTACTTTCTTACCAAGTAGTTTTGCAGCCTCACCCATACCAAGGTCTAGGGCACCTTGCTGGATGTCTTTCATGACGATTGGTGTGCCTTTGTAGGCTGATTGGTAAGCGATACCGCCACCCATAATTCCAGCACCTAGCACAGCCGCTTGCTTAATCTCGGTGTTGCTTTGCTTCGCTTGCTTCTTGGCAACCGTTTTGATGTATTGATCCGCTAAGAAAATACCAGTTTGTGCTGCGGCTTCTGCCGTTTTGGCAAGCTTAGCAAAGTTTTGATTTTCGAGTGCCATCGCTTCGCTGCGACTAAGGTTAGCTGCTGCTTTAAGCGTTTGTACCGCCATCATTGGTGCTGGGTAATGGCCCTTGGTTTTTGCCATTACCATGCCTTCTGCCATACCAAAGCTCATGCCTTGCTCAACACGGTTCATTTTCAATGGGTCAAGCTTAACTTGGCGTTTTGCGCGCCAATCCAATTTACCTGCAATAGCTTGCTCTAAGGTACGAATAGCGGCAACCATGAGTTTGTCAGCAGGCACTACACCGTCAACCGCACCCACTTTTAGCGCATCATTCGCTCGGTTTTCTTGGCCTGTGGTGATCCACGTCATTGCGTTGTCAGCGCCGATTAAGCGAGGAAGTCTTACGGTACCACCAAAGCCTGGCATAATGCCAAGCTTAACTTCTGGTAGGCCAATTTTTGCGTTGTCAGTTGCTATACGGTAGTCCGTGGCGAGCAACCACTCGCAGCCACCGCCAAGCGCAAGGCCATTTACTGCAGATAGTGTAGGGAAAGGTAAATCTTCTATTGCGTCGAAGACATCGGTTGCGCTTTTAATCCAACCAACAAGTTCTTCTTCTGGGCGTTGGAAAGTCGGAAGGAATTCGAAAATATCAGCGCCAACAATAAAGTGGTCTTTGTCACTGGTAAAAATTAAGCCTTCGATGTCATCGCGCTGGCTCAATTCGATAAGCGCTTCGTGGCTTTCCTTAAGTACTTGCTGAGATAGTTTATTTACTGAGCCTGGTAGGCAAAACTTAAACTCAGCGATATTGCCTTTGCAAAAATCAACTACAAAGGACTCGCGTTTGATTAACATACATGTTCTCCCGTGCTTTACACTGGTACGATGAGTTGTAATTTCAATCAGTGTGGATCCTTTGGCGGCAAATTGCAATGAAAAATTTACCGCACATTTACTGAAATACCTGAGTCGGTTTGCTATGGTGGCTTAACACACCTCGCATTTAGTGTCATTTATGAGCGTGCTCGCGAGTGACAGGCCGAGCTTTTGGTCTTCAGCGCCATCTTTAGATAAGCATAATTTGGCTGTATTTCAATTTAGGTGTGTATTCTTTTGGCAAATAAAAAAGGGTTTGCATGACATATTGGTTACGCCGCTTAGCTGCGGGCAGCTTGTGTATGGTGAGCTGGCTCTGTGCAGCCGACAGCACTCTCGACGAATTTAAAGAGGCTGAGCGTATCGCTTGGTCTGGTAATTATAGTAATTTTAAAGCTGCGGTAGCGCAGCTCGATCACCCACTTAAGCCATATGTTGAAATGGCGTTTTACAAGCGTCATCCTAAGCTCAAGTACCAGCAGGAAATTCAGCATTTTTTAACGGTATACGAGCACACTCCATTAGAATGGCCTGTACGCTCAGCTTGGCTCGATTATTTAAAGCGGTATAAAAAGAAAGCACGATTCATTGAGTTTTATCGTGAAACCAGTGATGTTGAACTCAAGTGTACGTATTTGGCGTATCAGCTGGATTTGGGCGCCCCCAAAAAAGCGATTCTTGATCAGGTGACAGATATTTGGACGGTGGGAAAGTCTCAGCCCAGAGCTTGTGATGGTCTTTTTAAACAATGGCAAAAAGCAGGGTATAGGACGCCCGAGCGTGTCTGGCAGCGAATTACTAATGCCGCGCAATCCGGTCAAGCGTCATTGCTAGATTATCTTGAGAAGCTATTACCAAAAAATGAAGCTTATCTTGCCGAGCTTTATAAAAAGGTTCGCCAAGATCCGAGTGCGGCTGCTGGGCTTTATCGCTTTAGTAAACGCACCGAAAAAGAAGCCGAAATAGCGGTATATGGCGTAAGGCGCCTGATTTGGCGTGACCCCGATTTAGCGCTGCGTGCATGGCAGAAGATGCTGGACATGTTTACCTTTACTCAGCAGCAAAAGGATAGCGTTGCTTATCGCTTTGCTCTGGCGCTTGCGTCTAAAGGCCATGAAGACGCACGATTTTGGCTCAATAAAGTGCCTAAATCGTTGCAGGACAAAAAGCTATTACAGTGGCTGATGAGTAACATGCTGAAAGAGCAAGATTGGGAAGGGATTTCGGCCTTATTCGTGGGTCACGAGCAGCTTAGTAATGGTCAACAATACTGGCTTGCATATAGCCTCGCGAAGCGTGGCGAGTTGGCCAAAGCTAATGAGATTTGGCAGCAATTAGCACAAGAGCGTGATTACTACGGCTTTTTGGCTGCTGCACGTTTAGGATTACCAGTCTCACTGAATGAAGCGCCGTTAAATGTTGAACCTAGCATTGTAGAACGGGTATCCCATGCGCCAGGCTTCAAGCGGGCAAAGGCTTTATACGAGCTGGAAAGATATACTCAAGCACGCCGAGAGTGGAACTACCTTACTAACACCTCAAGCAAAGAAGAAAAGCTTGCTGCATCCATATTGGCTGCAGAGTTTGATTGGTATGACAGCACTATTTTTACCCTTGCACAGATCAAAGCATGGGACTATGTTGATTTGCGTTTCCCGATGGCGTTTAAAGATCTGTTCACTAAATATAGTGAGCGTAATCGAGTCGATGTCGCATGGAGTATCGCGGTTGCTCGCCGAGAAAGCTCTTTCGCACCAGATGCACGCTCGAGTGCGAATGCCCACGGTTTAATGCAGCTGCTGCCAAGCACCGCCAAATATGTCAACAACCGCAAACGGGTGGCAAAAAATCGCCTCTATCATCCGGCCACAAACATTCGCTTGGGGACTAGTTATTTAGAATACTTGAAGCGTAAGAATGCCGGAAATGAGATTTTGGCGACAGCGTCGTACAACGCGGGCTATCATAGAATTAAGCGTTGGCTGCCTTCAGAGGCCATGCCTGCTGAGCTTTGGATTGAGCTGATCCCGTACAGAGAAACACGAGACTACGTGAAAAATGTGATGGCATATCGACAGGTTTACCATACTCGCCTTGGTCGTGATGGTAATATATTGGCAAGCATCTTGGATATGAAAATTGTGAAATGACCGCACATGGCTGGTGCTTAGACTCAGTTCGTCGTTTTTAGGTAACAGCTATGATAGACTCGAAAGTATGTGAATTTTTGAAAATGGGTACACCATGGATAAGTTAGCAAATTTATACGCAGAGCATATTGCCACGTTGCAACAGCGTACAAGAACGATAGTAGATAGAGAAGGGCTGGATGGACTTGTGATCCACTCGGGGCAAGCAAAGCGCCAATTCCTTGATGATATGTACTATCCGTTTAAAGTTAACCCGCAATTTAAAGCTTGGTTGCCTGTTATCGATAACCCGCACTGCTGGATTGTGGTCAATGGTAGTGACAAGCCGAAACTCATTTTTTATCGCCCGGTTGATTTTTGGCATAAAGTGCCTGACGAGCCAAGAGATTTTTGGGCAGAATATTTTGATATTCAACTGCTGGTTAAGCCAGATCAGGTTGAACAGTTACTACCGTACGACAAAGCAAACTATGCCTATATCGGTGAATATTTAGAAGTTGCACAAGCACTTGGCTTTACTCAAGTGAATCCAGAGCCGGTGATGAACTTCTTGCATTATCATCGTGCATATAAAACTCAGTATGAAATGGCATGTTTACGTGAAGCAAGCCGTCTAGGTGTGCTTGGTCACACGGCGGCGCGCGATGCCTTTTTTGCTGGTGGCTCCGAGTTTGAAATTCAACAAGCTTATCTAAATGCGACTCAGCATATGGAAAACGATACGCCATACGGCAATATTGTTGCCCTGAATGAAAATTGTGCGATTTTGCACTATACCCATTTTGAGCGTAAAGCGCCTAGCAAGCACTTATCATTTTTAATTGATGCTGGTGCAAACTTTAACGGTTATGCGTCAGATATTACCCGTACTTATGATTTCGCTAAGCAAGGTGAGTTTGCCGAATTGGTGAAAGTCATGAACGATCACCAAATAGAGTTAGGCAAAGCATTGCAACCGGGCAAACTGTACGGGGAGCTGCATATCGATTGTCACAATCGCGTGGCGCAAGTGCTGAGTGACTTTGGTATTGTTAAGCTTAATGCTCAGGCTATCGTCGAGAAGGGGATTACTTCCACTTTCTTCCCTCATGGTCTTGGCCATCATATTGGCCTGCAGGTACACGATATGGGCGGATTTATGGCTGATGAAGCTGGTACGCACCAAGCACCACCAGAAGGCCACCCGTTTTTGCGCTGTACTCGTAAGATAGAGGCTAATCAGGTGTTCACTATTGAGCCTGGGTTATATTTCATTGATTCATTGCTAGAAGACTTGGCGCAAACAGATAACAAGCAGTATATCAATTGGGATAAGATTGATGCACTGAAGCCTTACGGTGGTATCCGTATTGAAGATAATATCATTGTGCATGAAGATAGATTAGAAAACATGACGCGAGACTTCGGTCTCGAGTAAGCTAATTTCTAGCGCTGAAAACAAGTATATTTGGGGGCCGATTGGCTCCCTTTTAGTTTGGAACATTATGTCTGAATACTTCATTCCGAGTGAGTCTATAAGCCATCACGAGGAAATTAAGAAAAGTACGTTTATCGTACATTTGGCCCATACGCCAACCATCGAAGATGCAAAAGCGTTCATAAAACAGATTAATGATGCGTATCCTGATGCAAGACACAATTGCTGGGCACATATTGCTGGAGCTCCAGGTGGCAGTCATGTATTAGGGTTTTCTGATGATGGTGAGCCCAATGGCACAGCGGGTAAGCCTATGCTAAATGTACTGATGGGATCTGGAATTGGTGAGATCACAGCGGTGACGACGCGTTATTTTGGCGGTATAAAACTTGGCACTGGGGGGTTAGTCAGAGCCTATGGGGGCACGCTTAACAACGCGCTAGCACAGCTAAGTACGACTAAAAAAGTACCGGCTTCTATCATTGTTGGTCAGAGTGATTACCATCTTCAGGGTGTGATAGAGCAGCTATTACAAAGTCAGTTTACAGTGCTAAATTTAGATAAAGAATACGCTGCTAATATTACTTGGCAAATAGCAGTAGATAGTCGTGAAACACAACAAATCATTGATGCTATTTATGAATTAACTAATGGTGTTGTATTATTTAAGGAACTCAAGGAGTAGGCTCTACTTCTTTACATTCACTCATTAACCTCTGGTTAAATAACAAAAAGCGCAGCGTACAAAATGCAATTTCGTACCATAATAAAAATACTCGGGCAGTTAGTCGCTCTATTTAGTATCACTATGGTGCCACCAGCCATTGTATCTTTGATATACAAAGATGGTGGTGGTGTACCTTTTGTTTTAGCTTTCATCTTTAGTGTGCTAATGGGTCTGTTTGCGTACTACCCAAATCGCAAGGAAAACGGTGATCTTAAAGCCAGAGAGGGGTTCTTAATCGTTGTCTTATTCTGGCTGGTACTGGGGTCGTTTGCATCATTGCCGCTCATTTTCCTAGATAAGCCGAATCTATCCCTCGCAGATGCCGTTTTTGAAGCTTTTTCTGGGCTGACAACGACAGGGGCTACGGTATTGACGGGTATAGAACACTTACCCAAAGCGGTATTGTTCTATCGCCAACAGTTGCAGTGGCTCGGTGGTATGGGGATCATCGTCTTGGCTGTAGCCGTTCTCCCAATGCTTGGGGTTGGTGGTATGCAGTTATATCGTGCTGAGACACCAGGTCCCGTTAAAGATTCGAAGATGACACCGCGCATTGCTGATACCGCCAAGCACCTTTGGTATATCTATGTGTCGCTAACGGCGGCTTGTACAGTGGCTTACTGGATAGCGGGAATGAATTGGTTTGATGCTATTTGCCATGCGTTTGCCACGATAGCCATCGGTGGCTTCTCGACTTATGATGCTTCTATGGGCTACTTTGATAATCCACTTATCAATGTCATTTGTGTCGTCTTTTTATTGATTGCTGCCATTAACTTTTCGCTACATTATGCTGCGGTATCGAGCCGTAATATTAAAGCTTATTTGCGAGATCCTGAGTTTAAAGTCTTTCTGTTTATCCAACTAGCGTTGGTGGTAATTTGTTTTGCGGTACTGTCTTCAAACAATGTTTATGAAACGGGTGATGAGACCTTAGATCAAGCGATGTTTCAGGCTGTTTCAATTAGCACTACAGCAGGTTTTGCCACCGATAGCTTCTCAACGTGGCCATTGTTTTTACCTATTCTCTTGATTTTCTCAAGTTTCATTGGTGGCTGTGCTGGCTCTACAGGTGGGGGGATGAAGGTTGTACGCGTATTTTTGCTCTATTTACAGGGGATCCGTGAGCTGAATCGTTTAGTGCACCCACGCGCTATTTACTCGATAAAGCTGGGCCGGAAGGCACTACCAGACAAAGTAGTCGAAGCGGTGTGGGGGTTTTTCTCAGCCTATGCACTAGTATTTGTGATTATTATGATTGCATTACTGGGGACTGGGCTTGATAACATTACTGCATTTTCAGCAACTGCGGCTTGCCTAAATAACTTAGGTCCCGGATTAGGAGATGTTGCGGCGCACTATGGCGATATTAGCGATGCTGCAAAGTGGATCCTTACTTTGGCTATGGTCTTTGGTCGTTTAGAAATCTTCACATTGTTAGTGCTATTTACTCCTACCTTCTGGCGTGGTTAACCACGCCAAATCGAGTGGGCTTACGTTGCTGAAAGCCCATGCGCAAAGCCCTCTTCTCTGAGTGTGACGAATTGTCATCTTATTTTTGAACTTCGCAAAGAAAAAGTTAATAAAAATTTCAAAAACTCGGATTTTCGGGGTTTTCAAGTGTCAGTATTTTTACAACGATTTAACTTGGAGGTGACTACCTTGCTTGCCACACGCTTTTCAGATAAAGGGTTTAAAGTGATTAAAGGATTTGCTGCTAGCCATGAGCTGGGCTTCGGCGCGCAGCTTATAGAGCAAAGCGTAATGCAGCTGAACAGCTTGATCGAAGAAGTTGGGTATTTGCGAGTCAATCAACCAACCATAGATAGTGGTGCACAATCCTATGACTTGTTTCATCACATTGGCTGTGAAAGCGGTGCGCGATTTATTGTGAAGGTGATCTCAGAAAATGAGCTATGGCAAAAGCGCCAAATACCGGCAATTGTTGATTGCCTAGAAGCTGAAGGTACTGGTTGCTTATTTAAACATGATGTCTCGGGTATATTGTTTGTTGCTAAGCGAAACAGCGAACCTATGATGTTGTTTATTGAGGGTGAAGAGCTTGCCATGGCGCAGAGCTCACTTGAAATACAGAGTAGAATGATGACGTTAAGAGACGGTGCAATAATGTTAAGAAGTCATTTTTTAATAAAATGATGATCACTTTTTAGCATTACTGAGAGGCGCAGAGTTGTAATTAACCTTAATTCAGTTTTAAATGGCCTTCCACCAAAACTGCTACAATAAAAAAGTAGTAGAGTGCACTCAGGAAGGGTTGGAGCCATGTTAAAAACTCAGGAGGTTGGGCAAGAAGCTTTGCTCACCGCAATCAGCGCAGGAAGTATTGTTGATTTGGAAATTTGCTTACCGGCAAATAGCAAAAGAATAAAAACAGAATATGTCGGTATGCTCCAAGGGGCGTTTTTAATTCTTAACCATCCCAACCCTAAGCGATTAGGCGCGGCGCTGGACTATGTGATGGAAGGGACGTCGGTTATTGTTCGAGCTTTGCTCGAAAATAGTGATGGCCAAGTTATTGCATTCAAATCGCAAATCAAAGCGGTTTCAGTCCATCCCGCGCGGCTTATTTTTCTTTATCTACCCGAAAAAGTACAAACCTATAAACTCCGTTCGCAAAATAGGATACCAACCTTAATCCCCGCAAAGTTTCACTGCCACGGCAGCAAAGATGTTGGTGTGATAAAAGACATTTCACTTGCTGGGTTACAGTTAGATTTAACGTCTATTGATGCCGAGTATATGGAAGAGGGGCTAAAATGTGAGGTTTTCATTGAAGGCAAAGAAGGGAATCAGATCGCGCTTAAAGGGGATATTCGACGCATAAAAAGCCATGATCAAATCGTCTCTTTAGGTATTCACTTAACTTCAGCTCCAGACATAATCCGTGGTGTATTAAAAGATTACCTAATCGATTTGTCTATTTTTCAAGATCAACAAGAGACTTAGTGAATATGGCGCTTTAAACAAATAAAGCGCTTACTTGGAAGAGTTTTTCCACAACACCGATTTGCTTTTTATCGATCAGGAACATAATCACATGGTCGCCTGAGAGAATAATGGTATCGTCATGTGCGATCAGTACATCTTCATCACGGACAATGGCACCAATGGTCGCGCCTGGTGGTAATTTAATATCTCGAATTGCACGGCCGACAACCTTAGAGGTGTTCTCATCACCATGTGCGACAGCTTCAATGGCTTCTGCTGCCCCTTTACGCAATGAATATACGTTAACGATATCACCACGGCGAACGTGGGTGAGTAGTGCTGAGATAGTCGCTTGTTGTGGTGAGATAGCAATATCAATGTCGCCACCTTGCACGAGGTCAACGTAGGCACCACGTTGAATAAGCGCCATGGTCTTTTGAACGCCCATACGCTTTGCAAGCATCGCAGCCATAATGTTGGCTTCGTCGTCGTTCGTCACTGCGATGAACACGTCTACTTGCTCTATATGTTCTTCTGATAACAGCTCTTGGTCTGAGGCATCGCCACAAAAAACCACCGTATTATCGAGCGTTTCAGACAACTGTGTGGCACGAGCTTGATTGCGTTCAATAAGCTTAACGCTATGGTTCTTGTCTAATGAACTGGCGAGTCCCGCACCTATGTTACCGCCACCGGCAATCATAATTTTCTTGTAAGAGCGTTCAAGCTTTTGTAGCTCGTTCATGACCGCTCGAATATGCTTAGTCGCAGCGATAAAGAAAACTTCATCGTCAGCTTCAATTACGGTGGTGCCGAGTGGCTTGATGGCTTTGCCCTGACGATAAATAGCGGCAACGCGGGTATCGACGTTTGGAATATGCTCTTTTAATGCAGAAAGTGCATAGCCAACGAGTAAACCGCCGTAATAAGCTTTAACCGCCACGAGTGACAACATGCCCTCGGCAAATTGCAGCACCTGCAAAGCGCCTGGGTAATCTATTAGCCTGCGAATATATTGCGTTACTAGCTGCTCCGGTGCGATGTAATGGTCGACAGGTAGGTCGTCATTGTGAAACAGCTTTTCTTTGTACTTTAAGTATTGCTCAGAGCGGATCCGCGCAATTTTGGTCGGCGTATTGAAAATACTATAGGCGACCTGACACGCAACCATATTCACTTCATCTGAGCTGGTTACGGCGATTATCATGTCGGCATCTTCGGCACCAGCTTGACGCAAGATCTCAGGGTGAGCACTGTGACCAGTGACTCCCTGTAGATCGTATTTGTCTTGCAGCTCTCTTAAGCGCTCGCCATCGATGTCGACAACGGTAATTTCATTTTCTTCACCGACGAGATTTTCTGCTAGTGTCCCGCCGACTTGGCCGGCGCCTAAGATGATGATTTTCATATTGGTTACGGTCGATTTTCTATTATTGTTTTGTCAACTTTGCGTAGTAAAACCCATCACTTAATCCGGGTAATAGCTGCAAGCCTGGTTGTGTTTGTGTGTCTGCATCATGTAAAGGAACAAGGGCCGCATCAGGAGTCACTGAAAGAAAACGTCTGATCTGTTGCTGGTTCTCTTGTGGCAGTACTGAACAGGTAGCATAAACTAGTGTGCCACCGGGCTTGAGTAATGGCCAGATTTTATCAATAATTTGTGCCTGTAACGTCACCAAGTTATCAATATCTGAAGCTCGTCTCAGCCACTTGATATCAGGGTGTCGTCTAATAACACCTGTTGCAGAGCAAGGAACATCCAACAAGATACGATCATATAGCTCGCCATCCCACCATGCTTCGGGGTCACTTGCATCGCCCTCGAGACATTTGGCCGACAATCCGATCCGTTCAAGGTTTTGCTCCACACGCTGTAAGCGCGCCCCATCAGCATCTACTGCAGTCACTTTAGCGTCTGCTAACTCCAAAATATGGCAAGTCTTACCACCAGGAGCGGCACAAGCATCAAGAATATTTTCACTTGATTGTGGTGCTAATAATCTTGCGGCTTTTTGGGCGGCTGCATCTTGCACTGAGCAAGCACCTGCGGCAAATTGTGGAAGCGCATAAACGTCAATTGGGCTATCAAGCAAGATCCCGTCTGGATACTCATTATGAAGCTGATAGGCTATCCCTTCTTGATCTAACATTGCTGCATAATCGACAGTAGAGAATTGCGATTGGTTTACACGTAGCCACATTGGTGCCTGCTGTTGATTCGCTTCTAAAATAGCTTGCCACTGCGTTGGGTAAGCTGCTTTTAGTTGATTAATAAACCAGCCAGGGTGGTTGTATAAGCAAGCTGGGATCTCGGTAGCACTGGTTTCTAGCTCGACTTGATGGCGCTGGAAGTTACGTAAAATCGCATTAACCAAGCCTTTCATGCCGGGCGCTCTAAGAGGCGTCAATGCGTTTACGGTCTCGGCAACCGCGGCGTGAGCAGGGACACGCATATGCTGAAGTTGGTAAATACCCACATACAACAAAAACTGGAAAACACGTCGCTTACCTTTTAAGGGCTGATCTAGCAGTTGTTGGCAGTAATGCTCTAAAGACGGTAAATATCTCAATACGCCATAGCAAATCTGCTGTAGCAAAGCTCTGTCTTTACCGTCTAACTGGCTGGTGGCAAGTGGTAATTGAGCACTTAACGACGCGCCTTTATCGACGACTTGAAATAGGGTTTGGGCAGCGAGTGCGCGAACATTACTCACGCTTCACCAACCTTAGCGCCAATTGCTACCCAGTCGGCCCGACCATTTAAAAAGTCTTGTGCAGACATCGGCTTTTTCCCTTGAGGTTGCAGAGTGTGGATCTCTAATGCCTGTGTGCCACAGGCAATAACGATACCGTGCTTATCTGCGCGAAGTACGTGTCCTGCATCACCTTGTTCGTCCACTACCTTGGCTTGCCAAATCTTGACGCTGTTACCCGCCATATTGGTAAAGCAAACCGGCCATGGATTAAATGCGCGGATGTTACGTTCAATTTGCGCAGCCTCCATTTGCCAGTCAATATTGGCTTCTTCTTTGCTCAACTTCTTAGCATAATTCGCTAGCGTATCGTCTTGCTTTTCTGGTGTGATCTCACCAGCAGACAAGCGTGCTAGTGTCTCGATAAGCGCATCGGGGCCGAGCAGCGCAAGTTTGTTGTATAAATCCGCACTCGTATCTGTTGCGGTTATAGGGCAGCGAGCAATATGTAACATATCGCCAGTATCTAGACCTTCGTCCATTTGCATTATCGTCACACCGGTTTCACTGTCTCCAGCCCAAACGGCGCGTTGGATTGGAGCGGCTCCTCGCCATCTTGGTAAGATCGAACCATGTACATTTAGACAACCTAGCCGAGGCGTATCTAAAATGGCTTTCGGGAGAAGTACACCATAAGCAACAACAATCATGACATCGGCTTCAAGCGCTGCAAGCTCTGCTTGTGCTTCTGGTGTTTTGAGAGATTGTGGCTGCAATACAGGAAGATCATGCTCTTGTGCTAGTACTTTTACTTCACATGCTTTAAGTTTTTTCCCGCGTCCTGCAGGGCGGTCTGGCGGGCAGTATACTGCCACGACGTCATGTTGTGATTGTATAAGAGCGTCAAGGTGGCGCGCTGCAAAATCAGGCGTGCCTGCGAAAACGATACGCAAAGGATTACTCACGAAATATCCTAAAGTCAGTTAGTTAGACATTGGTTAAGCTTGCTTTGCAGCGAGCTTAGCTTCTTTTTCAAGCTTCTTACGAATACGATTACGCTTTAGTGGCGATAGATAATCGATAAATAGCTTGCCAACTAAGTGGTCTAGTTCGTGTTGAATACAAACGGCAAGTAGACCATCAGCATCTAACTCATATGTTTCACCATGTTCGTTTGTTGCCTTCACTGTGACTGTTTCAGCGCGATCAACTTTTGCATATGAATATGGTACAGATAAGCAGCCCTCTTCGCTCACCGTAGAACCATCACGCTTAGTTATTTCTGGGTTGATTAAGACGCGCGGTTCGTTGCGCTCTTCAGAAACGTCAATAACAACAATGCGCTGATGAATATCAACTTGCGTAGCCGCAAGACCGATACCATTTTCATCATACATAGTTTCCAGCATGTCCTTAACTATTTGACGTACTTCGTCATTAATCTCTGCTACAGGCTGTGCAACAGTGCGTAAACGCTCATCTGGAAACTTTAAAACTTCTAATATGGCCATGATTACCCTAAATCAATTTATCGTGTAAGCTGTTGTAAGCTAGTGTATGGTCTTATTTTAGCCATTCAAGTTCCCCTTTAACAGGTTTTGGTGGATAATAACCAAAAATAACCACAAGGAAGCCATCATGAAATATTCGATTGCTGCATTAATACTCGCTAGCTGCTCTGTTTTCTCTGTGAAAGCGGACACTTTGGCTGTAAAAGCAGATGCACCCCAGCGCTATGTGGTGAAAAAAGGCGATACCTTGTGGGATATTTCAAAAATGTACTTACGTTCTTCATGGAAGTGGAAGCAGTTGTGGCAGTGGAATCCGAACATACAAAACCCAGATCTGATTTATCCTGGGGACAGTCTTAAGTTACTTTACGATGAAAATGGTAATCCAATATTGGTGCTGGATAAAGGGGTGAAGAAGCTTTCACCACATACACGTATTGTTAACCAAAAAGCGGCTGCCATTCCGACCTTGCCGCTACCCATCATGGAACCTTTTTTGCGGTTCGAGCAAGCACTTTCTGAATCTAAGTTTTCTGAGAGCCCAATTGTGCTGGGGGCTAATCGTAATATTAAAAATGCGACTCCAGGTCACCTTCTTTATATCAAAGGTGATTTAGTTAAAGGCGGGCACTATGCTATTTATCGTCGTGGTGAAACCTATCGTACCTTAGACAGTCAACAACAGCTTGGCTTGGAAGCCGTGTTAGTTGGGTCAGGCCATGTGGTCGAGCAAGGTGATCTAGCAGCAGGACGTCCGGCAAAGCTACAGTTAGAAGTTGCCAAACAAGAAGTTAGAGCTGGTGATATTGTCCTTCCCATCTCCACGGGACAAAGCTATCCAGCACAGTTTTCAATAACACGGCCAAAGCAGCAAACTTCGGGACGTATTATTGCTAGCGATAATAAACTCAGAGAGTTTAGTACCATGAGTGTTGTAGTGCTTGATGTAGGCAGTAAAGCTCAGTTAAAAGAGGGGCATGTCCTTGATATTATAAGGCAGTCGCCTACAGTTATAGAAAGCCAACACGGTCCGCGCTATATTGAAGACGCATCTCGACTCGACAAGATGATCACCGAAATGGGATCTTGGTTTGGTGAGGAAAACGATGACGATAGTGTGGTATGGCATATGCCAAAGGAAAAAGTCGGTGAAGTAATGGTCTTTAAAGTATACGGAGACTTGAGCTATGCAATGGTTGTAGAAACTTCAGAGCCGATCCGCGTAGGTGATTATGTACAAGCATTCAAGGAAACCGCCAGTAACTAGGTGGTAGTATATCTCCTTGAGTGAGTCAGTGAACTCAAGGAGAGAGTATGAAACAAACTGAACAAGCTCAAGCTCTTGCATTAACCCTATGCCAGGGGCTGGGTATCAAAACTATCACCGCATTACTTAATCAAGTCCCCCTTGCGCAATTATTCGCATTAAGTCAGGTTGAGCTTTGTAAGCTTGGGCTACAAGAAAATGTTGCAGCCAACTTAGCGTGTACAGATTGGTCTCGTATCGAGCACATATTGACTTACTGTCAACGTCAGCAAATTCATGTTGTATCTTTGTTTTCTCCCGAATACCCTGAGCAATTAAAAGAGATCTGTAACCCTCCCTTAGTGCTATTTTGCAGAGGGAATATTGCGTTATTAAAGCAACCACAAATTGCAGTTGTCGGTAGTCGTAGTTCAACGAGAACCGGCCTTGGGCTTGCACATGAATTTGCACAGGGCCTAAGTCGCTCGGGACTGGTAGTAACGTCGGGTATGGCAAGAGGGGTTGATGGTGCAGCGCACCAAGGTGCACTTGATGTTCAAGGAGCAACTATTGCTGTGCTAGGGACTGGTGTTGATGTTGTTTACCCCAAACGCCATCAACGACTTTATGAAGACATCGTACAGCATGGCTTGGTAGTCAGTGAGTTCTTACCAAACACTCAAGCAAATAGTAATCACTTTCCACGGCGTAATCGCATAATCTCGGGTTTATCTTTGGGTGTTTTGTTGGTTGAAGCCGAAATAAAAAGTGGCTCGCTGATTACCGCACGCTATGCACTGGAGCAAAACAAAGAAGTGTTTGCGATCCCAGGCTCAATTAAAAATCGATTAAGTAGCGGTTGTCATTACCTGATTAAGCAAGGAGCAAAACTCACCGAAAATATTGAGGATATTTTGGAAGAAGTGAGCTTTTTTTGTGAAAACAGTCTATATAGTATAGAAATAGGGGAGCAAAAAGAGGAGCAATGTCCTGTATTAGAAAACCTTGGCTTTGAGGTGACGACTGTAGACACTTTAACGCAAAGGACCCAGTGGCCAGTAGAGCAGGTGATTGCCAGACTATTGGACCTAGAACTCGAAGATAAAGTAGAGCGTGTACTCGACGGCTACATAAAACTCGCGAGGGGTTAAGAAGATGTTTGATATTCTAATGTATTTATTTGAGAACTATATTCACAGTGAGGCAGAAATCTTTGTCGAACAAAACGAACTCACCGATGAACTCCTTCGCGCCGGCTTTAATCAAGGCGAAATATACAAAGCGCTTGATTGGCTTGAGCAACTTGCAGATTTACAGCACAGTGACGAAAACCCCTATTTAAATGCTAAACCGGACCATGCAACGCGGATTTACACCGATAGCGAATGCAATATGCTAGATGTTGAGAGCCGTGGTTTTTTAATGTTTGTGGAACAAGTCGGAGTGATTGACAGTACCACCAGAGAAATGGTGATGGATCGCTTATTCGCCTTGGATAAAACCTATATTAGCCTTGATGATTTAAAGTGGGTGATACTAATGGTGCTATTTAATGTACCGGGTAAAGAGCATGCTTATGCGCAGATGGAAGATCTGATTTTTACCGAGCCTGCATCTGTAGTTCATTAGCTCTGCTCTAGCACGATAAGTTTCTCTCGGTAAGTTGAGGTCAAAACTTCAACTTACCGCCTTTCAAATAACGCTTCTTACTTCGTTAAAAATGCGGATATCAAGTATTCGCAGGGGGGAATTTCCATCATTTCCTTGACCCTAAAAACAAGGCGATTATATTAGGCGCATACTTGCACAAGGGGGCGGTGGTAAAGCGATGAGTAAAATAGACCATGCATTATTTAATGCAGACAAACATGCATTAGAAAAAGAGTATGAAGTATGCCCAGAATGTGGCTCTGAGCTGGTAATCAAAAACAGTAAAAATGGTCCATTTATTGGCTGCGCTAGCTACCCTACTTGTGCTTATATTCGCCCACTCGCACATCATGATAGTCATGTAATTAAAGTACTAGAAGATGTGGCTTGTCCTGAATGTGGCAAAGATCTAGTGATAAAAAATGGCCGCTATGGCATGTTTATCGGCTGTACGGGGTATCCTGATTGCCACTATATAGGTCATGAAGATGCACCACCTTCGGTGGCTTTACCCGCGTGTCCAAAATGTCAAAAAGGTAATCTAATTCAGCGTAAAAATAAGTTTGGTAAACACTTTTATAGTTGTGACACGTATCCAAGTTGTAAGTATACCTTGAACGCCACGCCTGTAGAGCAGGCTTGCCCTGAGTGTCATTGGCCCGTGCTAGTGGAGAAAACCCGAGCGGGTAAAGCTGTGCTACAATGCCCGCAGAAATCATGTCAAAAGATAGTGGAAATACCGTGAGTAATGACAATAAAGCGGATGCCGTGGCAATAGAAACGCCCGAGTCAGCACTTCAAGCCGGCGAAGTGATCTGTTATCCGACGGAAGCCATTTATGGTTTAGGTTGTGATCCTGATAACCAAGATGCGGTCACTAAGTTACTAACAATCAAATCTAGACCCATAGAAAAAGGGTTAATCTTAATCGCCGACAATTATGGTCAATGTTTACCCTACGTGGATGACAATATAATCCCGATGGATAAGCGCGCTGATATTTTTTCATCATGGCCAGGTGCCATTACTTGGTTATTGCCGGCGAAAGCCAGTACGCCGCATTGGTTAACAGGGGGGCACGACACTATCGCTATTCGTGTTACTAGCCACCCAATTGTAAAGCAGTTGTGTCAACGCTTTGGTAAGCCGATTGTATCTACCAGTGCCAATGTAACAGGTCAAACTCCGGTTGTTTCGTTGTTGGAAGCGCGTCGCCAGTTTGGCTCACAAGTCGGCTATTATGTTGAAGGTGAGTTAGGCGGTAATGCGACCCCAAGCGTCATTAAAAATGCAATGACTGGTCAAGTGATCCGAGGATAAAAAGTACCATGAGTAAAATAAACCTAGATACCGTAAAAGCTTTTTTATTACAACTACAAGATAATATCTGCCAAGGCTTAGAGGCTGCCGATGGTAACGCTCAGTTTGTTGAGGATGCTTGGGAACGTGCTGAAGGTGGCGGCGGTCGCACTCGCGTGATCCGTAATGGCGATGTTATTGAGCAAGGCGGGGTAAACTATTCACATGTTTTTGGCGCTTCTATGCCAGCCTCAGCGACGGCGCACCGTCCAGAGTTAGCAGGAAGAAGTTTCCATGCCTGTGGCGTGTCTTTAGTGATCCACCCGAAGAATCCCAATATTCCAACTAGCCACGCCAATGTGCGTTTTTTCATCGCTGAGAAAGAAGGTGAAGAGCCGATTTGGTGGTTTGGTGGTGGTTTTGATTTAACCCCATTTTATCCAGTTCTTGAGGATGTGAAGCACTGGCACCAAGTTGCAAAGGATTTGTGCGCACCATTTGGTGACGCAGTATACGGTGACTACAAAAAGTGGTGTGATGAATATTTCTATTTAAAGCACCGAGATGAGACTCGGGGTGTGGGTGGGTTATTCTTTGATGACTTAAACCAATGGGGCTTTGAGAAGAGCTTTGCGTTTATGCAAGCTGTAGGCAATGGCTTCCTTGATGCTTATCTGCCTATTATTGAAAAACGCAAAGATACGCCGTATAGCGAACAGGAGCGTCAATTCCAGCTATATCGCCGAGGCCGTTACGTTGAATTTAATCTGGTCTGGGATAGAGGTACGTTGTTTGGTCTACAAACGGGTGGACGTACCGAGTCTATTTTAATGTCGATGCCACCATTGGCACGCTGGGAGTATGACTTCCAGCCCGAACCGGGGTCGAAAGAAGCTGAGCTGTATAATTATCTTACCCCAAAGAATTGGCTGGCGATGTAATAGAGTTAAAAAGGAGCCTCGGCTCCTTTTTTGCTTTTAGCGGTTCACTTAGTTTAATTTAAATCCGCGTACTTGCTCATCTAAATCGCGTGCAAGGGTGAGCAACTCTTCACTGATCTGTTTAGAGCCATGGGCATCAACTAACGAGCGCTCAGCATTATCGCTAATCGCCACTACGCTACGATTGATTTCTTCAGCGGCCAAGTTTTGTTGCTCAGTGGCATCGGCAATTTGCAGGTTTAAGGCATTAATTTCGTGCATCTGCGTCGAGATGTCTTTAAGCGCTTGGGCTACTTTCTTGACCTGCTGTGCACGATCATCTGCTTCTTCGCAAGAAGCACTCATTGCTGCCACGGTTTGCTGTGCCTCGGACTGTAGCTTATCGATAGTACGTTTGATTTCATCGGTTGAGTCGTGGGTACGTGTAGCAAGTGTTCTGACTTCGTCGGCAACAACTGCAAACCCTCTACCTGCTTCCCCTGCGCGTGCGGCTTCTATTGCTGCATTAAGCGCTAAGAGATTGGTTTGCTCCGCGATACTACTGATCACTTCGAGTACTTTACCCACTTCAAGAGTTTGTGCTTGAAGCTGAGAAACTTGTTCTGCAGCCTGCCTTACATCTTGTGCTAATTGGTTGATACTTTGCTCAGTATGATTAGCAACAGCCATGCTTTCCTCTGCGAGGTGATTGCTGCTGTCCGACTTTTCTGATGCAAAGTGGGTGGTATTTTTTACTTCACTTGAAGAGCTTTCAAGCTCATTAATTGCGGCTGCAACAGAGTCCGTCCCTTGTTTTTGCTCTTGAATGGCCAGCTCGGTAGTTTCCGCTGAAGCATATATAGATTCTGCTGAGTGAATAAGTATTTTCGAAGAGTTGGATAACTGCGCAATATTGTCTTTAAAGCTATCCATCATTTTATTGAAGTTAATCGCCAAGCGTCCAAGCTCGTCATCGACTTGGTCGTCTATTCGTAATGATAGGTCCTTATTCGTCGTTGCGAGACGCATGGTTCGGCCTAGTGTTTTTAGTCGTACAATAAATAGTTTCCTAAAAAGTACGCCTAAAATCACAAATGTGGTTATAAAAATGGCGGAGAGGAGTGCTGTACTAAACCAAGTATTGTTGTGTACAGTATTATCAATGCCAGCAAGAGAGTAGCTGATCCGCACAACACCGAGCACATCTCCTTCCTGTGCCTGATGACAACCCAAGCAGTTGGTTCCTTTATAGTCCTCCTTGGCTATCATTGGCTTTAAGTAAGTCATGATACGACTACCATCGCGCTGTTCTATAACTAAGGTTTCTTTCCCATTCAATGCATCAAACTCAGCTTCAGAGTTAGGTGCTTGATTTGCATTACCAGGACCGTAAAGCTTATTAACTTGCTCGGAGCGGATAATGTGAGCATCTTCGATATTAGGGTGATTACGAATTTTGTCACTCAAAATTTCACGGTTTGCCATGGTGCCTGTCAGCATCATAGTATTGATAGAGTCAAAGTAATTATCTGCTAGTAACCTAATGTTACTTTCAACTGTTTCTTCAGCAAGAGTCTTTTGTTGACTGCTACTACTGAGGATACTGGCAATCAAAACGAGGACACCCGTCACTGCCAGTAACGCATAAATTTTATGTTGAATAGATTTCACACGCATCGCACCTGTTCATAATTAGAACAGTAATTATGCATCTCTACTCAAGAACGGGGTTTGACCTAGCGCAAAATAGCCGTGTAATTTTAATCAACTAATACTTTAGTTTTATTCTTGATTAATCATATGTGTCGCAAGTTGAGCGAGGGACTGCCTTAATCCTTCTCTTAATAATGGATTTCCTACCTCTAAGTCTAATGCTTTATTCATACAGTGCATCCATTGATCCCGTAAATCTTGGTCGATAGGAAAGGGCATATGGCGCATTCTTAAACGTGGGTGGCCATATTTCTCTGCAAAAAGATCTGGGCCACCTAACCAACCAGAAAGAAATTCAAAAAATACCTGTCTGATCCTGTCTAATGGTTGTGGATGCATATCGTAAAGCGGCTTTGCATAGGGATCAGTTGCCATAATATCGTAAAAGCGGTTGGCAAGATCGCGGGCGCCTTGTTCTCCACCAATGATTTCATAAGGTGTTTTTTCTGGAGTGGGGGCACTATTTGTTTGTTCTACGGTTGCATCTTTATTAAAGATACGTTTAATTAACTGCTTCATAATGACTCTTTCAAGGCGCTCTTATAACGATGGACAAATACGCGGTATTCGGTAATCCGATAAAACATTCTAAATCGCCAGCAATCCATACGCAATTCGCACAGCAATGCCAGCAGCAATTAGAATACGAGGCTATTTTGGCACCAGAAGATGCCTTTATTCAAACTGCATCGACATTTTTTGCCCAAGGTGGTTGTGGTGCGAATGTGACTTTACCTTTTAAAGAGCAGGCATTTGCCTTTGCAGATACCCTCACCGAACGAGCTAGGCTCGCTGGTGCCGTCAATACCCTAATCAAACAGCAAGATGGCAGTATTACAGGCGACAATACTGATGGTGCAGGTCTTGTACGAGATCTCGTGAAACACCAAACTAAACTTGAGGGGGCTACCGTACTATTGATTGGTGCAGGTGGTGCAGCCAAAGGCTGTATCTATCCGCTCCTTCAGGCCGGAGCAAAACGGATCGTCGTGACCAACCGTACTGAGTCAAAGGCATTGCAACTAGCAAAGCAATTTGCCTCGTATGGAGAGGTTACAGGGTGTGGCTTAAACAATACCCCCGACATCGGTTTCGATATTGTGATTAACTCCACCTCATCGAGCATCACAGGGCAAGTACCAGACGTTAGCCCTACTGTTATTACATCCTGCTTAGTTGCCTACGATATGTTCTACAGCGACCAGCAAACAAGTTTCTTAGACTGGGTGGCGCAACACAATCAACAAACGCAATTGATAGATGGCATAGGTATGTTAGTTGAGCAGGCCGCAGAAGCGTTTTACCAATGGCGAGGGGTGAGGCCTGATACGTCCGAAACATTTAGGCTTATTAGAGGGGAAATATGAACCAGGCAATACTGTTTAATGATGACATCAGTTATCAACAGGGAGAATTAACGTTTACGGCGATGGCCAGTGGTCAGCTGATCCGCTGTAAAATTGCAACCGAGCTTGAGCAGGAAGCCGCAATAGCGCACTTTGCTCAGCACCAATTCGATTATGAAATGCAGGCTGAGCAATTAATAGAGGATGACTCATTTAATGAGGCGGGAGAGATAAGCTTAGCTTTCCTCTAAATATTCATTTTTCAGTTCCACGTAATTTTGGGCGGACACTTTTAAAAATTGTAGCTCTTGTTCGGTGAGGGGTCTGGCTTGTTTTACCGGACTACCGAC
>NZ_PNCO02000001.1:3820000-3892500 GCF_005886105.2 Pseudoalteromonas galatheae
TAGCCCTAGGGGAACCTGGGGCTGGATCACCTCCTTATACGATTTAGAACTTATTTGTTCGAAGTGTCCACACAGATGATTGTTGCTTGGCCTGATGGCTAAGTGATATTGCTCTTTAAAAATTTGGAAAAGCTGAAAAATTAAATTCTGATAGATAACATAAAGTTATTTATCGAGTTTTCGAAAGAAAATGCCGATTAATCATTTCGATGATTAATTAGCGTCTACTTTAGTATTCAATATTAACTTCTGGCGAAGTTAAACTGTCTTTGACGATACAAACCATTTTGGGTTGTATGGTTAAGTGACTAAGCGTACACGGTGGATGCCTTGGCAGTTGGAGGCGATGAAGGACGTACTAACTTGCGATAAGCCTAGTCAAGCCAGTAAGAGGCGCTTGAGACTAGGATTTCCGAATGGGGAAACCCACCTGCTTGCAGGTATCGTTAACTGAATACATAGGTTAACGAGGCGAACGCGGAGAACTGAAACATCTAAGTACCCGTAGGAAAAGAAATCAACCGAGATTCCGAAAGTAGCGGCGAGCGAAATCGGAGCAGCCCTTAAGCTTTAGTGTAGTTAGTGGAACATGCTGGAAAGCATGACGAAACAGGGTGATAGTCCCGTACACAAAAACTTATCTAAAGTGAAATCGAGTAGGTCGGAGCACGTGAAACTTTGACTGAATATGGGGGGACCATCCTCCAAGGCTAAATACTCCCAACTGACCGATAGTGAACCAGTACCGTGAGGGAAAGGCGAAAAGAACCCCTGTGAGGGGAGTGAAATAGAACCTGAAACCGTGTACGTACAAGCAGTAGGAGCCTACTTGTTGGGTGACTGCGTACCTTTTGTATAATGGGTCAGCGACTTATATTCTGTAGCGAGGTTAACCGTTTAGGGGAGCCGTAGCGAAAGCGAGTCTTAACTGGGCGCTTAAGTTGCAGGGTATAGACCCGAAACCCGGTGATCTAGCCATGGGCAGGTTGAAGGTTGAGTAACATCAACTGGAGGACCGAACCCACTAACGTTGAAAAGTTAGGGGATGACCTGTGGCTAGGAGTGAAAGGCTAATCAAACCGGGAGATAGCTGGTTCTCCCCGAAATCTATTTAGGTAGAGCCTCGGACGAATACTTACGGGGGTAGAGCACTGTTAAGGCTAGGGGGTCATCCCGACTTACCAACCCTTTGCAAACTCCGAATACCGTAAAGTACTATCCGGGAGACACACGGCGGGTGCTAACGTCCGTCGTGGAGAGGGAAACAACCCAGACCGTCAGCTAAGGTCCCAAAGTGTATGTTAAGTGGGAAACGATGTGGGAAGGCTAAAACAGCTAGGAGGTTGGCTTAGAAGCAGCCACCCTTTAAAGAAAGCGTAATAGCTCACTAGTCGAGTCGGCCTGCGCGGAAGATGTAACGGGGCTAAACATACCACCGAAGCTACGGCTGCGTACGTAAGTATGCGGGGTAGGGGAGCGTTCTGTAAGTGGCTGAAGGTGTGCCGGGAGGCATGCTGGACATATCAGAAGTGCGAATGCTGACATGAGTAACGACAAGAGGAGTGAAAAACTCCTCCGCCGGAAGACCAAGGGTTCCTATCCCATGTTAATCAGGGTAGGGTGAGTCGACCCCTAAGGCGAGGCTGAAGAGCGTAGTCGATGGGAAACGGGTTAATATTCCCGTACTTGGTATGAATGCGATGGGGGGACGGAGCAGGCTAGGCAAGCATGGCGTTGGTTGTCCATGTGAAAGGCTGTAGGCTGGTGACTTAGGAAAATCCGGGTTGCTAAGGCTGAGAGTCGAGACGAGCCACTAAGGTGGTGAAGTTGTTGATGCCCTACTTCCAGGAAAAGCCTCTAAGCTTCAGTTCATACTGAATCGTACCCTAAACCGACACAGGTGGTCAGGTAGAGAATACTAAGGCGCTTGAGAGAACTCGGGTGAAGGAACTAGGCAAAATTGTACCGTAACTTCGGGAGAAGGTACGCTCTTGTTTGTGAAAGACTTGCTCTGTAAGCAAACGAGAGCCGCAGTGACCAGGTGGCTGGGACTGTTTATTAAAAACACAGCACTGTGCAAAATCGTAAGATGACGTATACGGTGTGACACCTGCCCGGTGCCGGAAGGTTAATTGATGGGGTTAGCTTAGGCGAAGCTCTTGATCGAAGCCCCGGTAAACGGCGGCCGTAACTATAACGGTCCTAAGGTAGCGAAATTCCTTGTCGGGTAAGTTCCGACCTGCACGAATGGTGTAACCATGGCCACGCTGTCTCCACCCGAGACTCAGTGAAATTGAAATCGCAGTGAAGATGCTGTGTACCCGCGGCTAGACGGAAAGACCCCGTGAACCTTTACTACAGCTTGGCACTGAACATTGACCCTACATGTGTAGGATAGGTGGGAGGCTTTGAAGCAGGAACGCTAGTTTCTGTGGAGCCGACCTTGAAATACCACCCTTGTAGTGTTGATGTTCTAACTTAGGCCCCTGAACCGGGGTTGAGGACAGTGCCTGGTGGGTAGTTTGACTGGGGCGGTCTCCTCCCAAAGAGTAACGGAGGAGCACGAAGGTTTGCTAAGTACGGTCGGACATCGTACGGTTAGTGTAATGGTAGAAGCAAGCTTAACTGCGAGACAGACACGTCGAGCAGGTACGAAAGTAGGTCATAGTGATCCGGTGGTTCTGAATGGAAGGGCCATCGCTCAACGGATAAAAGGTACTCCGGGGATAACAGGCTGATACCGCCCAAGAGTTCATATCGACGGCGGTGTTTGGCACCTCGATGTCGGCTCATCACATCCTGGGGCTGAAGTCGGTCCCAAGGGTATGGCTGTTCGCCATTTAAAGTGGTACGCGAGCTGGGTTTAGAACGTCGTGAGACAGTTCGGTCCCTATCTGCCGTGGGCGTTTGAGAATTGAGAGGGGCTGCTCCTAGTACGAGAGGACCGGAGTGGACGAACCGCTGGTGTTCGGGTTGTGATGCCAATTGCATTGCCCGGTAGCTACGTTCGGAACTGATAACCGCTGAAAGCATCTAAGCGGGAAGCAGGCCTCGAGATGAGTTCTCACTTTGACTTAGAGTCAACTGAAGGGCCGTTGAAGACTACAACGTTGATAGGCGAGATGTGGAAGTGCTGTGAGGCATTAAGCTAACTCGTACTAATTACCCGTGAGGCTTAACCATACAACGCCAAAGTGGTTTAGTGACAGAAGTTAATAGACTGAAGTAGACAAAAGAATTTAATAAGCTTTTTCCAGATTTAAGAATTAAACAAGGTGACCAACCTCAGCGGTATCGCGAAATCGGTTCACCTTGCGCAAATGGAATGCTCGTGCGAGGCACGATGTCATTAGACATTTGCACCCAGATTTCCTGATGACCATAGCGTTTTGGAACCACCTGACCCCATGCCGAACTCAGAAGTGAAACAAAACAGCGTCGATGATAGTGTGGGCTTCCCATGTGAAAGTAGAACATCGTCAGGGCCTTATTAAAGAAACCCGTTGCAGCAATGCGACGGGTTTTTTGCTGTTTGGGGCATAGAGATTTGAGATATAAAACCTCGCGAGGTAAACTCGCTCCTACCACAGCATCAGCACTGACCAGTGTGGTCGGAGGTGGTTTACCCACCGAGCTGTTGGGCTCCCCAAACAAAGAGAGTAAAACATCCTAGTTCGTAGCGAGCCAGGGCCTTATTAAAGATCGCGAGGTGAACTCGCTCCTACCACCGCATCAGTACTGAGCTGCATGGTCGGAGGTGGTTTACCCGCCGAGCTATTAGGCTTCCCAAACAAAAAGAATAAAACATCCTTCTTCGTAGCGAGCTAGGGCCTTATTAAAGATCGCGAGGTGAACTCGCTCCTACCACCACATCAGCACTGAGCAGTATGGCTGGAGACGGTTTACCCGCCGAGTATTTGAGAGCATGAGGCAGCTATATGGTTTTATGCAATAAGGGCTATAAGGAAAGGTTAATTAACGATATGATGGGTTAAAAACAGGGGCCTTAGCGTGTCATTTCATTTAATTGCACTGTTGGTAATATTTGCATTGTTTGGCACTTCAGCCACTTACTTAATTCGTTTTATGTATAGCTATTGGATTAAGAAGAGGCTTGAAGTGAAGTATATTGTTAACGCGAGTATTTGTGCGGTTTTAGTGATGGTGATCTCAGTGATCAATGAGCTTGTTCGATGACCTGAAGGCTCACTAGTTTATAGAGGTACTGCCTGACAGGTATGCGCAATACATAGTGTTTGTATTGGCATCACAGGTTCACAACTAACCGCTGGTGCTTTTTCTTTGTTATTCAGCTTTTCTTGCTCTGTAATAGCGCTAACGACAGTTTCTACATCTTGCTCATCAGTATGCTTCGTTGAATAGATCAGATATTCCCTTGGTCCACCACAGGTTAATCGTTCACCTACCCCAATTACTTTACACTGGTAGCTTGCATCACAGCCTAAATGTGCTCTTATCTCGGTGAGTGTATGCGCAGTATTAGAGCGACTTGTGGCATCGCTTGGCGTCATTTCACAGCCTGATAATGCTGCAATTAGTGTGCCGATGCAGGCGAGAGAAATAGCTAACTTCATTATTGCCTCTAGTATGTAGGACGACTATTTTCTAGTTTAACACACTTATTTTCAACGCATTGCGTTGCGGGTTCAATTAAATGCTGACAGATACTCATCATTTGATTTTGCATATTATAGGCGCGCTCTAATGTAGTAATTTGCTCCGCTAATTGTTTTACTTGTGCCTCATCTGCTGATTTAGTTGAATAAACCTGATAAGAGGAAGGGCCGCCACAGGCGCGATCGCCAACGGCAATGACTTTACACTGGGTATCGTTATCACAGCTTTTGTCGGCCACGACGTTTTCCAATGATTGTTTATGGGCTTTGATATCAGAGATGTCGAGCTTTTTACCCTCTTGTTGAATAGGTAAGCTTGCTTCTTTTGATTCTTTAATTTCAGTGTGCTTTTCGCTTACAGGTTTGGTTTCCTGCGCTTTTTGTTCAGTGGTTTCTTTTTTAGTTACCTCTTCTTGGCAGCCAAACAGCAAAAAGGTTGCGAGTAAAGTGGGGATCATCTTATTCATTATATGCTCTCCTAATGTTTGCTAATTAAACTACGCAAGTCTTTAAGGAATAGCAAGTTCTGCAGCCTGCATACACTATATGTGATTGCAGGCTGTGAACGACAGCGTTATAAACCGCCTTTGGTGAGTTTTTGCGGATCGAGTAATGATTGGAGCTCGTGTTCACTCAGATCGGTTTGCTCAGCAGCGACCTCAATAATTGGACGTCCTTCTTTGTAAGCAAGCTTGGCAATTTGTGCTGCTTTTTCATACCCGATCACAGGATTTAACGCGGTAACTAAAATCGGGTTTTTAGCGAGCGCCTTTTGAATATTCTGCTCATTCACTTTAAAGCTTGAAATAGCTTTGTCTGCAAGTAGCCTCGAGGTATTCGAGAGGATCTCAATACTTTGCAAAATATTTAATGCAATCAATGGCAGCATAACATTCAGCTCGAAATTGCCTGACTGGCCCGCAACACTAATCGTTGCGTCATTACCGATGACTTGAGCACTGGCCATTGCTGCCGCTTCTGGAATAACGGGGTTTACTTTACCTGGCATGATTGAAGAGCCGGGTTGTAGCGCCTCAAGCTCGATTTCACCTAGGCCAGCAAGCGGTCCTGAATTCATCCAGCGTAAGTCGTTAGCTATCTTCATTTGTGCTACTGCAAAGGTTTTAAGTTGGCCAGAAAGGCCCACAATCGCGTCTTGTGAACCGATGTGATAGAAAAAGTTGCTACCTTTACTGAAACGGATCCCGATGTTAGTGCTCAGGTTTTGGCTAAATAATTTTGCGAACTGTGGATCGGCATTAATACCTGTGCCTACCGCTGTTCCACCTTGACCTAACTCGTAAACCTTTTCTAAGGAATGAACAATGCCCTGACAAGCGTTATCCACCTGCGCCTGCCAGCCACTTAATGTTTGTGCAAAGGTCACCGGCATTGCATCCATCAAGTGCGTCCGGCCAGTTTTGACATGATGACCAACTTGCTCTGCTTTTTGTTCAATACTACGAGATAAGTGTTTTAGTGCTGGCAGAAGGTCATACACTGCTGTGATTGCACTACTCACGTGAATCGCTGTTGGGATCACATCGTTTGAGCTTTGGCCCATATTAACGTCATCATTAGGATGAATTGCTACGCCGCTTAATTCAGTAGCCAACGTAGCTATCACTTCGTTGGCATTCATATTGGAACTGGTACCAGAACCAGTCTGAAAGACATCTACAGGGAATTGGTCTAAGTGTTTGCCATCAATTAGCTGCTGACATGCACTCACAATTGCTTTTGCTTTATCACTTGATAGATGGCCAAGGGATTGATTGGTTTCTGCTGCAGCTTGTTTGATATAGGCCAATGCTTTGATAAAGCTAGTTGGCATTGTGATCCCGCTAATAGGAAAGTTATTTACAGCGCGCTGTGTTTGCGCCTTGTAGAGCGCATGCTCAGGAACATCTAATGTTCCCATACTATCGGATTCTTGACGAAATGTAGTCATCGTTGCTCCTAATAAAAAGGGTTAAACTGTTGGCAGGTTTGGCACGCATCTCGCTGGAGCTTCAGAAATTGCTGTGACGAAGTATGGTGCTGTTTATAAAACCGTTTTAATGCCAGCAAAGGTTTAAATAATTGATCCATGCATTGTTTACGTATGGCTGTATCAACGAGTGGATCGGCAATCTGTTCTAACAGTTCGGACAATGTATTTTTAAGATAAAGCTCTTGCAGCAGCGGGTTATTATGGCGCTCGTACCATTTCGCCATGCCTATGCCTGCCGCAATATATTCCGCAACCAAGAGTGGTGCTTCAAGTTGTGGTCGCTGGCAGTGGCGATTAAGCTTCGCACGGTAAGTCTGTAATAAAGTAGCTAGCTGCATGAATACAAAACCAAACGATGTAATGATAATGGTTATCATTACATCGTTTGTTTGGCAATTCAAGCTTTAGTATTTGCATTGCCAATCAATTTGTTTAGCATTCACCATAGCAGCCCACTATGAGTCTGAAATGAATTTAAAAAGAGTGATTGAGTTAATTATAGCCGAGGAGATATTGCTGCTCTGAATGCTCTTTCTCTTGTTCTTCGAGTTGCATTAGGTTGGCGACTTCTTGTCGGTAAGCGCGACCTTTAGTGAAGGTATTTTTACGCTTCTTCAGGACGAGTCCCTCGCTTTTAAGTTGGCTTGGCATTTGGGTGATCTCTGAAATTTTCATGCTCGCTTCTCCTCTTGGTACACTTTAAACTTAGCAGAAGTTGTACCAAAATAAATTTCTTTTCTAATTTTAATTGCTTAGTAGAAGTTTTAGCTGTTTGCCTTGCAATTGAGATAAATTCTTGCCTCAATGAGGCGCATAAACCGATCAAAATAGTGCAAACGAGATGACAAAACCTTACTCTCAAGCGTGTGAAAACAATAAACAGCCAATATTAGAAAAGCTCACTCCTTATCTAAACAAGTCTTTGGAAGTGCTAGAAATAGGCTCTGGTACGGGCCAGCATGCGGTGCACTTTGCTGCGACGTTACCACATTTAACGTGGCAGACAGCGGACCGAGAGGTCAATCACGCCGGTATTCAAGCGTGGCTTGATGATGCAGAACTTGAAAACGTTTTACCGCCACTGGCGCTAGACTTACACCATGCGTGGCCTGTTAATCAGCGTTATGATGTGATCTATACTGCTAATACTTTGCACATTGTGTCATCAACGCTCGTTGAGCGCTTAATCGCAGGAGTTGGACGACACCTTAAAGAAAGCGGCTACCTGATAGTTTATGGGCCTTTTAATTATCAAGGTGAATTTACCAGCGAGAGTAACCGAGAGTTTGATACGTATTTAAGGTCACAAGACAAAGAGAGTGGCATTCGCGATCAAGAATGGGTATTGGCGCTTGCGGCAGAGCAAGGACTTACACTACAGCAAGACTATGCGATGCCGGCTAATAATCGCTTATTGGTGTTTAAACGGTAGTTTTGCTCGACACTCGGTAAAGTAATGCTCGAGTGCGTCAGCTTCGCGCTTGGTAAAATCCTCAAGCGCTCGCTGAAAGTCAGGTTGAAATAAGCGGTGATACGATTGCCTCCACACCGGTTCAAAACCCCTCACTAACTTGTGCTCGCCTTGAGCACCTGCGTCAAAGACAGCAAGCTGATTCGCAATGGCGTACTCTATGCCTTGATAGTAACACAGCTCAAAATGCAAAAAGTCGTAACTATCCTCAATTGCGCCCCAATAGCGACCATACAAGGTATCACCATCCACAAGATATAAACTGGTGGCGATAATTTCGTGGTTTAAGTAAGCGCAGCAAAGACGAAGCTTATCTGGCATCGAGGTGATAACTTGCTGAAAAAAGTCGCGAGAGAGATAGCCGTGGTGTCGCGATCGTTTAAGGTAGGTGAGCTGGTAACTGAGAAAAAACGCATCGAGTTGTGCTGTGCTGATTTCTCTGCCAACAGTCCAACTTATGTTAATACCTTGGGCGGTCACAGCTTGGCGTTCTTTTATGACCATTTTACGCTTTCTTGATGTGAGTCGTGCGAGAAAATCATCGAACTTGGCGTAACCATGATTATGCCAATGAAATTGCACATTGCGGCGCATCGTTAAATGACTCTGAGTGAGAAAGTCGCTTTCACGACAAAAGTTAATATGGACTCCACTAATGCCCAGTTGGGCGAGGCTCGTGAGCGTAGCGTCAATATATTCAAGCAAGCAAGAAGACAGTCGTTTAGTTAATATTCTTGGCCCTTGAGTTGGCGTAAAGGGAACGCCACACAGCCATTTAGGATAGTAGTCTAATCCATGGCGCTCGTAGGCTTCAGCAAAAGCCCAATCAAAAACGTACTCGCCATAAGAGTGCGATTTAATATAACCTGGCAAAATTGCAACCAACTCGCCTTGGCGTTCAATCATTAGGTGATGCGGTATCCAGCCAGTCTCTTTACTGGTGCAGCCGCTTAACTCTAATGCAAGTAGCCAAGCGTAGCTCGTAAATACATGTGATGGTGAAACACAGTCCCACTGTGCTTCTGTCACTTCAGTTAGAGAATGAATAAACCTATGTTGGTACTCAGTCATTGTGGCCGTCAAAAAATGCGAGCAGTGCTTGCTCAAAGTTACTGTAATCAGGGTTAAAAGTGATCCGTGCAAGCGAAGCGTATTGCGTCATGCTTTTTTCGTGACGCTCGCCAAAATGGACGGTTTTACCTGTGCGGCAGTTAATAAAGGCCTGGTCTTCTAAGTGGTAACTGGTGCAGTTACGATAAGGCCCTTTGCGGCCGTAAAAAATATGTTCAGGTGGTTGCAAAATACCAATATGAGACATATCGATAATATTGTCGGCTTTCACACTCCGATACTCCACTCCTTGCTTAGTCGATAGTGTTTCCGAGTAGATAAATTGGGTCAATGTTGATTTAGGTTGCCACTTTTCTAGCAGCTTTGCCGTTGCGTGATTGTCTATGGTGGTATCGACATCGCTATAGCTGATAAACATCGGTACATCTGGCAAAGTGGTGAGTGATTTGAGTGGCGCCATAGCTTGATGGGCTAACGTTGCGCCATGCCATGGGAAAGATTCATATTTGGCGAAATCCAAATCTGCGTCTTCATCTATCCAATTGACAAATGGCACGTAATCAATCCATTTGGCTAGCCAACCGTTCTTATTATGTGGCTCCGTAGCGGGTGAGATAAGTGCAACAGAGCCTAAATTATTAGGCTTGTGCTTCGCTATGCTACTTAGCACCAAGGCAGCACCAGTGGAGTAACCAAGCACGGAAAAATGCGTAAAATCTTGGCTCGTCTGTGCGATGGCATAATCCGTGTGGGTTTGCCAATCGTCAATATCAACTTCGGTTAAATCGCTTGGTGCAGTCGCGTGGCCTGGCAGTAACATGGTTCTGACATTGTATCCTGCTTCATAGAGTGCTGCCGCAAGGTAGTGAAAAGTAAAAGGAGAATCGGTCAGACCATGGATAAGTAAAATGGCTTGATCTTTGTTGTCATGCTCAAGTGAAAATGGCGCGATTAAGTCACTTACCTTGGGGGTTGTCAGGTTGAGTAATGTTGCAATAGGCGTTATTAAGGGGCATGGCAGTGTGGCGCGGGGGTTGCGGCTTTCAATAAGTTGCTTGGTCGAACGAATATAATCGTTATAGTTTTTTATATTCCCTACATCGACTGTGACGGGGCCTTTATCGATTGCATCGCGGAATAATCCCGACTTTTTGCTCTTCGTGAATAGCGACATATCACTCACTTGGGTAACACAGTCTTGTGCGATGACCAAAGGTGAGGCAAGCAGGCTAAAAGCAAATACTGTGGAGGTAAGGTAGTGGCGCATTGTCGGTCCTTATGAGCATAAAATCACATGCAGTATAGCGAGAACAGATGACGATAAAAATGGTTAGCGGATCGGTAATATGCGTTTTGCAAAAGTTTGCTTTAGTACAATCGTTGATTCAATCCCGCTAATTACCTTACAGGCCCCCAGTTGATGTTTGGCAAATTGTTCATAGCTGGGCAAATCCTTTGCTACGATTTCCAGTAGGTAATCATAACTTCCGGAGATCACTGAACAGCTGATCACCTGATCTTCAGATTCCACGTGTTGTTCAAATAAATGCGCTGCAGTTGCGGTATTTTCACTGAGTTTTATAAATGCATAAACCAAAATACTTAGGTCAACTTGCGCTCTATCCAGTGCCGCATGATAGCCTGAAATTACTCCTGTATCTTGCAAGCGTTTTACGCGTCGAAGACAGGGAGTATCGGAAAGGTTTGCCTTTTCGGCAAGTGAGGCATTACTCAAACGTGCATTATGTTGCAAGGCGTTAAGGAGCAATTTGTCCTTGGCATCTAGATTTACCGACATAAACCAAATAAAAGAGTGATTCTTGCTAATCAGTATTAAACTTTTAGAGAAAATTGGCAAATTATGCTCGTGGTGATTTGCTAGCCTTAACTGTGGAATAATCACGAGAAGTAATCATGAGTCCATTAGCCGTACAATTTGACGCTTGGATTAGAGGTCCGTTTGTTGACCTTAACGACAAGCTTGAACATCTTTATTGGCAGCAACAGGATAAAGCAAATGTTGAAGGCGTTGGTGAAACGCTAAAAGCACAGTTATTAGAAGAAGGTAATCAACTGATCCAAGCCTTGCTAGAAGAAGGCAATACCGACGAAGGCTTTGAGCAAGCATTCGACTTACTCGGTAACGTTGGTCTATTTATGGCTGCATGCAGACGCCACGAAATTACCGAGCCAAGCCGTGAAAAGGTGTCTCCACTAACGCAAGCATCGGCACTAGCCATGCATATTGGTGCCTCTTTGGGGGTTACGCCGCGCTTCGCAACGGCTCATCTCACCACACATAACCGCGCAATCAACGGCGTGTATAAGCGCTTTACTTCTCATCCGGCAGAGCGCTTATTCATCGACTACAATACGCAGGCCATTCTTGCCTATAAACGTGCGTCTGAATCGTTAATGAAAGTGCATCATTTGGGAATTTCTCATCCCATGTCATTGGTGCTACTCAAACAAGTTAAGCAAGCGCTGCTTGAGGTGATAGAGTCTAATCGAGAGTTATTTAAGGAGCTAGATACCGAGGCATTCTTTTACGTTGTACGACCCTATTACAAACCTTACCGAGTTGGTAAAGAGGTCTATCGTGGTGCAAACGCTGGAGATTTTGCGGGTATCAATGTTATCGATATGATGTTGGGGTTATGCCCAGCTAATGATATTAGCTATGGTCAAATGCTGGTGGAAAAATTCCTCTATATGATGCCAGAAGACCAAGCAACCTTGCGGGAATGCATGCGCACGCCTAATTTAATGGATGCGTTTCTGAGTGCATTGAAAGGGCCGAAAAGTGATTGGTTTGGCCCCGCCTGTAGTTTGTTTGTACAAGTGTGTAAGCTGCATGGAGATACGGCCATACAACATCACAATCAACTCGTCGAAAAGTATATCGCCAAACCTTCGCAAGCAATGCAGCAACAGCACTTAAGCAAAGTGACCGCCAGTGGTCCACCGATTGAAGTCTTACTCAAAGAACTCGCAGACTTAAGAGATAGGCGAGCCGCTGCCGAGCGCGATGATATCTTTACTCGGCATCACGACTTAAAACGATTACGCCAAGCAATAGGGATTAAGCATGAAGCAATATAAGGATGATTTTCACCTGTCTACGGGTCCCTATTTATTGAGTCATTCTGTTGGTTGTATGTTGAAATCTGCAGCGGAAGATTTTCATCAGCAATTTATGGTGCCGTGGCAACTACAAAACCAGGAGCCTTGGCAGCAGTGGCTAAGCGGTATTGATCGTTTTACTTCGTCCTTAGCCTCCCTATTACACACTGATCCTCGCTTGTTTTGTCCGCAAGCAAATCTTTCCAGTGGTTTAACGAAGTGGGCGATGAGTTTACCCGAAAGTGGCATTCGCAAAGTGCGCGTGTTAATGAGTGAGCAAGACTTCCCCAGCATGGGGTTTGCGTTACAAAACGCGCTGGACAATATTGAGATTGTTTATATTCCCGAAGCGATGAATATGCACGACCTTAGCGTGTGGCAGCAATATATTGACGAGCAAATTGACTGGGTATTTGTCAGTCATGTTTATTCGAATAGCGGTCAGCAAGCCCCTGTCGCCGACATCATTGGCCTTGCTAACCAATACGGCTGTAGAAGCATTATTGATATCGCTCAGTCACTTAGTGTATTACCAATAAATTTAAGCGAATGGGGCGCGGATTGCGTTATAGGCTCTTGTGTGAAATGGAGCTGCGGTGGCCCTGGCGCCGGTTTTATCTGGGTGAATGAGGATGTTTTGCCTTATTGCGAACCAAAAGACGTTGGCTGGTTTTCACATCAAAATCCATTCGAGTTTGATATTCATCATTTTGCGCTGAGTGAAAGTGCGCTGCGTTTTTGGGGCGGTACACCAAGTGTGGCACCTTATATCTATGCGGGGCATAGCCTTGGCTATTTTGCTGAGCTCGGGGTTGAGCAAGTAAGAGCGTACAACTTTGCTTTGTTGTCTGAGTTACAAGCGGCATTACCTGAATTTTATCGCTCTCCTACAGCACAGAGTGCTTGCTCTGGGACCGCTATTTTGCATTTTGGCTCGCGGCATGAGGCAGTGATGGAGCAGCTTAAGCGTGCAGGCATTGCTGTGGATAATCGTCGCTACGGTATTCGCGTCTCACCACATATTTACAATAGTCAGGAGGACATTGCGCGGTTGGTGCAGGTTATAAACGAAAGCTAGCTTCCTAATCCTAGTGCTTTTTTGGTCTTCTTCTTCACCGAGCGCCAATGTGTCATTGGCTGCTTGGGCGCGTGCGCTATCAATGCGTTAAAATCAATTTCTTCAGCAAGTACCTCTCCTTGGTGTGCCAAAATCACGGAGTGGGGTTTTAGTGCCTTTACTTTGGCAAGAGATTGGCGATACAAGCGTGGATAGAATACCGGAAAAGGCGCAACAAATTGTCCTTTCACTTTTACCGTCAAATCCGCCACATAGATGCGCTTACTGGGGAGATGATACAAACTCAAATCTCTATCCGTATGACCGGGTGTGTGTATCGCTTGCCATTCGTTAAAGTAGGGTAAGCTATCACCATCAGCTAGGAAAAAATCTGGTGATAATTGTCTTGGATACCAAAGGTTACGTTTGGCCTTGCGCTTTCGCCCAGCAACCCAAAGTGCCAGCGCCATATCGGAGAGATGCATCATGACACCATCAATACCTCGATACCACTGACTGGGGGCATTTGCGGTCGCAATCTTTGCGCCCGTGAGTTTTTTGAGTTTGTGCGCGCCACCGGCATGATCTGGGTGCATATGCGTGACCACAATCAGCTTTAGTGCGCTTAATGGTTTTTGCAATTGCAGGATGTAGTTGCAGACCAACTCAACATCGGCACGACAGCAACCATCGAGTAATAGCAGATCCGTTTCGTGCTCGACCAGATAAATATGTTGAATATAACCTTCTAAGACATGGATTTTCATTCGTCACACTCATTTCCCCAATCAGATCTCAACATAGCATAGGATAAAGACATCTGACCAGTTGTGTATGGCAGTGATAAATCGCAGACATAAAAAAACCGCAATTAAGCGGTTTTCTTATAAGTGATGGCGGAGAAGGAGGGATTCGAACCCTCGATAGGGCTACAAACCCTATACTCCCTTAGCAGGGGAGCGCCTTCAGCCACTCGGCCACCTCTCCGACGCAATACTTTAAAAATGGCGGAGAGATAGGGATTTGAACCCTAGATACGCTATTAACGTATGCCGGTTTTCAAGACCGGTGCTTTCAACCACTCAGCCATCTCTCCATGGGCAAAGATAATACTTAGCGATTTAGGCGCTGTAAACCGTTTTTAAACTGTTTGCTTAAAAAACGTTCTAAAAGTGAGGTTTTTTTTAAAATTGTGCTAGAAATTAGCGGTTTGTCGAAGAGGTTTTGTACAAAAGTGCTGGTTGAATAGGTGCTTTTATGGTCTATTGAAACAAATGCTGACGAGAGCATGGCGGGTTGGGGCGCCATGCTCTGTGCAGACTTACTTATACATAATCACGTCTTTTAACGCTAAGTGTTGACCACATACTGCCAACCACTTCGTCCAATTGATACGACGTTGTTTAGTTGGTTGTGTTTGGTTAAACGTGTTTTGTGATGGGCTGCAAGGTGCAGCTGAATTAAGCATGTCTGGCTCCTAATAAGTTATGATTGAAAACGAGGTTATTTTGCCCGCAATTTGTTTAAATTTAAAACGATAAAAATTGATGTTTTCGGATAAAAATAACTAATGAATTAATGCTTTATTCATTTTTGTTTTAATGGCTTTTTTGAATGGTTATGCATAATTGTGATTGTCTTAACTAGGCTTTACCCCCAGTTATTATAAGTGTTTGTGGTTTTTGCTTTTTATTTTGGGTTTTAGTTTTGGTTTTTTATTCATATAAGTTGAGTTTTTGTATTTAAGGGGTTTTATGCTGGTGGTAGTCAACCCTTTAGCGGGTGCTGAGGGGAAAGCGCAAATTGCATGGTTAAAGCAACAATTAAAACAACAGCAGTTGACAGCAACTTGGTTTAATACCACTGGAAACTTTGTCGCAGATAGGGAGGCAATTGCTCAAGCCGCGACGGCGGGAGCTAGCGTGGTGGTGATTGGGGGAGATGGCACTTTGCACCTAGTCGCCAATGCCATTGCTGAACGGGATAACACGCTTGCGCTGCTGCCAGCGGGTACTGGCAACGATTTTGCTCGGCAGTTTAATTATTCCAAAGTACAGTGGCGAGCAGCTGTATTTTCAGACAAGTTTACAAGTATTGATTTGGGTAAAGTGGACGGACGCTGGTTTGTCAATGTTGCTGGGATTGGCTTTAACGCGCATGTGATGAATAACCTAGGACAAACCAAACGTTTGGGAAAGTTGAGCTATACCTATGCGGGACTAATGTCGCTGTTTACTGCCAAGCTCATTCGCTATCGCAGCAAAAAATGGCCTGAGCAGGGTATGATGTTGTTACTTGCGAATGGCAAACACTTTGGGGCAGGGTTAACTCCCGCCCCAATGGCTTGTCTTGATGACGGTCAGTTAGAGCTGCTGTGGTTTACGCCGCAAACGCATTGGCAGCGAGTGATATTATTTGTCAATATGCTGCTGAAACGTCATATGGGCACGAGAAATGTGCATCACAGCCGCATTACTGAGCTTTTTATCGCACAAGAGGGGTATGACATTGAGGCGGATGGTGAGATTGTTGGGTGCACGCCTGCAACGATAACCTGTCGCCGCCGGGCGCTGTGCATAAAAAAAGCGCCATTATAAAATGGCGCTGGAAAGTAAGAAGCTAAAGCATTGGTAAGACTTCAACTTCTAACTGGGGACCGAATGGACAGCCAAGCGTAGATGCGATCTAAAGGTGTGAGTACAATCGCATTACCTAGGATGACCAAAATAAACCCAATAAAGGTGTTTTGCTGCCACTCAAAGCCTTCAAATAAGGTACTCAATGCCACGGCAACAAAAGGAAATAACACTATCAAATAACTCGCTTTCTCAGGCCCAATATTCTTGAGTAGTGAGAAATAACAACCAAAGGCAATAACGGTGCCAAACACGCTGAGGTAAATCAGAGACCACCAATATGATGCCGGCGCTTGGTTGATAAACTGATGTTCACTCAAGGCGACATAGGTTGCTAACATGACAGCGCTGTAAAGCATGCCCCAAGCATTTCCCGCCATAACATCAATTTGCTGATTGGAATTGCGTACGCTCACCATATTTCCGAGTGATGCGACCACTGTTCCTAATAAAGCTAATGATAATCCCAAGAAGGCCTCGCTTTGCAAATCAAATGCGACCAAATCGTGCCAAAACAAGCTGACTATCCCAAGCGTGCCCAATGACGCACCAAAGTAAATTCGTTTTGCAATAGGTTTGGCAAAAAATAACTTAGTATTGACAATGTTAACGACCAATAATAATGAAAACGCAATTGATGCCATCGCTGACGTTAGATGTGCCTGAGCCCAATATAAGAAGAGATAGTTGGCACCAAAATTACATAGCGCTAAGAGGATAAAAAAGCCGTGATCTTGGCGGGAAAAGCGCATTGGCACACGCTTATAGATAACAAATGCCCACATACAAATCGCGGCGAGACCAAAGCGGTAAAACAGTGACACAAACTCGTTGATACTGCCAAGTTGATATTCAATGGCAAGCCATGTTGATCCCCAAATCAACACAGTGATGGCATAAAGAAATAGATTTTTCATGATCGGCTCTAGATTTAAACAGCAGTGGAAGTCTGTAGTTTACGCTGTTATTCTGTATAAGCTATATACAGAGTTTGCTAATTTATACCTATACAGATTATTGCTTATGAGTACCGTTATTCAACGCCAACATTCCGCCTTTCTCTATCAGCAGGTGATCCAAATGATCTTGTCGATGGCAGAACAAGAGTCCATTTTACCGGGCGAAAAGCTTCCTTCATTGCGTGTTATGGCGCAAAACTTAAATGTCAGTATTCCAACGGTAAAGCAGGCCTATCAAGCACTTGAAGACCAAGGAAAAGTGGTTGCCAAAGAAAAGTCAGGCTACTTTTTATGCCAAAGAGCTTCGCACAACGACTCGCCAAAGCGTGCGAGATTACCCGCCAAACCCGTAGTGGTTAACAAGCAGGCGTTGATTGAACAAGTCTATAATGGGATCCATCAGCCACATGCAATCCCTTTAGGTATCGCTAACCCCATTGCCATCGCTGGTACTGAGCAAGTACTTGCCAAAATTATGCGCCGTGTAATGAAAGAAGCTGGGAATGAGCTCATCAATTATGGTCCTATGGATGGTTTAGATAGCTTAAAAAAGCAAATCGTGCGGCGTTATTTGGATATGGGCTTAGCAATAGACATGGATGAAGTGGTGATCACCAATGGCGCGCAAGAAGCATTAGCGATTGCGTTACAAGCGGTAACTAAGCCTGGAGACGTGATAGCGATTGAATCTCCTTGTTATTTTGGCATTGTTGAACTGGCTGAAAACTTGGGACTAAAGGCCATCGAAATCCCTGTTTGTCCGGATGACGGCATTTGGCTGAGCGACCTTGAGCGTGCGCTTGAAAAACATGATATTCGAGCTTGCGTGTTTTCTACCAGTATTAGTAATCCGCTCGGTAGTTTTATGCCAGATACGAGACGTGCGCAGCTGGTGGCACTATTAGAGCAACGTGGCGTGGTGTTGATAGAAGACGATGTGTATGGCGATTTATATTTTACCGAGCAGCGTGGCATACCAGCACAAGCATTTAGTCAAAAGGGCTTAGTGATCACATGTGCCTCATTCTCAAAAACCGCTGCACCTAGCTATCGAGTGGGCTGGATGGTTGCCAGTCAATTTAGTGCAAAAGCAAAGCGCATAAAACGTGCGTTGAGCTGCTCGTCATCTTTAATGAATCAATGGGCTCTGGCGGACTTTCTCAGCTCAGGGGGTTATGAGCGCCATTTAAAGTTGGTTCGTAAACGGTTAATTGAGAATCGAGATCGCATGATCCAAGCGGTGAATGCCGCATTTGGTAGTGAGGTAAGAGTCAGCCGCCCGCAAGGTGGTTGTGTGCTGTGGCTAGACTTAGGTAAGCATGTTGACGGAGCCTTGCTGTTCCAAAGAGCTTTGGTGTGTGGGATCAGTATTACGCCTGGTACGCTATTTAGTGCCAGCAAAAAATATCAAAATTGTATACGTATCAGTTATGGCTTGCCTTGGGGGAATTCGGTAGAGCAAGCGATTAAAACCCTGGGTGAGTTGGCCGATGCACAAAGAAAAGGGTTGGCATAACGTACCCTTAATTAAATTGTAAGTTATGCCAACGTCGGATTATTTAAATTTAAACAGTTGGTACTCTGACATGGCAGGGATAGACTTTGCGACAATGGCCTCGTTTTTCGCTATTTGTTCAAAGTCGCCACACAGTGCATCTGCTTTTTTCTCAATAGATTCTGCTTGTTGTTCGACCTTAGTTTCAATTTGCGTTGCGAAGTTTTCCATCCGTTGTTCAAAGCTGCTTATATCACCGTTTGCATCCGACATTTCGTTGCCAATTGCAACCAATAAGCTACCTATCGATTGCATCATGGCTCCCTGTACTGCCGTTTCGATTTTTTCTTCAAACTGACTATCGAAGTTTTGGCCAAACTCATCAAAGGTCTGCTTGCCCATCACGAATGCACCTTGCTGATAAAACGTATTTTGCACTTCCGTTTCGAGGTCATCGATCACTGCATGAATACTATCTAAACTGGTTAAATTAAAGGTTTGCGCTACTTCATTAAGGGCAACGCCCGCTAATTTTATGCCTTCAAAAGCAATATCAGCCACTTGTGGTAGGCGGCCTCTTAGTTCATCACCATATTGCGTGAGCATCGTTTTTTGCTGCGTATCGAGTGCAATGCGCTCGCCATTGAGTGTCAGTTCGCCAAGGTTGTTGATCTCAGCTGTTTTGTTTTTGGCTGTTGTGATCACCAAGTTATCAGGCGTGATCCTAACGTCATTTTGAAATTCTACTTCACAATTGTCACCGCTAAACGTGATGTTATTTTTTTCGTGTGCAGCGACAGTGGCTGTCATCATCGTTGCTGCTGTTAGTAGTAAAATTTTATTCATGGTCGATCCTTATTGGCTCAGTTACATGCTTTTTGTATCAAGAACAATGCCAAATATTAGTTGTATTAAGATCAATGCTTTATGTTTTTTAATTGAAAACTTATGTGCTCAAAAAGTGACGGAATTGACTAAAATATAGTTATTTTTATCAAAAAGAATTAGCAATAAAAAATTTTTATTGTAAGGATAAGAAACTCTCACTTTTCAGAATGACAATTTAGCGCTAAATAGTGATCTTGAGAGATGGCTCTCATTTTATTAATGACTATTTTATTTTGGAGTAAGTTGTGGGTAAGACATTCTCTTACGATGCGCTTGATGATGATTTTGCAGACGATGAATTTGAAAAGTTGGGTCGTAACCAACATGACAAGCAAAAGCGTAAAGTCAAAAGAAAGCTAGACGACTACTTAGAGCAAAAACGCCTACGTAGAAATCTAGGCGATGATGATTTCGACTATATTGATGATTGATCACTAGACGTCATCTACCAGTCTAGCACTGACAGTAATTCAATTTGGCTATGTGATTAAGCAGGGCTATGGGTTACTAGGTGCATTGTCTGAGTTACTGCGTTGTTGGTGTTCACTAAACAAGTGACGAAATATTCAGATAGTAAGCAGCCGCAAATATGCGGCTGTTTTGTTTTTATACGATTGGTATTAATCTTTAAAAGATTTATGGCAGTCTTTACAGCCTTTTGCCCAATCTTTAAATGCAGAAGCAATCAGCTTTTTGTCGCCAGAGTCAGCTGCAACAGCCAGTGCTTGAGCATACTCGGCAAATTGCTTGGCTTTGCCATCGAACTCAGCTCTGTTTGACCAAACGGCTGGTAGAGCATCAGTGTTGCCTTTGTCAGAACCGTCAATGAATGCTTCCCAAGGCATTTGCGATAATTGCGCAGCATTGTGAGCACGTTGTTTAAATACTTCAGCATCAAATGGCACTTTGCCTTTTAGCATGTCGCCCATATTACCAATCTGGAAACGGATCAATTGAAAAGATGCTTTGCGATATTCAATCGCATCTTCAGCTGATTCAAACATGGTGTTAGCTTGCGCTGTCGCGGCAAGGCAGCTAAATAGTGTGACGGTAAGTAGTTTCTTCATAGTAAACCCCTAATATTTTTCCCTATTTTCAATGTAAATTACAAATATAATCAAATAACTGCGATTAGTGCCCTGTGACGGAGGCAGCTAGTTTTAAATAGTCAGCTCTCTATGTCTTTGAATATCATACCCCTGCGCATACTGCGGGTGGCTAAAAAGATTTCTCCAAGCAAAGAGACAAATGCGCCAATGAGCAGCACCATAGCGGCGATAAAACAAGACGATAAAGTAATGCCTAATGGCATACTGTACAAGTGTGACATGAACAGTAGCATAACCACTGCACATACAAGCAACGCACTGAGTACACTCATGCTAAATGCAACGTGAATAAAGCGAGACCGTTTTAGCAGTGCACGCATTTCTCGACTAAAGTGCATTTTTAGCTCTTCATCTTGCGTGGTATTGATCTTTCGGTCAAGTAAACGAGCTCTATCTGTGATCCGTGCTAAACGGTTTGATAGCACTCCTAAGGTCGCAGCAATACCCGTAATTAAAAATACAGGGGCAACGGCGGTTTGGATAACTTTGGCCATCGTGAGAATGCTAACGACTTCTGGATTCATATAGTTACCTCGTTAATTCCAGTTTAGTTTTGATAAAGTGTTGGGTTGCTCACCGATGAGGGTTTGCATCACTTGGTTATGCTCATCAAGCAAGATGACTCTTGGAATGCCTTTGTTGGCATACGTGTTGTAAATATCTCGATTGGGATCGGCAACAAGATGTATGGGCAATTGCATGGCTTCGTTGAATTGCTCAAGCGTAGTGTTATTTTCTTCTCGGCCGATGGCAACGATGGTTAAATCTGCTTGGGTGAGTAGTTCCGATTGTTTTAGTTCGCTCAATAGACGCTGCGAATCAGAGCACCACGTCGCGAATAAAATTACGAGTTTTTTGTGTTTAGTATCGAACCGAATGGTTTGGTTTTTTATATCCGTAAATTGCAAGTGCTTGAAGATGTCACCGGTATGGATGTAGGTCTGATAGTCATCAGCTGCTTGTGGTAGCGCCTCGTTTGAGGCTTTACAGCCACTTAATCCGGAAGTGAGTACAGTACTGAGTAGTAACATTTTTATTGTTGTTTTCATGTCTATTCCTTGTTGCCGTGTCAGTGTTTTTGAAGTCTTGCACGCATTTCAGTATATTGCCCCACTTAGATGATTTCTTAAAGTCCAATTTCTTGTAGCCGTAGATATGATTTACCTTTCTTTATTTGGGCTTGCTTTTATTGCTGCAACCCTATTACCTGCGTCGTCTGAGCTAGCACTGAGTGGGCTTGTTGCGAAACAACAGGGCGGACTGGTTTGGTTATGGCTGGCCGCTACAGCGGGAAATTTACTTGGTAGCTGTATTAACTATTATCTTGGTTGGTTTATCGTTAAATGGCGGGATAGGCGCTGGTTTCCAGTTTCTCAAAAGCAGTACGATAAGGCTTGTGGGTTGTTTAATCGTTACGGTAAGTTTTCATTGCTATTTGCTTGGCTGCCCATAGTCGGTGATCCTTTAACTGTGGTCGCTGGATCTTTGCGGACCTCTTTTGGGTGGTTTTTTGTGTTAGTCGCGCTCGGTAAAGGTACCCGTTATGCTCTAGTGATCTACCTTGCTCTTCAGGTGGCTTCATAAGCTCTGAAGGCAAGGAGGGAACTACCAGTGTCAGCTCGCTTAGTTCCTGTGCCAATCAAGTGTGAGCGACACTGAGTCAGCGAAACGCAAAGCGTGTGGCTTATCTACGGTGACTTTTGCATAGGTCACGTCTTGATGTTGATGACATTCAGCGAGTATGTCAGCCACTAACTTCTCAAGTAACAAAAAGTGGCCTTCTTCTACTCGCGTGATGACCGCTTTAGTTACCGTTTTGTAATTAAGCGCATGGGCCACGTTATCATGATCTAAACATGCCGTATCAGCTGGGTAGTGAATTTCAATATTGATCACGACATCTTGCTTTTTCTCCCGCTCTTCGGGATTAAAACCAATAAAGGTACGTAATCTTAAATTTGTCACCTTGATAATGGCATTCGACATAGCGTGTTTATCCTTTCACTAACTGTAAAAACTCGTTGCGGGTTTTGGGGTCGCTTCTAAAGTTACCAAGCATGACTGACGTTCGCATGCTAGAGTTTTGTTTTTCAACTCCACGCATCATCATACACATATGTTTGGCTTCAACGATCACGCCAACGCCTTTTGCGCCAGTGACTTCCTCAACGGCCTTGGCGATTTGATGAGTTAGCTGTTCTTGGATTTGAAATCGACGGGCAAACATATCAACAATTCGGGCAAATTTAGATAAGCCAAGCACTTTACCGCTAGGTATATAAGCAATGTGGCAACGACCAACGAAAGGTAGAAGGTGGTGCTCACACATAGAGTACAATTCTATATCTTGGACCAGCACCATATCATCGGCATCCGAGCTGAATACCGCGTTATTGGTGATTTCATCCAGTGTTTGACGGTAACCCTGAGTCAGATATTCCATCGCTTTCGCTGCGCGCTTTGGTGTGTCTAATAACCCTTCGCGGTCTGCATCTTCACCCACGGCTTCAATAATCGTTTTATAACTCTGTTGTAATTTGTCTTGCATAATGCGTTACCTCAAATGGCGGCCACCGTCGATTTGTACCGTGCGTCCTGTCATATAGTTGCTAGAGAGTATCATATCGACACTATTGATAACTTCTTTGCTACCAGGCTCAATTCCCATAATAGACTTTTTCAAAGTTTTTGCCTTGTACTCATCACTATCGTCTTGATTAAAGATGATGAGAGAAGGTGCGATGCTATTCACTTTGACTTTAGGTGCAAACTTAGCGGCAAATGACCGAGTTAAGTTATCTAATGCAGCTTTACTAGCGGCATAGGCAATGTGTTTTGGACTGCCTTTTTCTACTACATAGTCAGTAATATGGATCACATCACTGACGTTATTGTTGGCAGTCAATAAATCGCTCAAGGCATGATTGATCAAATAAGGGACTTTAGCGTGGATCCGCATCATATTATCGAATAATGCTGAAAAATCAGGGTTGTTAGCTTCACAATCCCAGCTCGATGCATTGTGGATGATAGCACTGAGGGTGCTGGTATGAGCACGAATTTGATTGTTGAGCTGCGTGATTGCTTCTGGCTCGTCAAAATCAGCCTTGATACAAATGGCACCTAGCGATTCTAGTTCATCGATAATTTGGTGTCTGGTGCGATACGTCAGTATGACGGCTTGCTGTTTAGCGAGAAAGTGTTTCACCAAAGCAAGTCCAATGCGCTGTGCGCCACCAGTAATTAAAATAGGTGCAGCTGCTGGGCTCATAAGTTAATCACCTTGTGAATTGAGAGGTTAGGGGGCAGGATGAATAATTAACTAGTTATCTCCTGCCAACAATACTATTGTTCGTCGTATACCGTAGGAATTGGTTGACGCTTGTGTTGTGTACGCTGATAGATGGCAATAAGTTTGTCGCTCACTTCGCTACTAACGGGCTTACCTTCAAGAAAGTCATCAATATTGTCATAGCTTAGTCCCAGCGCTTCTTCGTCAGAAAGGCCTGGGCGGTCGCACTCAAGATCGGCTGTTGGCACTTTATGTACTAATCCAGCAGGCGCTCCGAGAAAAGCAGCTAGTGCGCGAACTTGGCGCTTTGACAAGCCAAATAAGGGCGCTAAGTCGCAGGCGCCGTCACCAAACTTGGTGTAAAAGCCGGTGATGTTTTCAGCGCTATGATCGGTGCCGACCACTAAACCACGAGTCAGGCCAGCGATTTCATACTGCGCAACCATGCGCTGGCGTGCTTTTACATTTCCTTTAATAAAATCCACGCTGGCTTGTGAAGGCAGTGATATGCTTCCACCCGCCATAGCAGCGAGCGCCTGCTCGTGCATGGCATCAGCTGCAGGTTTGATATTGACTGTTAAGCGCTGACTAGGTTGGATAAACTCAAGTGCTAGTTGAGCTTCATCTTCATCAGCTTGAACACCATACGGCAAGCGCATAGCAATAAATTTATAAGCCCCAGTATCATGCTCAGCATTGAGTTCATCGATAGCTAGCTGGCATAGGCGTCCACAGGTTGACGAATCAACGCCTCCGCTGATGCCAAGCACAAGAGTGAAGCAGCCAGAGGCTTGTAATCGTGCTTTTAAAAATGAGACACGTCGTTTGACTTCAAATTCCGGGTCAATAATTGGCTGAACTTTCATTTCGGCCATGATTGCTTCACGCATACTGGTTCCTCAATACTATCGGGGCGACAAACCTCTATTATGTTGGTGCTGACGCGCTTTTTAAAGCCCTAAATGTGCTTTGATGGTGGCGAGTTCTTGCTTTAATTGTTCAATTTCTGCAATCAAGCTTTCGATTTCACTGTCATTTTGTGTGCCTGCTAAAGATTCTGCTGAGGTGGCTGCAGGTTCAACTACTTGATCGCCAAACAAATGTTGATATCGACTTTCTCGTTTTCCAGGCTCTCTGGCGAGCTTAACCACATAATCATGTTCTTGCATCGCACTTAATGTTGATTCAACATCTTGTACGGAACTAAATTCTGCGAGACGGTTGCTGCGGGTGCGCAGTTCACCGGGGGTTTGTGGGCCACGCAATAACAATAAACAGATAATCGCTTTTTGTTTTGCGTTGACTTTAAGGTGACCAAAATCACTGTTACAAAAACGCTGACTATACTTGTCGACGCGACCTGACAGTGCCTCGTCACAGGTAATTAAGCGTTTTTCTTGTAGGCGGGTCAGTGTGTCTAGTACGTCATTTTGAGAGAGTTCCATCACCGGCTCGCGATTCGATTTTTGATTGCACGCATTGGTAAGGCCGTTGAGTGACATTGGATATTGTTCTGGGGTGGTGACTTGCTTTTCGATTAAGCTACCCAGCACACGTTGCTCTTGAGTATCTAATTGCATCACTTTCCTTATTTTTTGTTGCTAATGAGATGAATAACATCATCTTGATAGTAGCAATATAATACCAATCTTAGCTGTAGCAAAGCGCATGAACTAACTTTGTTGGACTGTAGGCGAAGGCGTCTGAGTTGTTTGCTGTGGTTTTATTTGTAGAAGTTTGGCTTTTAGTGCTTCAAAGTCAATGGGTTTGGTGAGATAGTCATCCATACCTGCATCAAGGCATTTCTCTCTGTCTCCTTGCATCGCATTGGCGGTTAGCGCTACGATCACGCTATGCTGATGGGTTTTTCCAGCAACACCTTGGCGGATTTGCTGTGCTGCTTGATAACCATCCATCACTGGCATCTGGCAATCCATTAAAATCACATCATAAGATTTGCTAGTTGATTGTAAGTGTGCAAGTGCTAACTCCCCATTTTCTTGACAGACCACTTTGGCGCCTAGACGCTCTAACATCGTCATCGCAACGGTTTGGTTTATCCGGTTGTCTTCTACCAATAAGATTGAGCATTCTAACAGGGGGTTAGTGCCGCTTGATGAGTCAGTTTTGGCGTATTTCGGCTTGTCTGGATCTTGATAATCAGAGTTGAAAACCTGAAGCGCTGCATGAGGTGTAATGGGGTAGTATATCTGCTCACAAGAGGAGAATAACGAGAGCGTTTCGCGACTTTGCTGTTCAAAGGCAATCACATGAACGATTTGTTGTTGTGCTAGCTGGGTTTTGAGAGCTTGTTGCATCTTACGCGGCGCAGCATCGAGTAACTTAGCATCCAAAATAACAGCAAGATGTGAGGATGGTTGTTGTAGTTGTGTCATGAGCATATCAAGTTGCTGCATGTGTAAACACGTAATATGCCAAGGCTTCAGTAGTTTACTGTAGTCTTCGTCGGTATCGGTTAAGATATATAGTGTTGAATTGTCTGATTTCTCATGCACGGTAATAGGCTTAGCTTCTGTCAAAAGCACATTGCAGGAAAACGTGCTGCCAACGTGTTCCTTACTAAATGCTTGTAGGTCGCCACCGAGCAATTGCGATAACTGCTTTGCAATGGTGAGACCAAGCCCTGTGCCACCATATTGCCGAGTAGTTGATAAATCAGCTTGGGTAAATGAATCAAACACTTTATTGAGCTTATCCTTTGAAATGCCAATACCGGTATCTTCCACACTGCACCATAGCCAAGTTTGATCGCCCGCTTGTTCGGTATGACAACTTAATGTCACCGAACCATCATGGGTGAATTTAATCGCATTGCTTAACAAGTTATTGAGAATTTGTTTGAGGCGGTTGGGATCCGTTTGCGCGGACTGGATTTTCATACCAGATAAATCGATATGTAGTCGGTTATTGTTGGTATCTGCGGCGTTTACAAACCCTGACAACATACTACTTAGCATCTCGATAAGATCGAACTCGACAAACTCTATCGTTAGTTTACCAGCCTCGATTTTTGAGAAGTCGAGAATATCATTAATGATGGTGAGCAAAGATTTCGCTGAGCCATGCGCCAAAGATAGCTGGTGGTGTTGAGTCGGAGTGAGCTGTGAGTGCATGACGAGCTCAACCATACCCATCACACCATTGAGGGGGGTGCGTATTTCATGACTCATGCTAGCTAAAAACTCAGCTTTCATTTTTGCAGATTGCTCTGCTAAGTCTTTGTCAATGATGGCTTGATTTTTTGCCTTTTGATGTACCTTATTAATAAATAAGCTACCTAACATCGCGGCAATAGATTTTATTAAACGGATATCGCTTTGGCCCCAAGCAGGGCTCACGACGTCATACTCGGCACAGAGTACGCCTAGGTTTTGATTCTTATGGCTGATTGGACAACAGAGCATTGCTTTAATTTCAAAAGGTTCAAGATAAGTTGTGGTCAGAGCCATCGTTGCTGGATGGGTTTTTGCTTGCTCAGCTGCGATTAATTGGCCTTTTTCGATTTCACTAAAGAACTCAGACGCTATCGCTTTTCGCCAAGGGGGAAAATGTTCAAGACTATCTGCGGTTGCATGCGAAAAACACACGGGTATTAAGAAGTTTTTATCATCGTTAAACTGCCAAATACTAACTCTATTGACCTCAGCTCCTTTTTTACAAGCGTCTGCGCATAGTGATAAGGCCTGATTTAGGTGGTTATTTAAAATGGCTTCATGTGAGCTCAAATAAGCAAGCAGCTCATTGTTTTTGGCAAACTTATCGTGTTCTATCTCCATCATCTTTCGTTTATGAATATTTTGAATCGAACCAAAAATGTGGGTAGTGCGTTTGCCACGGCGAATAGCGCGCGCTTTCACCAACACCCAAAGTTTACGAATATCGTGCGTCTGGATGATAAATTCTTCTTCAAACTCATGGCCTGTTTTTATCAAGTCATCCACACAGTCTTGCAAACGCTTTCTGTGCAAACCGGCTTTAAAAAATTCAGTAGTGTTCATCCAAGTAGGTTGAAACTGTCTTGGTACGCAAAAAATATTACGGGTGACGTCTGACCAAATAATATCTCGGGTTTTGATGTTGATTTCCCAAGCACCAACTTCAGCAAGCATACCCATATTGGTAAGCGACAGCGCATTGCGCTGGAGTTGCGATAGGAGTTGATTTATAAAGATAAATGCGCCAACAACGATAATAATAAGTGCGATGATGGCGAGGCGAAAAGGCCACACTGCGGTTGCTTCTGGATGCCAGCCTATACGAGGCACCGCATAAAGCGCCCACTCACCTGAGGGGACGTTAACCTTAAAAGAGATAGGCGCGAGCGCATGAATATCGGGATTGCCGTAAAAATAATCTCCCTCTCGGCCTTTGCCATCGACGCCTTGAATTGCAATGAGATATTGACTTTCAAGAGCAGTAAAGTTCGCTTGTTGATAGAGGTTATCCATATCGAGTACAACAGAGAGCAGTCCCCAGAACTGAGTTTTTTCAGTGTAGACAGGAACTCTAGCAATTAACCCTGTGCCGCCCTGAATCAATTCTAGAGGTCCTGCCATCACGATTTCACGACTCTCTTTGGCGAGTAACGCACCGTATTTTTGTGTGGGATGAGTTTGATAGTCTAGGCCTACGGCTTTTTCATTGCCTTTCAAAGGGTAGATGTAATCGAGCCGCATACCTGGCGCCGCCCCGATGTTTCGCAGAATTTGACTGCTGTCGAAAAGTGGTCTCGCGAGCTGTTCGAAGCGAGCTTGAGATAGCTCTGACTGATCTGAAAGTGCAATACCTAACCCTCTGACCAACTGAACATTTTTTGCCAAAATTCCTTCCATTTTGGTACGGTAGACATTTACTTCCTCAGTTGAGCGGCTCTTTTCTATCGCGATTAAGCGGCGATAGTTTACTTGATCAACATACCATGCCACCGCGATGATCACGACTAGCAACAGCCAGAAGCTATATTTTACAAAGCGAAATTTAAGTGGTGATGTTGATAGTTCAGAGATCATGGTGCTTCTGTGTTTAAGATGATGACTTAACTATAGTTCAGTCCTCACAAAGCGAAATCTAATTGACTAAAATAAAACGCTTTAACCTGATTGCCTTATATCTGTGACACAGTCGAGAATATTGGTTTATTGGCTGATGACATGATATATCTTCTAGACATAAATTAGCGCTGAATACATTGTGAAAGGATAGCCATGCTTACTTGGATTAAACGAATTGTTGTTGTACTGCTGTTACTCGTATTATTAGGGACTGCCACTATCTATGGTCTGCTAGCTTTGAGTTTACCTGCGCTTGATGGAAAAGGAAGTGCTACCACGATAGATAGTACCGTGACGATCGCGCGAGATGCGATAGGGCAAGCGGTGGTGTCGGCGGACTCGCGAGCGGATGCATCTTATGGCTTAGGTTTTGCGCATGGTCAAGATCGCTTTTTTCAAATGGATTTATTGCGCCGTAATGCGGCAGGTGAGTTGAGTGAGTTGTTCGGCTCAGCAGCAATAAATCTTGATGAAAGCATGCGATTTCATCAGTTTAGGAAGCGGGCAAAGCTTATTGTGATGTCTTTACCGGAATCATATCAACTAATGCTTGAACGTTACACGCAAGGCGTAAATGATGGTCGGGCGCAGTCTGGATTTACTAGCTTTGAGTATTTGTTACTTGGAGCTACGCCAAAACCTTGGCTGCCAGAGGATAGTTTGCTGGTTATTTTCAGTATGTATTTAGATCTACAAACGGCAAACTTTGAACGCGATGAAGCTTTGATAGCTCTTAAGCAGCAGTACGGTCAAGGTATGCTCGATTTCATTTTGCAGCCCAGTCACCATCAAGCTGCGTTGGATGGCAGTGTAATAACCGCACCAACTGCTGCAATTCCGGTTATCGAGCCTCAGCTGGCACAACATCAACCCTCGCATATTGAAGATATACCACTTTATGGTAGTAATAACTGGGCGGTAACTGGTGCGCTAACGAAAACGGGAGCAGCAATGTTATCGGACGATATGCATTTGGGCTTAACCGTGCCATCAATTTGGTATCGCGCACAGCTAAACTATCAGGAGCGAGGCAAAGAGGTACAAGTAACAGGTGTGTCTTTACCTGGTGCACCTGCTATTGTTGTTGGTAGCAATCATCACATCGCATGGGGGTTTACGAATGGCTATTTAGATGCTGCCGATTGGGTTGAACTTAATAGCGACACCAAAACACAGCAGATTGCTGAAGAGATTATGTTACCCAGCGGTGAGGTGCATACCTATCAGTTGGAAATGAGTGCCTTTGGCCCAGTAAAACAGGTAGGTGATAAAAAGTTCGCGCTCAGCTGGGTTGCGCACCAGCCTTATGCAGTCAATTTAGAGCTTTTACAGTTTGAGCTGTTTTCTGAAGTTGGAGAAGCGACTGCGCACGCAAAAAATGTTGGCATTCCAGTCCAAAATTTGGTGGTAGTCGATAGTCAAGGTAGTGCTGCGTGGACGCCGATAGGTGCTATTCCCGCTCGCAAGTTTACTCGTGACACTGCGCTGAAGCAGGAAGAATATGAATCTGCTTGGCAAAACAACGAGCGCATTCGCCCGGTGGTACAAAACCCAGAAAGCGGTAAGTTATGGACTGCAAACGCTCGAGTTGTGTCTACCGAAGATAATCAGCGCTTTGGGGATGGAGGCTACGCACCGGGAGCGCGTGCAGTACAGATCCGGGACGGTTTGATAAGTAAACAAGTGTTCAGTGAAGCCGATTTTTATCAGTTACAATTGGATAACCAAGCAAAGTTTTTAACGCCGTGGCATGAGCGCTTAGTCAAGTTATTGCAAACGCAAGACTCAACGTCTTTTGAAAAAGACTTAAGGCTACTTAAAGATTGGCAGGGTTGCGCTTGCGCAGATTCGGTTGGCTACACTTTAGTGAAAGCCTATCGTAATGCGTTGATAGACACTCTATATGCGCCGTTAGAGCAATATTTACAAACGCAGAGCTTGTCGCTGAAATCTGTTAAAGGTTATTTCGAACCAGGCCTTTGGCAGCTGTTAAATGAGCAGCCAAATAGCTGGCTTGGCGCGCATAGCAGCTGGAATGAACTCGAGCTGGCAGCATATCAACTCGCTAAGCAAAAACTCAGCGAGCGCTACGGCAGTAATATGGCGGCTTGGCGTTGGGGTGATGTGAATGCACTCAAAGTGCAGCACCCATTCTCCAAACAAATGCCAATGCTCAGTGGGTTATTGGATATGCCAACTACGCAGGCCTTTGGTGATACCTTTATGCCAGCGGTGCAAGGTAAAGCATTTGGTGCGTCACAGCGTTTTATTGCTCAGCCTGGTCACTTAGAAAATGCGATTCTGACGGTTGCTGGTGGCCAAAGTGGACATCCGTTATCGCCATTTTATCGTACCGGGTTTAATGACTATGCCGAAGGGGGAGATACTCCTCTGTTACCAAGCAAAATAACCCATCAGATAGTTATCACACCTAATTCCTCTAAGTAAAATAAATTTATAGAATGTATGAGGGAGTTAACTTACTCCCTCCGATACGCGCAAAATCGGCGCTGCAGTAATCCGGTTTCGTCCAGAGTGTTTGCTGTCATAAAGTGCTGCATCGGCATGTTGAATGATGACCTCAAAAGATTGGCTGGGATCCCAACTGGCAACGCCAAAACTCATGGTGACTTTAAGAATTTCGTTTTCAAAGCTTATGGCTTCAACGGCTCGTCGTAACTTTTCCATACGCTGCATTGCCTCTCCGCAAGAGCAAGGTGCCAGCACGATTAAAAACTCTTCGCCGCCCCAACGAACGGCAATATCCGCAGGGTAAATATGTGCTTTAATCGTTTCGGCCACGCTTTTTAAGATTTGATCTCCTTTGTCATGGCCAAAGGTGTCATTGATTTTTTTGAAGTGGTCAATATCCGCCATTACTAAACATAAAGGAGAGTGAGTAGAGATACAGCTTTCTTTCGCGTGAGTGATAAGCTCGCGCGCATAGCGGCGGTTGAACATTTGTGTGAGTGGGTCGTGTGCAGCGAGTTCTTCTAATTTATCTCTTTGTTGCACCGTCATTTTTCGTATGTGGCTGATCGTATAAATCATGGGTATACCGCATATGAGTACGTTGGCAAAATGCACGTACGGGAGCAACTGTTGATAGCGATATTGATAGGCAATATCACCGAACAACAACTCCAAGGCTGCGAATAGTGTGATCAACACAACGGAATAAATAACGGCATTACGTAACCTGAGTTGGTAATCTAACAACATAAGGCAAGATACTGTCCAGAGGTAGTATTGAAATCCAAGTGACATACCTAAGTAGGCACATACCAGTGTTGCATGTATGGCCACTTCTAGACAGAAAACCCGCAGTGCGATAGAGGGTTTACTCGCATCAATGAGTTTAATTCCGGTGTACCACATCAGCACACTCCACACATTGACCAAAGCGAGTATGTTCACCTCTAGATGCCAAAACACACCTATAAGACCGGCATGTAGCCACATGCAATACAAAGCCACGCGTCGTAATAATGCAAATTTTAATGCTTCTACTTGGTCTGGTTTGCTGTAAGGGTGGTATTTAGTCAAACGTAAGCTCTTGTGGTGTTCACAATAAAATAAGTATAGAAGCTCTATTGTGATTTGCCGTCTATTTGGCCTAAGCTCAGTTTATTCGCTCAGCATTCAGCAAGGTTGGCTGTAGTAGAGTGAGAGATAGGTAGATAACATAAGCTTTGGAGTTGATATGTCTATAGAAAAAGCGCGGATCACGCTATGTAACTTAGAAAAGTCTGACTACGATCAGGTCAAGTCATTAATGGATGAAGCTTACCCTGATCTTGGTGGTGCTTGGCCTAGTCATACGATATTTAGGTTGATTGACCAGTTTCCTGAGGGACAGATCGGCGTGAAAGATGGCGATCGTATAGTGGGTATTGCGTTGAGTGTTCAAGTTGACTATCAAACCTTTTCTAACCCACATACTTATGAAGATATTGTTGATGCGCATAGCCGAATCTTCAGTGATAGTAATGCCGATGCACTGTACGGACTTGATGTAGTGATAGCCAAAAGCCACCGTGGTCTGCGTCTCGGTCGGCGACTGTATGATGCCCGTAAAGAGCTTTGTCGTCAGTACAACTTACGTGCGATTTTAGCTGGTGGTCGGATCCCGCTTTATAAGCAATTCCGTGGCAGTATGTCGCCAATGGAGTATATAAACAAAGTCGACCATAAAGAATTACACGACCCCATTCTAAGCTTCCAACTTGCCAACGATTTCCAAGTAAAGCGATTGTTGAAACAGTATCTACCGGAAGATCAAGACTCCGAAGGCTATGCGACGCTGTTGGAGTGGAATAACATTCTCTTCGAGCCTACCGATACTGTGATCGAAAGTAAAAAAACCATTGTCAGAGTAGGGGCGGTACAGTGGCAAATGCGCCGGGTGGAATCAGTAGAGGAGCTCATGCAACAGGTAGAGTATTTTGTGGACACAGTCTCTGATTATCAAAGTGACTTTATCCTGTTTCCTGAATTTTTTAACGCGCCCCTAATGGGCCTTGGAAGCTATAAAAATCAGACCGAAGCTATCCGAGCATTAGCAACGTATACAGAGCAGTTTAGAGCCGCTATGTCGCAAATGGCGATTGAGTACAATGCCAATATTATCACGGGCTCTATGCCGCTGCTTGAGGGCGATAAACTTTATAACGTCAGTTACTTGTGTCACCGCTCCGGCAAAGTGGATGAACAACGTAAAATTCATATTACCCCTCACGAAGACTACGATTGGGTTATCAAAGGTGGCGATAAAATTGAAGTGTTCGATACGGATGCGGGCCGAGTGGGGATCCAAGTATGCTACGACGTGGAGTTTCCAGAGCTATCGCGGATCATGGCTGAAAAAGGGCTGGATATTTTGTTTGTACCATTTTGGACTGACACAAAAAACAGCTATTTAAGGGTAAGGCACTGCGCGCAGGCCCGCGCGGTTGAAAACGAATGCTACGTTGTTATCGCAGGAAGCGTTGGTAACTTGCCACAGGTAGAAAGCCTAGATGTGCAGTACGCCCAGTCAGCGGTGTTGACGCCATCGGACTTTGCTTTTCCTCATGATGCCGCACTCAACGAAGCAACACCAAATACGGAAATGCTGTTATTTAGTGACTTAGACTTAGATAAACTCAAAATATTGCATAGTGAAGGAACGGTGCGTAATTTACGAGACCGAAGAAAAGACCTGTATTCTGTGGAGTTGAAACAAAAATAGTATGGCGTGGGTTTATTTAATTATGGCTGGCTTGTTTGAAATAGGGTGGCCCGTTGGTCTGAAAATGGCTCAGCAAGCCGATACTCGTTGGTTAGGTATAGTGATAGCCGTTGGTTTTATGGCCTTGAGTGGTTGGATGTTATGGCTGGCACAAAAACAAATTCCACTGGGTACCTCGTATGCGGTGTGGACGGGTATTGGCGCGGCTGGCACATTCTTAGTGGGTATCTTTTTCTACGGTGACCCAAGTAGTTTTATGCGCTACTTGGGCGTGTTACTTATCATCAGTGGGGTTGTGGTACTTAAGTTAGCATAACCAAAATAGCGGCGATGGCGATGAGGAAGAGCCCCATTGAGTCGCGCTTCCTTACCGGTGCTTTGAGCCATAAGAAAGAGATAAGCAAAGTGAAAAACACTTCGATTTGGCCGAGTGTTTTTACGTACGCTACATGCTCTAGGCTCATTGCGCTAAACCAGCCTATAGAACCGATGCAACTGCTAACACTAATGGCCAGCGTCAGTTTGCGGCGTTGCCACAGTACGCGCCAAGAGTGTGCTTCGCGTATCGTCAAATACATACTCAACATCACAGTTTGGCAAACCAGTACTAACAATAACACCCAGGCTGCACTGTAAGGAAAAGGTAGGCCCGATGCGATACTGGCTTCACGTACCCAAAGAGAAGTGAGCGCGAAGCTTGTTCCACAGGCAAGTCCCACTAGTGCGGTTTTCCCATTGAAAGCACGCAGGCTAAACCCACTTAATAACAACACCGCGATGGCACCAATAAAGACACCAAGCCAACCAAGTAGAGTTAAGCTAGAGCCAAAAAAGAGCACGCCCAAAATTGCCGCCACGAGTGCCTCACTCTTCGCAAGTCCAGCACCTATGGCGTAATTACTCTGCTTAAACAGCACCACCATTAACCCCGTCGCGATGATCTGCATGACACTGGCCCCCAGTACATAGGCAAGAAAATCATTGCTAATGACAAGTGGCCCTGCGGGAGCAATCAGGTAAAGACTCCATAGATATAACCCTGCGAGTGGACTGGCTAGAATAAATCTTGCTAGGGTGACACTGGCTGTGGAGGCGCTTTCACTCAATTTGCTCTGAAAGGCATTTCGCCAAGCCTGAGAAAAAGCAGCTAGCAAGGTGAATAAAATCCACATAAAAACTGTCCCTACAATGCTCAAATGTAAATCAGCATACCGGAACGGAGCTTATCTGGATAAATGAATTATCGTGATAGTGAAAATAATTCATTTATTTAAGGTGATAGCAGATTGCACTACTGACTTGGTACCGCGACAATTTGCCACATGGTTAATTTCCAATATCACGATATGATTAAGATCGATGCTACAAGATTGGGCCATAGGTTCGGGTATCACGTATCCACTTATGGCTTTTCTTTTTAACGCTATTCTGCTCTACTGAGTTGAATAATCAAAAGGTTGAAGGAGTATCTTGTGGGTATACTAATCATCTGTGCAATTCTTGCCATCTTACTACCTTATTTTGCCAAAATTCCTGTGGCAGTAGCGATGAACAAAGAAGGGGGCTATGACAACAAGCACCCACGTGAACAGCAAAAGAAACTGACAGGGCTTGGAGCAAGAGCGCTGGCTGCGCATCAAAACTGCTTTGAATCATTAGCTGTTTTTGCTGTCGCCTTGGCCGTTGCGTTCGGCACCCAAACCTATACTCCTCTGGTCGAATGGCTAGCCATCGGACATATTGTCGCACGAGCACTGTATTGTGTGCTGTATTGGGCGAATATTGATGTGCTGCGTTCTATCGTATGGGCGCTCGGACTTGGCTGTGCCATTGCCATTATTGTGGTGTGTGGTTTGTAGTCGTTCTTTGCGTGACTCCACACTTAGGTCAACTGAATTAACTCTGCTGAAATCTCTTTCACTTCAGTAGAGTTAACCTCCAATTGTGTCAATGCTAAGTTTGCAATACGCACTCGGTATAAATCGATAACCCGATAACCACAGTAATGTGCCATTCTTCTAATCTGGCGATTGAGCCCTTGGCGTAACACTATTTTAAAGCGGTCATGAGCGATTTGTTCAACAGTACAGGGCAGGGTTATTTGCCCCTTCACTGGCACGCCGGCTGCCATTTTAAGGCAAAAATCTGGGTCCAGAGGCTTATCAACTTGCACCTCATATTCTTTCTCTTGATGATGGTCTGGGTGGATTAATTGCTGACACAGTGCCCCATCATTGGTGAGGAGTAGTAATCCTCGACTGTCTTTATCTAACCGACCTATTGGATACACACGACATGACTCTGGTAGTACATGGTAGATACTGGCAGGGTCATCTGGGTTTACTTTGCAGTCTATACCAACAGGTTTATGGTAAACAAAGAGTCTTCTCGCTTGTGGCGGCGCGACCGGTTCACCATCGACCATAATGCAATCGGTCAAATTGATATGATCTATGTGATTGGCCAAGCGGCCATTTACAGTCACTCTTGCTGTATCAATTAGGCGAGACGCTTGTCGCCTAGAGCAAACACCGCAGTGGCTGAGATATTTAGCCAAACGCATCGGATAGGACATAGACATTCACATGATCAAAAAGAGATAACAGCGCGTATTGTAGGGCAACAAACTGTTTGGATCTATGCATGGGAGACTATCAATGGCCATTGCGTTTTCAAAGTTAAAACAGCATCAACCGCTGCAAAAGGTAATAGTGCATTCCATTGATTTAGCGCTTTATCAAGTCAGCGTGCTTATTAATAACGTGGAATATTATGTCACGGAAGAAAATGGCGAATTTTTAAAAGCACACAACCCGCTGCAAATTCAAAAACGTCTGCTTGATATTAGCTACCTAGAAATGGTGATTAGGCATCAAAGTGCTTATGACGAAATGATAGGGCACCCAGTATCAGCAGATGATAATACGCTGGAAGTACCCTTTGGCCGTAATGACCTACTGTAAGCGTCATATATGTTTTGTGAGCACTTCAGCTATTGCGGTGGCAAAATCGCGTTGGTGAGAAATCCCCAAATCAATCAACCTTGTGTCTTTCAGAGCGCAATCTTGTGGTCTTGTGGCATCGTCACTCGGTTGGCTCAGCGGTACGAGATCTTGCGTCGGTAGCTGCAAAGCCTGCGCCATGACCTGCGCCATTTCATACTTAGTGAATGCTTGATTGCCACTGATATGAATAATCCCACCAAGGCTAGGCTGTGCGATAATATCTTTGAGCGTTAGTGCAATATCACTGACATGGGTTGGGTAGCGAGTAGCCCAGTGGTCGTGACTTGAAGCAGGGTTGGCTAACAGCTGTTTTGCAATAATGGTTACCGCAGATTCTTCCAGCGTTTTTACCTCGCCGTATAAAACTGGCACTCGTACTATGGTGTGTAATGCGCTATCCGCCAGTATGGCACGCTCCGCAGCTTGCTTGGTTTGGCCGTAGAAGTTCACAGGATTAGTGATATCTGTTTCAACGTAAGGTGCTGAGGTGCCGTCAAACACATAGTCAGTACTAATAAAGAAAAATCGAATATCTCTTTTGCGGCAGGCTTGGGCTAAGAACTCGGTTGCTGCAACATTGAGCGCAAGCGTTGCCGCTTGGTCTTGTTCACATTGTTCTGGTCTGCGCTCTGCTGCGGCATGAATAAGTATCTCAGGGCTATGATTATCTAAGAAATCTAAAACCGAATTGTGGTCAGCCAAATCAAGCTTGTGAAGTGGTGCGGCTGCTCGGCTAAAGCCACACCCTAGAATCTCGTGAGTACTACTTAGCTCTTGGCAGAGTGCGCGGCCAAGCAGGCCGGTTGCGCCGGTGATCATAACTTTGGACATAGATTATGGAACCCCTTTTTGAACGAGTCAGTACAGTAGCAAAGGCGAATGAAAAACTACAGGTTTGTGTCGATTTACGTTAAGTTAAATGATAACTAATTAAACAGGGAACAAGAATGAATAATAAAGTTAAGTTGTTAAGCATGTGCATGTTGTCTACATCAGTAAATGCAACACAGATATTTATGAAAGGAAGTGAATGTCGGCTTGATGAATCGGCTCAGCCAATAGAGTTATTTACCCAAAGTTCTGACTCAATTTATGCAGTTGCAGGCAGAGACCCAAGTAGTGGGCAAGTTCGAAAAGTAGCAGGTGAGTTGAGCGATGATGTAAAGTTGAAGCTATTCGAGATGCTTTCGACTAAAGCGCAAGCTTATCCGCATGGTGTTATCGTAGATAGAGTGGTGCTTAAAGAGCGTCTTAAAGACACCTCTAAAGAAGTGAATGTTTCTGGTCGTATTGTCGCTTACCCGGTGACTACCTGTGAGACTTCGGAAGTCATCACCGCTAAAAACTATGACATGATAACCGCCACATCGTTTTCAGGTAAAACTCAACGAATTACCTTTAACGTGGAAATAGACCCAAACCGTAATGCGTTTGTGCGTAAATCAACGCAAGTTGATGATACGGTAATATCCCAAAAACAAGTCTTTGGTATTGAGTTGGGCGATACCTATGCTGTTGCTGAGAAAAAAGTTGGGCGTTTTACATTAGTTTGGCCACTCAACGCACGGCAAAAGCTTGCAACCATTGGCAGAAATCATGCGTTGCTATTCGAAAATAATCGGTTTGTAGGCTATCAATATGCTTTCAATCTGTTGCCTTCAAGTCTCGCCAATCTCATTAATATTTACGACATTAACCTAGCAAGTCACATTCAAGGCGAAGCCATTGAAATCACAAATGCTGCATTGAGCGAAAAGATGGTAGCAGCTATTAAAAGCGATTTTTCCGGCGCGACATTTTATCAAGAGGGAAAATACACCAAAGAGCCAAAGACTAAGCTTTCTGGCCTACAGGTTGGTGAATTTAATGTCACCAAACCAGTCGCACTTAGCTGTTATAAAGGTCAAAGTGATATAGACGAGTTTGTAAAGCAGCACCAGCAAAGTCTAGCTCAATGGCAGAACGTGGATGCAAAAACGGTGTTTTACACTGGCTGTAACCAGCTAGTTGAATTAAATAAGCTTGGAAAGGTGACTTCGGTCAAACTACTTGAATCTTGGTCACTATCTAATGCAAATCTAATTGGACTTGCTGATATGAAAAGCGTGCTTTCACCTTGGGAATTTTATGGAGTACGTTATTTAGACCCTGAAAACAAAGCCTCTTTGATAGGAGATATTGAGGACTTTTACGGCACAATTGAGGTCACTGCTAAGCAGTGGGTTGGTCATTTCAAATCTTATGATGGTCAGCTTGTTTCTGCTGAATTTGAGAAGATGTAGAAGTTATCACTCCTACATCTGCATTTTATCTAAGCCGTTTGCTCTGTCAGCGGCTTTTCAGATTGCTTTTCCCAATGCTTGGTTTTTAGGCCAAGTACACCGACAAATACACCAATACCGATAGTAAATAGTGCAATTTGAAGGTACAGGTTGGGTAAGTCTTCGATATTATTCGGATCAAAGCTACCGGCGAGCAGACCCGAGAAGATATTACCAATTGAGTAAGTCAGTACGAAAACCCCCATCATTTGCCCTGCAAAACGCTTGGGAGATAACTTACTTACTGCGCTTAACGCCACAGGGCTTAAGCAAAGCTCACCCACAGTGTGCAGAAAGTAAGTGGTGATCAACCACATTGGCGCCACTTGCAGGCCCTGGGCTGCATATTGGGAAGCGAAAAACATCACAATAAATCCGCTCGCCATGATGATAAGGCCAATCGCACATTTCACGCTATAGGTTGGCGTGATCATCCGCTTAGCCAAGTTAATCCATAGCGCAGCAAAGAAAGGAGATAACACGATAATGAAAAAAGCGTTGGCTGATTGGAACCAAGCGGTTGGAATACTAAAATTGCCTACTAATCTGTCGGTGTAATCGCGGGCAAATAGATTAAGCGATGAGCCTGCTTGTTCAAAACCAGACCAAAAACAAGTGGACGCAACGCAAACCAAAAACAGTGCCCACATCCGGCGCTTTTCATCGGCATCAAGATTACCGCCAAAGTAGATATAACCGTAATACAAAAAGAATGTGACAGTAAAAGCAATCGCAACATATTTTGCGAGCTCTACAGGATTAATCACAAAAACACCTATAAACGCCGCTGCCGTTATTGCTGCAACAGCCGTAATAACTATAGCTATCGCCCCCCAAGCTTTAGTACTTTGACTTCCCGTCATTGGGTTAGTTGGCGCATTACCAACGGTAGCGATGTGTTTGTCTGTTAGGCGATAATTGACTAAACCGATTGCCATGCCTACTGCGGCTGCACCAAAGGCCCAGTGCCAACCAACGTTTTCCATAAAGTAACCACATACCGCATAGCCGATCACAGACCCAAGGTTGATCCCCATATAGTAAATCGCGTAGCCACTGTCGCGGCGGTTATCTTCATCGTTATAAAGCTGGCCAACCATAGCGCTAATATTGGGTTTTAATAAACCGGTTCCACTGGCAACAAAGATAAGGCCAACAAAAAAGGAAAATTGACTTGGGATGGCAAGAATGATGTGGCCGCACATAATGATAATGCCGCCGTACCAAACCGCACGTTGGCCACCTAATAAACGGTCTGCTATCCAGCCTCCCGGTAGGCCTAAGAAATAAACCGAACCAGTATAGAGGCCATATATTGCGGCAGCTGAGGCAACGGTGAAGCCAAGACCTTCTTGCTGTAAGGTGGCTGTCATGAAAAGTACTAACATGGCACGCATGCCATAATAACTCATTCGTTCCCACATCTCGGTGAGAAACAAAGTCTGTAGGCCTTTTGGATGACCAAAAAAGCCTGTATCACTTGTTGTGTCCTGTGATGACATATTTCACTTCCATTATTATCGTTTTTTGGAAGTCAATATTAGTACGTTATTCAAGCACCGAATGCAACCGCATGAAAGGAAACATTACATCATCTTTTTTAACATTTGTATGTCATCGATTTCCACGTTGGCTAATCCTTTGTACTGGTATGGCACAAATTGATTGCGAAGCCAAACACTAGGGCAGCCGGCACGGTGTGCTCCTTGTACATCGGTATCTAAGCTATCGCCAACATGCAGAAGTTGATGTGGTGCAAGGTTAAAATGCTGGCAGGCAAGCTGGTAAAGCTCAGGGTGAGGTTTGGCGCGGCCATCAATTCCGGCGCGAAGCACTAAGTCAAAACTATCGCGAAGATTGAACTTATCTATCTCGACATTACCATTAGTGATAGCAATGATGTGATATTGGCTGCGTAACTGAGCAAGCAGGTTGATGACGGCGTCGCTGACAATGATATTACTGCGGGCATCGGCAAAGGCTTGATAGGCCTGTAGTGCGCGCTGTTTACTTGTTGCGGCATCAAATCCCAGTGCTGTGAAGCCCCACTCAAGTGCCACTTGACGCCACTTTGTCACATCTTCTGCAAGCGCACTGTTTTGTTTGAGCACTTCGCTTCGACATTGAGACCAGAATGCCTCTCCTTTCGCTTGCCACTCGGGAATAGCATCCAGGTGTTTTGTCATGGCGTTAACGGCCGCAATGATAACAGGTCTGTTGTCGTATAGCGTATCGTCTAAATCAAAACTGATGGCGGCAATGTCTGAAATGGGCTTATTGAATCGCATTGTTACTCGTCTTTTTGCTTTTTCGCTCTTGGGTGAGCGCTATCATACACTTTTGCTAAGTGTTGAAAATCTAAATGGGTGTAGACCTGAGTGGCTGATAAGCTGGCATGTCCAAGCATCTCTTGTACCGCGCGTAAGTCACCGCTGGATTCTAGCATGTGGCTGGCGAACGAGTGCCTCAGTTTATGGGGATGAATAGGTGTACTAACCCCTTGTTTCAGGCCCCATTCTTTCATTCTTGCGCGGACATGGCGAGGACTGATCCGGCGTTTTAATTTACTCACAAAAAGCGCAGGCTCTTCCAATGTTGCAAATTGCGGCCTTATTTTGAGCCAATCAGCTAGCGCGTTTAGCGCTTTGCCGCCGACAGGCACAACACGCTCCTTGCCGCCTTTACCAAGCACGCGTATTTCACCGTCTTTGACATCCAATAGGTTAGCGCCAACCAATTCGCTTAATCGCAAACCACTGGAGTACATTAATTCCATCATGGCTTTGTCACGAATAGCAAGCGCATCATCTGCCTGAATTTCAAGAAGTTGTCCCATTTGGTCAACATCAAGGTTCTTTGGTAATGGTTTTTGAAACTTAGGTCCTCGGATCCCTTTCGCGGGATTGACGACAGCCTGTTGCGATTGTGACTTGAGCTTGAGAAATTTATATAAGCTTCGAATACAACTGAGCTTAAGGTTGATGGTTCTTGGGCTGTAATTTTGGCCGCGAAGCTTCATGCTATAGCGGCGGATTTGTTCGCCACTAACTTCAAGCCAAGAAGGGGCGTGATCACTAAAATACTGCGCTGCTTGGATTAGCTGAGTTTTGTATTGGGTGAGTGTATGTTCTGAGTAGTGCTTTTCGTGGCGCAGGTGTGCCATAAAGGCGGTTACTGGTTGCATCCAATCTTCAGGTAGTGGCGTTAGGCTCATGCCAGCGCTTCGAGCTTAAGCGATAATGTTTGAATAAAAGCCGTGATCAACATATTGTCGTGTTGTGGCGAAAAGTGTTCTGGTGAGCGGCTAGCAAAGGCCAGAATAAAGCGACCCTGGTCCGACGCATCAACGCGGTAAAGTGCCACCGAGCCCACTTCAATACCGGCAAACAAGAGTTCAGCTTGTGACTGGCTGAGTCGTCCTAAGTAGCAGTTGTTACTGCTCAGTTTAGCTGACACTAGTTCCAAAAGCGTATCATCGATGTTGATGAGTTTACATGCTTGGATGTCCGGGTGGTCCTCAAAGCGCTGTGCTAACGTATGATTGATTGCACTCAACTCTGTACAACGCATGATAGCCAATTGGCATTCACTCAATTGCTTGAAAATCAGCTCGTTGGCTTTTGCATAATGGACCATGTCTTTGATCTGCTGCTGTAGTGAGTTGACTTCGTCGCGGAGCATCCGCTGTTGGTGCAAAGCAAGGTTTGGGAGCCCTTGCTGCTGGTGGTGTAGCTGCAAATCCAATAGCACATAAGGGTGTCTGAGCAAAAAATCAGGATGCTTGCGCAGGTACTCAATGACTAATTGTTCAGTCGAATTTGCTTCTTTTATGGTCATATTGCGATTTGCCCATCAAAAACATGCTCCGCCGGCCCGGTCATTTTCACTACTTGACCTTGACCGCCCCAACGTACTTGAAGACTGCCACCTGGTAGGTCGACCCTAACGGTTTCTTCTAACTTGCTTTGCATTATGCCTGCAACTACGGCAGCACATGCTCCTGTGCCACAGGCAAGCGTTTCGCCAGCACCGCGCTCCCAAACACGTAGCTTAACGTGTTCACGAGAAACGACTTCCATAAAGCCAATATTGGCCTTTTGTGGGAAACGTTCATGGTGTTCAAGGAGCGGCCCAAGTGTCGCTACCTCAGCGGTTTCTACACTATCGACAATAATCACGCCATGAGGATTGCCCATAGAAACCGCGCTACAAAACACCGTATGTTCGTCGGCTCTTAAAATATAGGTGTTTTCTTGTTTGTTTGCACGAAATGGAATGGCTTGTGGGTTAAAGTTTGGTTTGCCCATATTCACGGTAACTTGGCCGTCTTTTTCGGTATAAAGGGTGAGATTGCCGCCCTTTGTAGAGACACAAACTTTGTGTTTGTTCGTTAAGCCCTTCATGCGAACAAAACGAGCAAAACAGCGAGCACCGTTACCACACTGCTCAACTTCGTTACCATCGGCGTTGAAAATACGGTAATGAAAATCTAAGTCCGGGGAATAAGGCGCTTCAACCATCAATAGCTGATCAAAGCCAATTCCAAAGTGGCGATCTGCTAACTTCTTAATTTGGTCTCGAGACAAAAACACATTTTGGGTGACATTATCTATCACCACAAAGTCGTTGCCTAAACCATGCATTTTTGAAAAGTTTATAAACATAGAGTGGTTATCTTTTGGTATAAAACCATGGCCTCACTTTACTAATACTTTGCCATGGATACTTCGGCTAGGGAAGCGGGCTTGACATTAAGCCTTGTTTTGCATCCCAAGGATGTATCCAAGTCGATTATTGTGGCAGTAGTTGTTCATATTGCCACAGAGATTCTAACGGCTCTCTTTGGCGGATTAGATGGTGTTGGTTGTTATCAACCATGACCTCCGCACAGCGGGGGCGAGAGTTGTAATTTGAACTCATGGTAAAGCCATAAGCGCCTGCGCTGCGCTGTACTAACAAGTCGCCAGCCTTTATTTTAAGTACTCGGTCTTTACCTAGAAAGTCACCCGTTTCACAGACTGGGCCAACCACGTCGTAAGTTATCGCGTCAACATCATCTCGCGGTATGACAGGCACGATATTTTGCCAAGCCTGATAAAGTGATGGGCGCAGCATGTCGTTCATGCCAGCATCAACAATGGCAAAATGCTTATGCTCGGTTGGCTTAATAAATTCGACTTTAGTCACCAACACACCGGCATTGGCAGCAATCGCACGACCTGGCTCAAAAATGAGTTCTAGATCATTGAACTGCGCCAATCGTGCTTTAATCTCTGCAGCATAAGCACTCGGATGCGGCGGTTTTTCACCGTCATAAGGCACGCCAAGACCGCCACCGATATCGAGGTGATGCAAGTAAATTCCCGCTTTTTCAAGTTGAGAGATTAGAGCCAGCACTTTATCTAACGCCGCTAAAAATGGATTAACCTCAACCAGCTGAGAGCCGATGTGGAAGTCGATCCCAACCACTTTTAAACCCGGTAGGGCATAAGCGAGTTGGTAAACATCAAATGCGGCTTTGATATCAATACCAAATTTGTTCTCTTTTAACCCGGTTGAAATATAGGGGTGAGTTTTTGCATCGATATCTGGGTTTACACGCAATGAAATTGGCGCAATTTTATCCAGTCTGGTTGCCACTTCACTGATGCGGTGAAGCTCCGCAATCGACTCAACATTAAAGCATTTAATCCCAGTCTCAAGTGCAAACGCGATTTCATCTTCCGTTTTCGCAACACCAGAAAAAACGACTTTTCGAGGATCTCCCCCTGCTTTTAGCACTCGCGCAAGTTCACCCTTCGACACGATATCAAAACCAGAACCAAGCTCAGCCAAGACGTTCAGCACGGCGATATTTGAATTCGCCTTTACTGCGTAGCACACTAAGTGGGGATGACCAGCTGCGGCGTCCGTAAAAGCGTGATAGTGCCGTGCTAAAGTCTTCTTCGAGTAGACATAGCAAGGAGTGCCATATTGCTCAGCGATAGTGGTTATGGCGACATCTTCAGCGAATAGTTCGCCATCTTGATAATTGAAATAATCCATTTTAACGCTCCTGTTGTTCTGCTTCAGGCTGGTTTGCTTGTGCTGCTTTCGGTTGGTTTGATTTTTTAGCCTGTTGTTCAGGCAAATAAAGCGGACCGCTTTGACCGCAACCCGATAATCCGATTAAAGTAGTAAAAACAAGTGCCGTTACGCTAAATTTATAAGGTGTCGCTTTCATTAGATAATTCGTGTCAGTGCCTTTATAATCGCAGAGTAACAGAATTGATAAAAAAAGCAGCTTTTCGCTATTGAAATTTCGTCTTCATCAAATTGCTCAAATAGCGAGTTAAGCTTAGGCACCATGCCGCAGTGCGTCAGTAAGAGGAAATCACGATGACAGAAAGTGAATATCATGAGTTAGCCGATGCGCTAATGTTGACTATTGAAGAGCAGATCGATGATTGTGACGCTGATTTAGATTACGAATCAGCATCGGGAATTCTAGAGATTATTTTCCCTGACAAGAGCAAAATTGTTATTAACAAACAAGCACCATTGCACCAAGTCTGGGTGGCGACTAAGTTTAATGGTCATCACTTTGAACTGCGTGGCGATCAGTGGATTGATAATCGCTCAGGTGCTGAGTTTTGGCAATTTATGAGCGACGCGGCGACGAAGCAAGCAAATATCGCAATAGAGTGGCAGCACGATTAATGTTGGAGTTTGTAGATTATCCTGCCAAAGGACAACATAAAGCGAGTATTATTTGGCTCCATGGATTAGGTGATTCAGGCAACGGCTTTTTACCTATTGCATCTGAGTTAAACCTGCCTGAGGAATTGGGTGCACACTTTATTTTTCCACATGCACCACAGCAGCCGGTCACCATAAATGGTGGCATGTTGATGCGTGCATGGTATGACATTAAATCATTTGATCTGGATAAAAGAGCGGATGAGCAAGGTGTGCGAGACTCATCAGCTCAGGTTGAAGCGTTAATTCAGGCAGAGCTAGATAAAGGTATCCCAGCTAACCGCATTGTCTTAGCTGGATTTTCTCAAGGGGGGGTGATTGCGCTCCATCTTGCACCGCGTTTAACTGTTAAATTGGCTGGTGTCATGGCACTATCGACTTATATGTGTGTGCCTGAAAAGCTCAGCGCAGAAGCACAGCAAAGCGAGCTCACTATTTTTATGGCGCATGGCAGTGCTGATCCTGTCGTACCTATGTTTGCAGGTGAGCATGCACTTTACACGTTACAACAGCAAGGTTATGAAGTGAGCTGGCAAGACTACCCAATGGAGCATCAGGTATGTCTTGAAGAATTAAAAGCTATTCGCGCTTGGTTAATTACGAGACTGAGTGATTAATATTAAGTGGTATAAGGTACTGGTGACAGATACAGGAGCAAAGCAATGTCACAAAAGATTGTCATAAAAACGTCGGTGAGTAAGCAACCCTCAAAGCCCTCAGCGGTGACCTATCAATGGCACTGGAAACGCATTTTTATGGCAACGGCAGCGTTTGCTGGCATTGCAACCGCGGGGATTTATGGTGTCGTGGATAACGTTAACGCAGATGAAGACGATGTCCAAGTGGCAGTACCTATGCATGCCACCAATACGAAAACCGATACTTCGCTGAATGACTCTCCTGCATCAGTAGACTCTAATGAAGAGCGTGAGGGCGAGCAGCTAAGTGCGGATACCTCACCTGATACCGTTTTAACGACGCCCGAGCTCACCCCTACTGGTGCCGCGACGACCTCAATAGAGGTCGCTCAAGTCATTGCACTAGACCAAGAACAGCAACAAGCTTCTGAAGAAACAGAAACAGAAACAGAAACAGAAACAGAAACAGAAACAGAAACAGAAACAGAAACAGAAACAGAAACAGAAACAGAAACAAGGGCTGAAGCTAAAAATCAATTTGATGCTGAAGCGCGCATAGCCAGTGTCGCGCTAGGGGCAAAAATCGACACGCAATTTATCAGCCGCGCTGTACTCACTACTATGATTGATGACCGCGAACCAACGAACGTGTTGAAAGATGTGATCGCGACCACTCAGTTTAGTGACAAGCTTTACTTTTTCACCGAAGTACACGCGCTTAAAGATCAAGTAGTGTCGCACCTGTGGTTTCATCAAGACGAGTTGATGGCAGAAGTGGAGCTGCCGATCCAAGCCGCGCGCTATCGTACTTATTCAAGTAAGAACGTCATGCCGAGTCAGACCGGGGATTGGCGTGTTGAGGTGGTGACGCAGTCAGGACAACTGCTTGCCCAAAAGACGTTCCGCATTGTGGATAATAGTCAGCAATAATCTTACTCGCAGTATCGTGTATGGCAGCACGCGACTGACTGCCATCACCACATAGTTAACTCTTTGCAGCGGCAATAACGCTGCAATAAATGAAAGGCAAATCATGACAGAACAAGTTTCCATATTACGTATTGCAACGCGCAAAAGTGCTTTGGCGCTATGGCAAGCCGAATTTGTGAAGGCAGAGCTTGAAAAACACCATACGAATCTAAAAGTAGAGCTCGTGCCGATGTCGACGAAAGGCGACAAAATCTTAGATACGCCATTGGCAAAAATTGGTGGTAAAGGGTTGTTCGTCAAAGAGCTTGAGCAGGCCATGTTAGAAGGGCGCGCAGATATTGCGGTGCATTCAATGAAAGATGTACCGGTTGATTTCCCTGAGGGACTCGAGCTGCATACTATTTGTGAACGTGAAGACCCAAGAGACGCGTTTGTGTCTAATACTTATACCTCACTTGTAGAGTTGCCAGAGGGCGCTGTAGTTGGCACCTCAAGCCTACGTCGCCAATGTCAAATTCGAGCAGCTCGTCCGGACTTAGTTATTAAGGATTTACGTGGTAACGTGAATACTCGCCTAGCTAAGCTCGATGCGGGTGAATTTGATGCTATTATTTTGGCCGCGGCGGGACTTATCCGTCTAGAAATGGCTGATAGAATCGCAAGTTATATTGAGCCTGAAGAATCATTACCGGCCAATGGCCAAGGCGCTGTCGGCATTGAATGTCGTAGCGATGATGCTCAAACTAAAGCATTCCTCGCACCACTGGAGCACACTGATACACGCATTCGTGTACTTGCCGAGCGAGCAATGAACCGCCGTTTGGAAGGAGGATGTCAGGTTCCAATCGGTGCTTACGCAGAAGTCTCGGGCGATCAGGTGCACTTGCGCGGCTTAGTGGGGGCTGTCGATGGCAGTGAAATCTTGCGCGGCGAATGCTCAGGTACGGTTGCAGAGGCTGAGCAACTTGGAATTCAATTGGCAGAATCTTTACTTGCGCAAGGTGCAGATAAAATTCTTGCTGAGGTTTATAGGGACGCTTAAATGAAAGTTGTGCTAACTCGACCCGTTGGCAAATCAGAACCTTTATCTGAGTTACTGACACAGCAGCAAATTAGTTCAGTAATTTGCCCAGTATTGCAGCTTAACGAAGTGGCGGTGAGTGACACTGCCAAAGCAATGATAAACGAAGCCGAGTTAGCTATTTTTGTCTCGCCGGATGCGGTGCGATACTTTCACCAATTAGAAGTACCATTAGCCGGGCATTGTGCAGCTTTTGCTGTTGGCGAAGGCACGGCCGATGCTATCCAGCAGACCCTAAATATCAAGGCTAAATACCCTAAACAACCTGATTCCGAAGGCTTGCTTGCACTCCCGCAGCTGTCCTCTGTTGAGGGCAAGCGTGTATTGTTGGTCAAAGGGAAAGGCGGGCGTCCCGTTATTGCGCAAACTTTAAAAGCGCGGGGGGCCATCCTTGACAGTTTGGTGGTTTATGAACGTGTTGCCGTAAAAGACAATGCAGATGGCTGGTTAGACCACTGGCGAAGCCAGCAGATTGAAGGTATAGTCATTACCAGTAATAGTGCAGCGGATGCGATTTTTAATACGCAGTCGTCAGCAAGTAAAGATTGGTTGGCTCAGCGCACTTTCTTTGTTGTGAGTCAACGTATTGCTGAGCATGTACAGCAATCCTATAACATCGAACAGTCTCAAATTGTGGTATGTCATGGCCCTGATAATCGTGCCATCGCAGGGAGTATCATCGACTATACCAAGCAGCAAGGGCGCAAAATGACTCAGTCTGAATCGCAAACAAAGAATACAAATACTCAGCAAGCTGTAAAAGCAGCAGAGCAAACAGTAACGCCACATCACGCTAAGGCTGGTGTGAGTAAGGTTGCGCTCCTTGCATTATTAGTGGCGCTTGGCAGTGGTGCTGGTGCTGGCTATGTCTATTTGCAACAGCAACAACAGTTGCAACAAGCGTTGCTAGCTAACCAAGCGATTAACGCTGAAAATCAGCTATTAAACACCCAGCTGAGTGGCGCTAAATCGCAACTTCAGCGAGTAGAAAATGTGCTGGATTCGCTACAAGACAATGTCGCAAAGCGATTGGCTGAGCAGCAACAGCATGTGGAAACTCAGCTAACGCAGACGCTTGCCAAGGCGCAACAGCAAGTAAGCGGTGCCGTGGCCTCTGAGGCCTTGTATTTACAGCGCCTTGCTGCATTTAAGGTTGCGGCAGAGCAAGATTATCTCGGCGCAATCGCTATTCTGCAGCGCTTGCAAGAGAGCCTAGAGTCTGAGTCAAACACGGCTACTGTTAAGCAGGCGATTGCTAAAGATATTGCGGCTTTGAAGGCCTTGCCTAAGCCACAAACTGAGTCACTTTATTTTGAACTTCATGGTTTATTGTCTCAAGTTGATACGCTAACGATAAAAACCAAACAAATTCCGCAAAAGACTGCGAGTGAAGATGCTGCGCTATCGCAACAGGTTGATGATTGGCAAGCGAACTTAAAGCGCTCTTGGCAGGGGTTGGTTGATGACTTTATTACCATACGTCACCATGATGAAGTGGTGATAGATCCACTGCTAGATAAAAACGAGCAGCTGCTTATACGCACGCAACTGCGTGCTTATTTAACCCAAGCACAAACCGCATTAGTAGATCAGCAAGCAAGCATTTACTTCAGTGCGCTTGATAGTGCAGCCGACACGTTGGCACGTTACTTTGATACGCAACAAGCGCCTGTGAGCGCGATGCTGCAGGCTTTAAACAAGCTGAGCCGCAGTGAAGTTCAGCGCCAAGAGTCGATTGAACTTGCCACCCCAGCAGCAGTAAAAGGGTGGCTAAAATGATGGCAAAAATCATCACCTTCGCGCTTATTTTTATCGCGCTAGCCGCCAGTCATTTACTCATAGATGAGAAAGGCTATGTGTTGATCTCTTTCAATCAAACCACGATTGAAGGCAGCATAGTGTCTTTCACTATCTTGTTATTACTCGCCATCACCGCTTTGGTGTTGTTGGCTAAGATAGTGCGTTGGTCGTGGCATCGTCTAGTCAATACGAAAGGCCACTTTTCCAGAAAGCGTAAGCTAAAAGCGCAACAAGCATGGAACGAAAGTTTGTGGCTATTTATTAACGGCGAAGTGGAGCAGGCTGCAACCTTGTTGACGAAAACTCCGCAGCCGGATGAACGCCAAGACTATGTGCGTGCCATCGCAGCCAAAGCGGCGTTAAAGCAAGGAGATGTTGTCAAAGCGAATACGGAGCTAGAAGCAATATCGGATGACAACCAAGGGCAACTCGCGGCGTTGTGGTTGGAAGCAAATAATAGTGAACAGGCATTGGCTTTACTTGATGACAAAATGTCTGCAGCTAAACCAACTTCAGCGGTGCTTAGCGGTTACATTTTAGCTTGCCTACAGGCTAAACAACCCGAGCAGGCTACAGCACAAATCGCGAAGTGGCACAAAAAGCTTAACTGGAGTGATACGCAGTGGCAGAGTGTGTTCGAGCGCATGTTTGTGATAGCCCCAGAGCAAGCAGATACTTTGTTTAATACGCTACCTAAGGCAGTAAAAGCGCATGCAATACCAGCTCTTAATAAGGTGAAGCTGCAACAGGGGCGCATAACTGAAGTGTTAGGTGAGCTCAAGAAGCTGCTCAAACAAGGTCAATATCATCAGTTATCGGATTACTTGCAACACAGTACGCAAAGTAGTAATGAGCTTAAGTTAGCACTGCAGCAGCAATTGAAAAAACATCCAGAGGACAAGGAGCTGCTGTTTGCATTGGCTTGCCTTTGCAATGCTGAGGGGGATTATGAGCTTGCTGCGAAGATCTTTGACTCCTTAAGCGCAAACCCTTGGGAAGCGCGCTGGAGTAAGCAAGCTCAGCTCGCCTACGAAAAAATACATACCTACGAGAAAGCGTATTTAATCGCAAAGTCGTAAAGAAAAGCCTGTGCAGCAATGTGCAGGCTTTTTTGCATTAAAGTTAGCTATACTCAATTCTGACATATGTCCTTGCTATCTCAGTTTAGGTGCGTATGATCCCAAAAATTTTAACTGCAAATCGAGTCTCTTATGATCAATAACACACTTCCACTATTAGATTTACATCGCCACTTAGATGGTAACGTTCGTGCTACAACGATTTTAGAACTTGGCCAGCAGTTTAATATGGATTTACCTGCAACGGATCTTGAAGGTCTACGCCCGCATGTTCAAGTGTTGGACAATGCACCCAACCTAATGGCGTTTCTTGAAAAGCTAGATTGGGGCGTAAAGGTACTGGGTGACTACGATGCTTGTCGTCGTATTGCGATTGAAAATGTTGCTGACGCAGTTGCGCAGGGTATTGATTACACTGAGCTAAGGTTTAGCCCTTACTACATGGCAAAAACCCATAATCTACACCCGCAGGGCGTTGTTGAAGCCGTAGTCGACGGTGTACAAAGTGCAGTCAAGGGTCAAGACATTCAGGTTAACCTGATCGGGATTATGTCACGCACATTTGGTGTTGAGAAATGCCAATATGAGCTAGATGCGCTACTTGCCTTTAAGGAGCAGTTAGTTGCGATTGACCTCGCGGGTGACGAGCTGGGCTTCCCGGGCGAGCTGTTTATTGAACATTATAAGCAGGTTCGCGATGCTTACCTTGGTGTGACGGTACATGCTGGCGAAGCTGAGGGCGCGGTAAGCATCTGGCAAGCCATTAAAGAGCTTGGTGCAACACGTATTGGTCACGGAGTTAAAGCAATCCATGACCCGGCTTTAATGGACTATTTACGTGATAATCGTATCGGGATCGAGTCTTGTTTAACCAGTAACATCCAAACAAGCACCGTCGAAAGTTTAACTACGCATCCATTGAAAGCATTTTTAGATCATGGCGTATTGGCAACCATCAATACCGATGATCCTGCGGTTCAAGGTATTGAGCTAGATAACGAGTATAGCCATGCAGCTGCGGCGGCAGGTCTAGACTTGAGTGATATCCATAAAGCGCAGCGCAATGCAGTTGAGATTGCTTTTTTAAGTGAGGCCGATAAAAAAGCCTTACTTGCAAAGAAAGCCTAAATTGAACTAGCTGTGTGGGATTATCCAGCACAGCTAAGATAACTCTCTTTTAGCGCCGCAACGACTTGGCTGCGTGTCACAATTCCTATGACTTTACCTTCGTTTATGACGGGAAAAACCTTAGGACTATTTTGCTGCATTCTCTGTGCGAGGTCGACAACGGTTGTTGCTGCTGCGATACTGAGGGCAGGCGTTGCCAGTAAATCTCTCAGCTGTACTTTACCATCACAAAAGTAGCTGGAATTAAGCAAAGGCTTGAGCAGCTGCTGCTCTGAAATAAATCCAACAAGATGACGCTTTGCATCTACCACTGGCGCACCAATTAAATGATGCTTTTGCAGCAAACTAATAGCATCAGTGAGTTCAGTGTTAGCGGTTAGTGTTGGAAAATCGGGTGACATAATGTCACGAACATAGAGTTTACTCATCATACTTCTCGCGGTATTTGTGTGTACTAAGAGAATAGCGGGCGAGTGGTTTTTGGTAAAATGAATTGTTTTGATTGGTTTATTCTATTTTTTCAATGTGTGACTAAAGGCCAGCCACACATTGGATAAATTGCTATTAAATAACTTGGCTTAAGTTACTTAATAAACGCAAAGGCATCGGCGTACATAAAGTCGCGCTCAGCACCATGATTGATAAAGTCATCACGCACGATGCCAATCATGTCAAAGCGACCAGCCATATAAATACTGTACGGCTCTAAAGAAACGATATCTTTCATCACAGCCTGATGAACGAAACCGCGGTGACCTTTCCATGTTTCACTGGCATTTTCTACTACAGGAATAAACTGGAAGTGTTTATTTGAGGCGGCCCAAGTTTCCATCTCCGCTTTTGCATACAGCGCAGATTCTTCTTTTACACCCCAGTAAAATAATACTGGTTGATCGTAACCCGTTTCAGCCAAGTGATCGGCCATAGATTTGACATAAGAAAATCCAGTGCCGCCGGCAAGTAGAACTAGTGGACGCGCTTGATCAACACGGATCTGAGATACGCCAAGACCAACTTCTAATGCAACGGTTTGCTTTGTATCAAAAGCGTTACGTAGGTGATCTAGTGATTGCATGGCATAAGAGTCAGCGCCAGAAGCACCGATATGTAGCTCTAACTGCTCTGTTTTTGAAGGGCTGCTGGCAATCGAGAAAGCACGTTTGTCTTTTTCACCAAGTACCAATTGCAGATACTGGCCGGCTTCGAATTGCACCGCTTCTTCAGGTTTTAATATAACTTTGTGAACAAATTCCGTAAGAGGTGTAATTGAGACAACCTCTGCTGCTAATACTTGCATGTGTTACCTTTATTAAGCACGTGGCTAAAGTCTGTGCACTCTAGCATAGCTGAGTGCACAATGTTAGATGATATATGTCATTTGATGGTGATCCCTAGGGTATCCCAAATTTCGTCAACGCGTTGTTTAACCTCGGGATCCATAACGATAGGCTCGCCCCATTCACGGTCGGTCTCACCCGGCCATTTGTTGGTTGCGTCCATACCCATTTTAGAACCAAGGCCGGATACAGGGGAAGCAAAATCGAGGTAATCGATAGGCGTGCTTTCAACTACGGTGGTGTCTCTCGCAGGATCCATACGTGTCGTTATCGCCCAAATCACATCATTCCAATCGCGAGCATTCACATCATCATCACAAACAATGACAAACTTGGTGTACATAAATTGTCTAAGGAAAGACCATACGCCCATCATCACGCGTTTAGCATGCCCCGGATACTGCTTTTTCATGGTGACGACCGCCATGCGGTATGAGCAGCCTTCTGGTGGAAGGTAAAAATCGACGATTTCTGGAAATTGCTTTTGTAAAATCGGCACGAATACTTCGTTGAGGGCAACACCAAGAATAGCTGGCTCATCAGGCGGACGGCCCGTATAGGTGCTGTGATAAATTGGATCCTTGCGATGGGTAATATGGGTGACTGTCATCACAGGAAAGTCGTCAACTTCATTGTAGTAGCCGGTATGATCGCCATATGGACCTTCTGGCGCGAGCTCGCCCGGTTGAATATATCCTTCTAAGACGATTTCGGCACTCGCTGGTACTTGAAGTTCATTCGAGATAGATTTAACGACCTGCGTCTTACTACCACGTAGTAGACCTGCAAATGCGTATTCGCTCAAGGTATCTGGAACCGGAGTTACCGCACCTAAAATCGTCGCCGGATCAGCGCCAAGTGCAACAGATACCGGATACGGTTCGCCCGGATGCTCTTTGCACCACTCCTGAAAATCAAGCGCGCCGCCGCGATGTGATAACCAGCGCATAATAATTTTGTTTTTACCTAACAACTGCTGACGATAAATCCCTAGGTTCTGACGCTTTTTATAAGGACCTTTGGTTACCGTCAGCCCCCATGTGATTAAAGGTGCGGCATCACCAGGCCAGCAATGTTGAATAGGTAGTGTAGTGAGATCGACCTCATCGCCGCTCAATACGATTTCTTGGCATGGGGCTTTTTTCACTTCTTTGGCAGGCATATTCAACACTTGTTTGAATACCGGTAGTTGGCCAATGGCTTCTTTAATTCCCTTCGGTGGATCGGGTTCTTTTAAAAAAGCGAGTAACTTGCCGACTTCTCTTAGTTCACTGACATCGCTTTGTCCCATCCCCATTGCAACGCGCTTTGGTGTGCCAAATAGGTTAGCCAGTACTGGAATGTCATAACCTACAGGGTTTTCAAATAGGATAGCGGGTCCACCTGCTCGCAGCGTTCGGTCTGCAATTTCTGTCATTTCTAGTTTGGTGGAAATGGGCTGCTTGACACGAACAAGTTCTCCTTGCTTTTCAAGCTGGGTTATAAAATCTCGTAAGTCTTGGTATTTCATCGGCGCACTATGAGTTGAGTTTGGCCTAGTATATCAACTAGGCATATTTTTCCTAGCTGTACGGATGGGGTGGTGAAAAGGTTTAGTTATTCACTTTTGCGTCTACACTATTGCGAAATAGGCTACACTTTCAGAACTTATCCGCTTGTCAGTGCACCAGAGCAAGTGTATAAATTGTTATAAAAAGATGTGTGTGTTGAGTTGTTTTGATATGAAACAAGCAAAAATCGACTTTCGATGTAGCTCACATACCCTTTGCGCTATAGTCGCCGCGGTTGCATAAAACGATATCCTGAGGGGTCTGAGTTTGAAGTTGATGTCAAAATTGCTCGGGGGGCTGCTATTGCTGTTTTGTATGTCAGCACCAGCTAACGAGTTACCATATTATACTTTTTCTAATCACAGTGCGGTGATGTTGATCATCGAACCCACGTCTGGAAAAATTTTAGATGCCAATAAGGCTGCCGCCGCATTTTATGGATACAGCGAGGCGGCTTTAGAGTCAAAGGCCATACAGGATATCAACTTATTTACCGCCGAACAGGTTGCTAATGAGCGCCAGGCAGCACTAAATGAGGGCCGTAATTATTTTATCTTCCAGCATCAGACGGCGGGCGGTAACGTGAAAACGGTAAGTGTGCACTCGACGCCGTTTGAAAATAGTGATGGTAAACCTAGGTTACTTTCCATCATCCAAGATATGAGCGAGCAGCGTAAGTTGCAGCAAGATCTCTGGCATTACCAAGCAAATCTTGAACAACAAGTCTTGCTACAGACTGAAAAAATCAAACAAGCCAATATGGTGCAGGTCATTTTGTTAACGGCTGTGATAGCTGTTTTGATCCTGTTTATGGCAGTATTGATGACCATGTTGGTAAGGCTTAGACGTTCAAACCAGCGCGCACAAGCTCAAGGCGCGAAACTCAGTGCTATTTTTGATTGTATGACCGCATACTTGGTGTTTACCGATGAAACACACCATATTGAAGCCGTGAATGGAACTGTATTAAAGGATTTTGATAGCTTAGAAGCGTTAAGATCAAAATCTATTTATACCTTATTTGATGTTCTCGATAGTGAAAAGTTGCTAGCGGAAGGAACGCTTGAGTGCCAACTTGATGCGCGTTTTGGCTATTGTAATGTTCGAGTTTCGTGTGCCCCCGTAGTCAGTGAAACGCAAGCTAAGCTTGGCTTCATTTATGTTATTCAAGACATCACAGAAGAGCTTGAGAATGAGCGAGAGCAGCGTTTAGCAAGCACGGTATTTGCGACAACCACAGAAGGCGTGTTGGTCTCCAACAAGCATAATCAAATCCAAATGGTAAATCGCGCGTTTAGCGAGATCACAGGCTATGGTATGGAGGAAGTGATAGGTGAAACACCAGCCTTACTGAATTCAGGGCGTCATGATGAGCGATTTTTCAATACGCTATATGATGATTTGATTAACAGAGGCCATTGGGAAGGAGAAATTTGGAACAAGCGCAAAAATGGTGAAATCTATCCAAGTTGGTTGCAGGTGTCAGCTGTGTTTAATGAGGCTCGGGAAATTGATATGTATGTTGCGCTATTTAGCGACATTACCTCGAGAAAACGCAACGAACAGTTGATGTGGCAACAAGCCAACTTTGATAGCTTGACGGGCCTTGCAAACCGCCATCATTATCACGTTAAGTTTGATTTAGCATTGAAGCGAGCAGCTCAGCTAGAAGAACGCTTTGCGATTTGTTTTATCGATCTTGACCGCTTTAAAGCAGTAAATGATACGCTTGGGCACCATATTGGTGATTTACTACTCAAAGAGGCTGCAAACCGTATTAATGAGTGCGTGCGAAGCTCTGATACCGTTGCAAGATTAGGTGGGGACGAGTTTGCGTTACTGCTACAAGATATCAGCTCTATCAGTGATTTAGAGCTGGTTGCGACTAAGATTTTACGCGCGTTAGCCAACCCTTTTCATTTGGAAGGGCACGAAGCTTATGTCTCTGGTAGTATGGGGATCACTTTCTATCCAGATGATGGAACCGATCGTAAAGTGTTGCTACGTAACGCAGACAGTGCAATGTATAAAGCGAAGGAGCATGGTCGTGACTGCTTTCAATTTTATACCTCTGCGATGCATCAACATGCCAAAGCGCGTAGCGTCTTAGAAAGTGCCTTGCATAAAGCACTATCAAATCGTGAATTGTCACTGGTATACCAGCCTATTTTTTCACAGCTTGGCAACGGCGACCTCGTTGGCTGTGAGGTATTGTTACGATGGAAAAGTGAATTGCTGGGCCATGTTTCACCCGACCAGTTTATCCCTGTCTGCGAGGAGTTGGGTCTTATCTTACCGATTGGGGAGTGGGTGCTTTATCATGCTTGCTCTCAAGTTAAAGCTTGGCAAGACAGCTATGGTAGACCCTTATTCATTGCGGTTAACGTCTCTAGTATTCAGTTCAAACGCCAAGATATGGTCGAAGTAGTAAGAAAAGTGCTTAGAGATACCAAACTGGAAGCAAAACACCTGACATTAGAAATCACGGAGTCGGTACTGGTTGAAAACTCAGACAAAATATTGTCGCAATTAAAAGCATTAAGAGAGATGGGCGTGGAATTGGCGATTGACGATTTTGGCACTGGGTACTCGTCGTTAAGTTATCTCAAGCGCTTCCCGCTTTCTAAATTAAAAATTGATAGAACCTTTATTCGTGACTTACCTGAAGATGAAGAAGACAAAGCGCTCGTCAGTGCGATAATCTTGATGGCGCACAAGTTGAATTTAAAAGTGATTGCGGAAGGGGTTGAAACCCCAGCGCAGTCGATGTTCTTAAAAAGCTTGCTCTGTGATATGACGCAAGGCTATTTTCACTCTAAGCCCGTGGCACAACAAGAGTTTGAAGCAAACGTTTTAACCATGCAGTATCACAAACAAAGCCACAGTTAACAGGGGTGATCTTGGCATAACTTAGCCAGAGCCGTTTGTGCTTTATAATTACCTTGCTCTGCGGCAAGTTTAAGCCAGTGGATAGCTTTTTTAATGTCTTTTTCACCGCCTTCACCGTCACGTAGCATTGTTGCGTAGTTATATTGCGCCCACGAATTGCCGGTTTTAGCCGCTGCTGCAAATCCCATTTTTGCTTCTTCAAAATCTCCTTGGCTGTAAGCGCGAATTGCTTCTTGGTTCTGTGCTGAGATATTAGGTCCGTTATACAGTGGCTTCGGCTTTTTAAACCTTTGTCTAACAACGCCGCCAAGTACATGGATCCCTACGGGTCTGTAGACGGAAACAATCATTTCATCGTCAAGTAAGTCTAATAGGTTGTCTTTTTCTAATGTCAGTCTTTGTGGCTTAAAATAATGATCGGTCATTAGCATGCTGACACGTATATCTCTGGTGATGTTACGCATCGTACGATAAGTGTAGGCACTTTCTTTCACTTCAATGTTTTCGTCTGTCAGCTCAGTAATTTGTAATACCTGAAAAGCGGGTTCATAGACTTGCTCTGTGTTTTTACCAGCATCAAAAATAATCAGGTCGTCGATTTGTGGAGACGCTAAATACGTTTTATAACTAGCGACTTGTTGTTGGTGTTGGTTAAAAAAGTAAAGTGCAATAGTGACCACAATCAGTGCCGACACGGCAACTTTATATTTACTGATAAAGTTGAATATTGTGTCGTAAAAGGAAAAGAGTACGCTTTTGATTTCCATATTCTAATAATTAGTCATGTATGGGTATGTCTAAAGTAGGCAACTTGAGTGTAGGGGACAAGCATACTTGTCCCCATAAATGTAAGATTTTATTTCCCAGCCATTTTCGTTTTAGCGTCGGCAGCCATTAAGGCAAATACGGCGTACGCTGCAGTGTTTTGCTTTAACTTTGCCGGATCGACTTTATCAAGTGTGTCATCAGCTGTGTGGTGATAATCAAAATAGTCCGTGCCATCTTGATGTAACGCGAAGATTGGCGCTGATGTAGTATTTTTAAGCGGAATTAAGTCGGGGCCACCATGTGCGCTATTTTTACCAATATAAGTAACACCGAGTGGTGCCAACTGTTTAGCAATCTCACGCACGACTGGTAAAGAAGCTGCATTTACGTTTGACTCAAACGCATAGACTACATCTGCACCAAAGTCGGACTCTGACGCGGCCACAATGCGGTCTAATTCTGCCTGATGCTTTTTAAAATAAGCTTTTGCGCCCCAAAGACCCAGCTCTTCTGCTGCAAATAGGACTACGCGAACACTGCGTTTAGGGCGTTTTACGTCGGCAATATGTTTAGCTGCTGCCATCGTTAATGCAACACCAGCGCCATCATCGAGTGCACCAGTACCCAGATCCCAAGAATCTAAGTGACCACCAATCAAGACATACTGCTCTGGAAATTCAGTACCCGTGAATTCGCCGATGACGTTGTAACTGGTTCCTTCCCCTAAGTCCTCGGTTTGAATATTTAGCGCGACTTTAACGGCATGACCGGAGTTGATAAGGCGTGCTAGCTGATCCGCATCTGGGTTCGCAACTGCAGTAGACGGGATCTTTGTCACTCCCGCTTTATAGTGACTGCCGCCAGTGTGCGCGAAGCGGTGATGGCTGGTGCTGACTGAGCGCATCATATAAGCGATAGCGCCTTTTTTTGCCGCTTCTACGGCGCCGCTATTACGAGCTCTTACCGCCGGTCCATAGCCATTACCATCAATGTCGCGGTTCATGCGGTAATTAATAAAAGCTATTTTACCTTTTAAGCTATTGTCTGGCGCGGCAATCAGCTCATCGAGAGTTTCAAATAAAACTACCTCACCACTTAGCCCATCTTTTGGTGTGCTGACGCTGTTACCGAGTGCCGTAAGGTGTAGCGGTTGTTCGCTCGGTATCAGTATTTTTGCAGACTCATGGTAGCGGCGCCATTCAGGAAAGGTCGCTTCCTCAAGCCAGACTTTGTCAAATCCCAATTGCTCAAGTTGTTTCTGTGCCCAAGCTACCGCTTTTTTATCATTTTCGGTACCCGGTAAGCGTGGGCCTACTTCTGTGGTGAGGGATTCTAGTAGTTGCCAACTTAGGTTGCTGTGGCTTGCCGCTTCTCTGACTTGTTTAACTTGTTCTAATTGTTGTGTAGTAAATTCTTCGGCTTGTAGTGCTGTACTCAAACCTGCGCTTAATAAACCAAATGCCAATAGTGATTTAAACTTCATGATAATCCTTGGTAAAAATGGAGTTACCGAGAGATTAAAGCATAAATTTTGATGTAAGTCCGTGTATTGCGATGAGGATAACTCATCCACAATCTAGGGGCGCTTTATCTTGGAATAATAGAGTAAAGCGGTTAGCGAATTTACACATTTGGTATAAAATACGCGATTAAGATAGCGAATAGGAAAGCACTGTGTCGATCACTTCATTTTCTCAATTACCTCTAAACCAAGCGCTTGCTCAGCGCCTTGTAGATCTTAACTACGTGGTGCCAACGGCAGTACAGTCTGCGAGTTTAGCACTGGCGTTGACTGGACAAGATTTAGTCGTGAAAGGGAAAACTGGATCTGGCAAAACACTGGTGTTCTCACTTGCGCTGCTGAATAAGCTGCAGCCCGAGTGCAATGAAGTTCAGGCTTTGGTGTTATGTCCAACGAGAGAGTTGGCTGATCAAGTCGCACAAGAGATCAGAAAAGTTGCGGCTCTAATTAATAACGTCAAAGTGCAAACACTCTGCGGAGGAATGCCAATTGAACCTCAAACACGGGCGTTGCAACATGGTGCGCATATTGTTGTTGGTACACCTGGTCGGGTTGAAGAGCATGTTTTTAATGGCTCACTCATGCTAACTGAAACGCAGACTGTGGTATTCGACGAAGCTGATCAGATGCTGGATATGGGCTTTACTGAAACGCTAGAAAGCATTTTAGTGTATGTGGCTGAAGTTCGACAAACACTAATGTTTAGTGCGACTTACCCAGACAAGATCATGAAACTGGCTAAGCAATATATGCGTGAGCCAGAGTTTGTTGAAGCGAAAGAAGAACAAGCACACCACAGCATTAAGCAAACCTTTTATAAATTAGACAACAATAAAATGCGCTTTAACGCACTGAGAGTGCTGTTAATGCAGCACCAGCCGCAAAGCTGTATCGTTTTTTGTAATACCAAAGCTGAGACTAAGCGACTATTCGAAGAATTACGCCAGACCGGACTTGCTTGTGTCGAGTTACATGGCGATTTAGATCAAGGTGAGCGTGAGTGGTCATTGCTCACTTTTGCCAATAAGAGTGCCAATATTTTAGTTGCCACTGACGTTGCTGCTCGAGGGCTCGACGTTGAGGAAGTTGAGCTTGTGGTTAACTATCATTTGGCGCTTGAGCCGCAGACGCATATTCACCGTGTTGGTCGCACGGGTCGGGGTGAGCACAAAGGTATCGCAGTATCTCTTTATGGAGAAAAAGAAGCCTTCAAAATAAAACAGTTAGCGGAAATATATGGTCAAGAGCTAAAACATGGCACGTTGCCGGGTCATTCACTACTCGAAAAGCCAGCCTACAAGTCGAACATGGTGACCCTCATGATTGAAGGTGGAAAGCAGCAAAAGCTCCGCAAAGGAGATATCGTAGGTAGTTTGACGGGTGAAGAGGGGATTAGCTTTAAGCAAATTGGTAAGATCAATATTTATGACGTGCAAACATTCGTGGCGGTAAAACGCGAGGCAGTAAAGCCTGCACTACGTAAGCTTAACAATAGTAAGATTAAAAATAAGCGTTATAAAGCCTTACGTGCTTAAGGTCTGTTTAAGTATCTCATACTCATTCATCAAGCGTTTGAAAGTCTCCTCATCACCTGATTTATCTGGGTGATGAGTCAGAGCCAGTTTTCTCCAACATTGGCTTAACACCCTGCGATCATAACTGTTAGGCAGTCGCCAGCGTGTTTTAATCGCGTTTAATTCGTCAGCCTTGATATCAATTTGCCGGCGAGCGCCATTGAATGCAAAGCGCTGCCAAAAGTTATCCAACAGAGCACTCACTTCTTCACCACTGGTTTCGTAATGCTGCCAGTCTAAGTAGTAACTTCTGAGTGGATCATCTAATGCTAATTGATGCTCACCTGAATGTGGTGACAGATAAATATTGAGTGCTTCAACATGCAGGTATTGGCCTTCGGCGAATACCTCTTGCTGAAGTTGATAAAGAGCATTCATGATCAAGAAGTTACGCTTGAAGAGGTTTTTATTTTCATCTTCATCAAGGCGAGGCAGTTGCTGTTGCTCCATCAGGGCGGCGGCAATAGTGTGCACTTTTAAAGATTGATTTTGACAAATTAATCTAAAAATAACATCTGTTAGCGGATTGAACATTGTCGGCTCTTTAGTCTTGGTGTATCTTCACACTACCACGCAGACTAAATGATAGGCAACGGAGAGCAAGAATGAAATTATGGGGGCAACAAAAGCCATGGTCTGTGATTGTTTGTTGTCTGTTTCTTTCAAGTTCCTTTTGCGCCGACGCTGCGTTAAACAGTATTACATTTGCTGAACGTGTTGCGGAGGTAAAGCAAACCTCTGATTGGCAACAACAAAAGATCCTTGGAGCTGAGTTACTTGGTGAGCAAGGACTGGAAAAGGCTAGCAGAATTGATCTTTTGCTTAGCCTCGGTAAGTCTGCTTATCAACAGAATCATTTCAAAGATGCACTTACCTTTCTTAATCAGCTAGAACAGCTAACGCAACAGAATACATTGAGTGACAACCATTTTAATGCGGTAAAAGTCCAAGGTATTTGCTATTTTTATCTAGGCCATTATCAGCAGGCTATAGATTTTTATTCACGGGCATTGGCGTTGGCCAAGCAACGTAACGTCCCGATAGAAGTGGCGAATTTATATAGCAACTTAGGACTAGCCTACTTTAATAGCTTTACGCTCGATTTGGCATTGCAAAATTTTCTAAAAGCGGATGAGTTATATCAAGAGTTTGGTAATGCTCAAGATCATGCTGATATCCTTTTGAACATATCAGGTGTTTATATCCGTCAAGCTGCTTACGAAAAAGCGGAAGAGATGCTCCATGATGCGCTAAGCGCATTCGTCGAGTTAAACGATGAATATGGTGCGGCGCTGGCCCAAGCTGACCTTGGGGTGCTGTACACGGAGACTAAGCGTCCAGCGCTTGCTAAAGCTTCTTATCAAGCGGCAATTGCTTATTATGAAACCCAGAATGATGTTCGTCATCTATCATTTGAATATGGCAACCTTGCTTTATTAAGTTATTCACAAAACCAATTAGAACTTGCCGAAAAAGAAGCAAACTTCGCGCTCTACTATGCCGAAAAGTCACAAAACCCTGCCAACCTTATGGAAGCTCAATTTATCTTGGCAAAGATTTTCTTTGCGCAAGGCAGACTGGATGAAGCTTTGACTAATGCAGAGCATAGTTTAGCTGCAAGTCGAATAATGCATGAACAAAAGAGAGAGCGAAAGGCGCTTGGTTTGCTTGCCCTAATCGAAGCTGCACAAGGTAATATTAAGCGTGCAAGGGAGTATGACTCGCAAAATCAGGAAGCGCAAAACCGCATGATGAATGATGATATGCTCAAGCGTATGAATGACTATCGTGCTAAATATGAGGCCAGTGAGCTGACTCGTGAAGTTGAGATACTCAAGCAAGAGCAAAAGTTACAGTTATTAAAAGAAGAACAACGCAGTCAGTTACAGTTGTTGGGTGTTGTCATTGGGATATTAACTTTGCTAACTGCCTTCGCCTTATATCGACGCAAGGTCGAACAAAGAGCAAAACTGGAGTTGAGTCAAAAAGTCGCACTTAGAACATCCGAACTTCAACAAAAGGCGGATGAATTAAAGGCGGCTAACCGAGTTAAAAGCCAGTTTTTGGCAAATATGAGCCATGAAATACGAACGCCACTGACAACGGTGTTGGGTCATGCGGAAGACCTCCTAGTCGAACAAGACTTAAATGAGCAGGTGCAAGCGTCGGTTAAAACTATTTATAATCAGGGGCTACATTTAAGGGATCTGGTCAACGATATTCTTGACCTTAGCAGGATAGAAGCTGAGCGTTTAGAGCTTGAATCCACAGAGTTTGCGGTTAGCAGCTTGCTTGCCGACTTATGCGATATGTTCCAACAAAACATCCAGAGTAAGCAATTAGAATTCATCGTGAGTTCTCAAGTCAGATCAAATGCCTATGTTCGCCTCGATTACATCCGAGTAAAACAAATACTGATAAATCTGCTCAGTAATGCCTTGAAGTTTACAGAAAAAGGCAGGATTGAATTAGCTGTATCTGAGACGCATCATGGCTTGTTGTTCACCGTTGAAGACACAGGTATCGGCATGAGTGAGCAACAGATTGGGCGAATATTTGAGAACTTTCAACAGGCCGACAACAGTATCACGAGGCGCTTTGGTGGGTCAGGATTGGGGCTAAGTCTATCTAGTCAATTGGCGCATATGATGAATGGTGAAATCAACGTACAAAGTGCCGTCGATCAAGGCAGCGTATTTTCCTTTAGTGTGCCTTGTACGGTATATCTCAACACCGAAAATGCTGAAGTTCAAATTCCACAATTAAAACAGCCACAGCTGTCGGGAAGTGTTCTGGTTGTTGAAGACCATCCTGAAAATCGTCAATTGTTTTCACGTATGATAGAGCGTACTGGTGCGACGGTATGCGTAGCCGAAAATGGTGCAAGGGCAGTCGAACAGTGTCTGAGTGATTTTCCCGATTTAGTTTTGATGGACATTCAAATGCCTGGGATGGATGGTGTCGAGGCGCTGAGAATTATTCGTTCAGCAGGTTATATGGGGCCAATTTATGCGCTCACGGCAAATGTGCTGACAGAAGAAGTCAAATCATATATTGATTCAGGATTCAATGGACATATTGGTAAGCCGATTAATAAAAATGAATTATTAGGGGTCTTGAATACACATTTAACTCTTGAGTCTGAAGGAAAGCCATATGAGCTTAAGATCGATTTATCGGATTTGCGAGATAGCTTTTCAAATACCTTTGAGCAAGAGCGTTACTTATTAATTGACGCTTGGCAAAACAAAGACTTGGCTACACTTCAGAGTACATGCCATAAACTTGCTGGAGCTGCTTCAATGTTTGAATTTCCAGAACTTGCAAACATCGCAATAGAGTTTGAAAAAGTGCTAAAGCAGGGTTGTGAAGAGCAATTCCAATCTTTGTTTTTGGCGTTGTGCGATCAACTAAAATCTCAAGAGTCTTTGGCCTCTTAAAAGAGCTCTATATCGTCGGAGTCATCCACCTTCAAATTGTCAGGTTGCGTATCATCACTGATAGATATTCGGGAGCTATCTTTTCTGGTATCTAGTTCCGGTGTGTAGTCAGCGATTTTAAAAATAGACAGCTTTTCATGAATGCTTTGTGATAGGGCAATGAGATCACGATTGGACACAGCTTGTATTTTCGTACTCGATAGGGCATCAGAGTTTAGATGAACCATTGACTCTATGCTCTCTTGAGCTGCGTCAGAAGCTTGTTTTTGCTCCCCAACTTGCTGATGAATATCATGAGACATTTGGTTGATAGAGAGCATCGAGTTTTCTATTTCATCAACTTCTTTTGTAGAAGCTTCGCTTAATTTTACTGTGTTATCTGTTTCTTCTAGCGCCGCTTGCATCAGCGCATAAACAGAATCAGTACCGGATTGTATTTTTCTAATAACCTGACTTACTTCTTTGGTTGATTGACTCGTTCGTGCTGCCAGATTACGCACCTCGTCGGCAACAACGGCGAAGCCTCGGCCAAGCTCTCCTGCTCGTGCGGCCTCAATTGCAGCATTCAGCGCCAGTAAGTTGGTTTGTTCCGCAATACCGTTAATCACTTCAAGTACTGAGCTAATCTCATTGCTGTCGGTTTTGAGGAGTTCTATTTGTTTACTGGTTTTTTTGATGTTATCCGCAAGTGTAAGCAGACTTTCTTGGCTTTTATCGGTGTCTAATCGGGTTTGTTTCACCGCCGTTGTAGCATTCTCTACCGATGCGTAGATCTGCTCTAAACTAGTATCCAGGCGCGCAGAAATCTCCAACATAGACTGTATTGAAGTCGCTAAGTATTCACCGTGAGTATGCTGTAGCGTCGCTTTTTGTGTCATGGATGCATAAGTATCTCTTAAGCTATCTGCCATAGGGTGAAGCCGCGAAGAGGAGGAGTAGACTTCGCTAATGATGTGTTCGATGACAGCAAAGCAATCATTCATTAGTAGGCAGGATTTAGAGATATTTTTATCTTGTTCGTTAAAGCGGTAGGTAAGGTCTACCCCACTGTCGGTGATAAAGTTTCGAACGAGATGTTCCATATGTTTTTCTGCAGAGGAAGCGCTTTTAAAACATATGAATTGCAATAACGCTCCTAGTGTTAATGTACCAGCTGCAGCAGCTATCTTAATCGCATCTGAGGAAATAAAAGTAATTGCAAGTGTTACAGAAGCCAAGTTAAACAGTGTGACAGCGGCAATAATACGACTCGGCTTCATGTTACGTCCCTTGGTTCATTATTCAAATCTAGTTTAATTTTATTAGGTAGGTATAGAACAAAAACAGGTAGTTGGCGAACCTGAAATGCAAAAAGCCAGCATAAGCTGGCTTTTCAATAACTAGACTCTAAGTCTACTTACTTACGACGCATTGAGTCGAAAAACTCATCGTTTGTTTTGCTCATGGAAAGCTTATCAATAAGGAATTCCATCGCATCGATTTCACTCATTTCATGCACAATCTTACGCAAGATCCACATCTTTTGAAGCTCATCAGTCTTCGTCAGCAGTTCTTCACGACGAGTGCCTGAGCGGTTGAAGTCGATAGCTGGGAATACACGTTTCTCCGCGATCTTACGGTTTAGGTGTAGTTCCATGTTACCCGTACCTTTAAACTCTTCGTAGATAACTTCATCCATCTTAGAGCCGGTATCGATAAGTGCTGTTGCAATGATGGTTAAGCTTCCGCCTTCCTCAACATTACGTGCGGCACCAAAGAAACGCTTTGGTTTGTGAAGAGCATTGGCATCAACACCACCGGTTAGTACTTTACCTGATGAAGGAATAACCGTGTTATATGCTCGGGCAAGACGTGTAATTGAGTCAAGTAGAATGATGACATCCTTCTTATGTTCAACTAAGCGTTTTGCTTTTTCGATAACCATTTCTGCTACCTGAACGTGGCGGTTGGCTGGTTCATCAAACGTAGAGGCAATAACTTCACCTTGAACAAGGCGCTGCATCTCAGTTACTTCTTCTGGACGTTCATCGATGAGTAGTACCATCAATGTTGCATCTGGGTTGTTGTATGTGATGGACTGAGCAATGTTTTGTAGCAACATTGTCTTACCTGCTTTTGGCGGTGCAACGATAAGTGCACGCTGACCTTTACCAATTGGAGAAGCAAGGTCCAGTACTCGAGCGGTAATATCTTCTGTACTACCATTTCCTCGTTCCATCACCATACGCTCATTAGCATGAATAGGCGTTAAGTTTTCGAATAGGATTTTGGTACGTGAGTTTTCTGGCTTATCGAAGTTAACTTCATTAACTTTCAATAATGCAAAATATCTTTCGCCATCTTTTGGTGGTCTGATTAAACCACTGATGGTATCACCGGTACGCAGGCTGAAACGTCTAATCTGGCTCGGGGAAACATAAATATCATCAGGACCAGCTAGGTAAGATGCTTCTGAAGAACGTAAAAAGCCGAAGCCATCTTGTAAAATTTCTAAAACACCGCCGCCGTATATATTTTCGCCGCTTTTCGCGTGCGCTTTCAAAATAGCAAAGATAATATCTTGTTTTCTTAAACGAGCTACGTTTTCAAGTCCCATGGACTCAGCAAGTTTTACAAGTTCATTGATTGACTTGTCTTTTAATTCGCGTAAATGCATATTGGTGGGTTCTTTATTACAGTTGTCATTCTCGTTAGTTTCACGAGAGAGGTTGATTTGATAAAGCTTAAAGGTTTGTGGCTTTATAAGTTAGCAGCTAGGCGTCGGGTCGTCCAGTGTTTATACAAATTTTATTCTATTAAAAATGATATAGATCAGGCCTACATCTGCGGCAATTATGCCGCAGAGTGTGTAACAACCTGAATTATAGGTTGTTTTCTAGGAACTCAACAAGTTGAGTCTTAGATAAAGCACCAACTTTAGTTGCCGCTACAGCACCATCTTTAAATAGTAACAGTGTTGGAATGCCACGGATACCGTACTTAGGTGGAGTACCAGCGTTTTGATCGATATTTAGTTTACCGATCGCTACGCGGTCACCGTGTGATTCTGCAACTTCATCAAGGATAGGCGCAATCATTTTACAAGGGCCACACCATTCTGCCCAGAAATCTACTAGTACAGGCTTGTCAGATTTAATTACGTCAGCTTCAAAGCTGTCATCAGTTAGTTGGATAATTTTGTCGCTCATTACGCTCTCCGTTAGAATTAGGCGAAATATTTAATGCGTATTTAAACACTCTTGTTTCTTATTGCAAGTTTAAACGTTATGCTTTATTGCTATGACTAAGACACATTTGACCAATAAAAAATTCAACGACTTTGCTTTAGCACCGGAAGTGGTCGCCGGTTTACAGGAAAATGGCTTCGAATTTTGTACGCCAATCCAAGCAAAGTGTATACCTTACATCTGTGAAGGCCGCGATATCGCGGGCCAGGCACAAACTGGTACGGGCAAAACTCTTGCGTTTTTGACCGCGACCTGTCATCGCCTATTGCAGACCAAAAAGGATAAAAAAACGCAACCTCGTGCAATTATTATGGCACCGACTCGAGAGTTGGCTATCCAAATACATAAGGACGCGCAAGTCATTGCGCCACGTTGTGATCTTAAGCTTGCCCTAGTATATGGTGGCGAAGATTACGAAAAACAACGGGCTCAACTGGAAAAAGGCGCGGATATACTAATCGGAACGACTGGACGTTTAATCGATTTTTATAAGCAGGGTGCTTATAACCTCAATGATATCGAAGTGGTTGTGCTAGATGAAGCAGACCGAATGTTTGATTTAGGTTTTATCAAAGACATTCGCTATTTGTTCAATCGTATGCCAGGTCGTGAAGAGCGATTAAATCTATTATTTTCTGCAACATTGTCATACAGAGTGCAAGAGTTAGCATTCGAACACATGACCAATCCTATTCATGTACAAATTGAGCCGGATGTTAAAACGGGCAAACGTATTCAAGAAGAGCTATTTCATCCGTCAACAGAGGACAAAATACCTTTACTGTTGACTTTGATTGAGGAAGAGTGGCCAGAGAAGGCAATTATTTTTGCTAATACTAAGCACAGTTGTGAAAACGTATATGAATGGCTGAAAGCGGATGGCCACCGTGCAGGCTTGCTTACTGGAGATGTGAACCAAAAGAAACGTCAATCAATTCTAGCGCAGTTTACGCGTGGCGATGTTGATTTACTGGTTGCGACGGATGTTGCAGCGCGAGGTTTACATATTCCTGAAGTAAGTCACGTGTTCAACTTTGATTTGCCGGATGACAGAGAAGACTACGTTCATCGTATTGGCCGGACAGGCCGAGCTGGTGCGTCTGGGCATGCGATTAGTTTCGCATGTGAACAATATGCCTATAATCTGCATGAGATAGAGGAATACATAGAACATGCAATTCCTGTTTCTCATTATGATAAAACAGCACTATTGACCGATTTGCGTGCACCGCAAGTAAATAAACGTCGTCATTCAGGTCATGGCAATAGTAGTAACAAACAACGTGGTGGTGGTCGCCGAACAGGTGGCTATAGGAAACCACAATCCAAGTAAACTTGGAGTGTAAAGTAGTAAGCGCTTAAAGCGATTTGTTGAGGTTTTAAAAGTGGCAAAGACTGCTTCGAAGGAAGATATTTACGCTGTAATAGACTTAGGTTCTAACAGCTTTCATATGTTGATCGCGAAACATATGGCAGGCGGTATTCACACAATCGGCCGTGTGAAAAGGAAGGTGCGGTTGGCATCTGGGCTTAATGACCAAAATGAATTGTCGCTTGAAGCGATGCAAAGAGGGTGGGAATGCCTGGCTTTGTTCGCAGAGCGCTTACAAGATATCCCCAAGCAAAACGTCAGTATTGTCGCGACAGCGACATTGCGTTTGGCTACTAATGCTCACACATTTATCGAAAAAGCGGAGCAGATCCTTAATCATCAGGTAAATGTGATAAGTGGGGAAGTGGAAGCAAAAACCATTTATAAAGGTGTCGCTCACACATCTGCCTGTCAAGGTAAGCAACTCGTTATTGATATCGGTGGCGCGAGTACCGAAGTCGTGATCGGAAAAGGCTTTGATGCCTTACTGTATAAAAGCTTAAATATGGGCTGTGTGACATACCTAGATAGGTATTTCAGCGATGGCCTATTAAGTCTCGAAAATTTTGACACTGCAGAGCAGGCTGCAAAGCAGGTAATACAGCCTATTCAAGCCAAATATAAAAAGCTTGGCTGGGAGTTAGCTATTGGCGCGTCTGGTACTGTTCAAGCCATTCAGGAAATTTTCGCTGCGATGGGCGAGAATGAACAACTGACGCTAAACAAGTTGGAAGAAGTAAAGCTTAAGGCAATTGAATGTGAAACGGTGGCTGCGCTAACTTTACCTGGGTTAATTGAAGAGCGCCGTTTAGTCTTTGTATCGGGCCTGGCAATTTTGATTGCACTATTCAAATCATTGGGTATTCAATCTATGGGTCTTGCCGGTGGCGCACTTCGTGAGGGTGTACTTTATAGTATGATCCCTGACTTTCAGGCTGTTGATATCTGTCAGCGCACATTGGATGGTTTCACTCAGCGTTATCATGTTGATGCCGAGCAGGCGCTGCGAGTATACGAAGTGGTGTCTGATATTATCGCCCAAGTGTCATCGAGCTGGGGTCTGGATGAACAAACGAGTTTTCACTTGGCAAAGGCAATCGCATCTCTTCATGAAATAGGCTTACTGATTGACTATAAACAGTACCACAGACACAGCGGCTATATATTGGCGAATACTTCGATGCCTGGATATAGCAAAGCGCAAAAAGATATTATCGTTGCTATCGTTAAAAATCACAGAGCCGACCTTGTTGCCAAAGACTTTGATCGATTAGGTTGTCACTTTGAATTCGCTAAGCTGTTATGCGTTGTAGTTCGACTTGGTGTTTTGCTATCTATGCGTAGAAAAGACGATGTTCTACCTAAAGTAACAGTTCAAGCTAACAATGAAGAGAAAAAGTCCCTGACTATGCAAATGCCCGATCCTTGGCTATCTCTTCACCCATTGATGTTAGCGGAGCTCGTTCAAGAAGCGGCTTACCTATCAAAATTCGGTTGGGAATTAAAAATAGAGCGCATTTAGCGCTCTTTTTGTTTGTAAAACATGCAAAAATAACTGTCTTAGAGTGATTTCTATCCAAACGATCTGTTTTTCGCAATTTTTTTAAAAAAAGGGTTGCACTAAAATCGGATCGCCCTATAATGCGACCCACTGACACGGGGCGCTACGCTGAAAAGCAAAGCAGCAGCGAGTTAGCGTCAAGTAAAACTTAAGTTCGAAACTTCTGCTAAAGAAATTAAAAATTAAGTGTTGACAAAAAATCGGGAATGCTTAGAATGCACATCCCTCGAAACAACGAAATGTTTCGAAATGTTCTTTAAAAATATGAAGCAATCATCTGTGTGGGCACTCGTACAGATTGAGTTCTAACAGCAGATTCTAGTTCGCTAGATGACGCAAACAAATTTAGAGTCTCAATTGAACTGAGTGACCAACAGAATAAACATAGTTTATTCAGCACAGTCAATTCGATACCGAAAGGTATCAAAATCAGAATTCAATGAGCATGAAACTTAGGTTTCAAAAAAACTTTTAATTGAAGAGTTTGATCATGGCTCAGATTGAACG